>JAACFO010000070.1 GCA_009937425.1 Gammaproteobacteria bacterium
CTCTCCGGGCTTGCCTTATTGGTCTCCACGAGGCCTTTAAACAAAGGGTCCCCCCTCCCTCGATGGGAGGGGGGACAGGGGGGAGGGTGAGACCAAGGAGCATCCAACGAAGCCCGGTCCGTCTTCTTACCACGGCCAATCCAGGTCGCCCTTCTAGCACAATGCCCCACACCTATCTAGAATGACTGGCGCACACAACCGGTAACACACTCATGTTTGGTCGACCGTCTGCCCTGCAGCAACGAATAAAGAAGCTACGTTCACACCTGGCGCAGGAGAACCCTCTGCTGCTGCAGGTGGTGAAAAGCTTCAGGGTGCTCGATGGCGTCGCTTATCGCCTCGGTATGCTGGACGACACGGCGTCGTTCACCACCCGCGTTCCCTGGTGGCCGATGATCTCGGTAATGGGAACCTTCTCCTCGGGAAAATCCACGTTCATCAACTTTTACCTGGAAGAGAAGATCCAACAGACGGGCAACCAGGCCGTCGACGACAAGTTCACCGTCATCTGCTACAGCAACGACGAGGTGCAACGGGTGTTACCAGGTCTCGCCCTGGATGCCGATCCCCGCTTTCCCTTCTATCAAATGAGCCGGGATCTGGAGGCCGTTGCAGCCGGTGAAGGGTCACGGGTGGATTCCTACCTGCAGCTCAAGACCTGTCACAGCGAGCACCTGCGCGGAAAGATCGTTATCGACTCGCCGGGCTTCGACGCCGACGAACAGCGAACCGCGACTTTGAAGATCACCGATCACATCGTCGATCTGTCGGATCTGGTTTTGGTTTTCTTCGATGCCAGGCACCCGGAGCCCGGCGCCATGCAGGACACTTTGGAGCATCTGGTGGCGAATACCGTGCGGCGCCCGGATGCCAACAAGTTCTTGTATATCCTCAACCAGATCGACAACGCGGCCCGGGAAGATAACCCCGAAGAGGTATTCGGCGCCTGGCAGCGGGCACTGGCGCAAAAAGGCCTCACCGCCGGGCGCTTCTACAGTACCTATGACCTGGACGCGGCTATTCCCATCGACAACCCCACGTTACGCGAGCGCTTCGAAACGCGCCGCGCGGCGGACGTGGATGCCATCCTGGAGCGCATCGAGCAGGTGGAGGTCGAGCGGGCCTACCGCATTATCGGCGTGCTCGAGAAAACCGCCCACGCCATCGAGGAACAACTCGTGCCGACCCTCAGAGAGGCGCGTCGGCGTTGGAGGCGGCGCACTCTATGGCTGGACGGCATCATCTTCGGCGCTATCGGGGCGGGTCTGCTGGCTGCCAGTGTCTGGGCGGGTTATTGGCAGGGGCTCACCTTTTCAGCCCCGTGGTTCATCTGGCTCACAGAGCATCCGGTAATACTGTGGCTCAGTCTGGCGGCACTTGCCGTTGCGACAGTCTATGTGCATTTCCGCCTGCGGCGGGCTGCGGCCAACGGCGTGGCGGCAGCCATGCGGGCGCTGGACTATGACAGCGAAATCTTGGAGTGGATGGAGCGCGCTTTCGAACAGAACACCCGGGCGTGGCAACCGCTGTTCGGCGCCGAGCCCGCCGGCTGGTCAACCGCAACCCGTAAACGTCTTGCCCAGGTGCTCGCCGAGGCCGACAGCTACGTGCAGACCCTCAACAGCCGTTTCACCGATCCTTCGGGGCACTCGAAACCGCGCCGCGCCAGGAGTGGCGACGATAAGGGCAAAGCAGCGCCTCGCAGAGTCAGTGCCACAGCAAGCGCCGAGCGATCGGAACCACCGCCAGGGTCGCTCGCCCCGGAGCCGGTCATGGTTGCGCCCCCCGCCGACTTCGTGCGCGAAGAGCCCGCAGCAAGCCCCGGTGGGGGCGATTCGGTTGCCAGTGGCGAGCGCCGCTGAGCATCGCGCTGACCATCGGGATAGTCAGAAGCCTTCCTGAAGACGTTTGATCTCCTGAATCCGGTCGCAGGCCTCCAGGGCCTGACCGAGGCTTCGAATCCCGCGCGCATCGAGCACCGCGAGCATCTTCACGAGAACTTCCGCCGTCGTCACGGAATCTCCCAAAGCCGAGTGACGATCGTGATTTTCGATGCCGAAGCGGTTGGCAATGGCGTCCAACGTGTGTGCCGTGTGGCCGGGCTGCAATACCACCGACAACAGCAAGGTATCGAGCACCGCAGACTCGAATCCCAGACCCACCTCAGGCTCTTTCAATTTGAGAAACTTCATGTCGAATGCCGCATTGTGGGCAACGAGAACCGCATCGCCGACGAATGCGTGAAAGCGGCGCAGCACTGTCGCCACTGGATCCTTGCCGGCAACCATCTCGTCGCGGATCCCGTGAATGCGGGTAGATGCTCTCGGTATGGGCATTCCTGGATTGACCAGCTCGTCGAAGTGGTCATCCGGGAGTAAGCGGGCGTTGAGCACCCGTACGCCTGCAATTTGCACAATCTGGTCGCCCCGGGAGGGCTCGAGGCCGGTAGTCTCCGTATCGAAAACCACCATATTCAGATCACGCAGCGGCGTGTCCAGAAGATCCCGGTCGAGATCCTTGTCGAATAAATCGAAATCGTAGAAGGTCGGCCGCTCCAGCATGTCGATGACGCGGGACGCGGGAGGCTCGGTGGACGGCGCGACGGCGTCCGCGCCCAGCACCAGTACATACCCGCTCGGCGATCCGTCGTGCTCGATCACCAACCGCATACGCGCGGCAAGTGGTTGGCGGGAAGCGTCGCAGGGCTCGCACACACAGCTGACGACGCCGGACGAGTCACCGCCCTTTTGGTGATCGCGATGCAATTCGGTTAATGCACCACGCAGCGCCGCCGGTTGCAGCACCGTCGTGAGCATACGACCGATGCCGAGGGTGGCGCCGGAAAACAGCGTCGACGCCGCATCGTTATACAACACGACCCGGTGCTGCTGGGTGCATACGATGACGGCCTCGCTCAGATCCCTCAGAATTGCCTCCAGTCGTGCACTGCGCCGCTCGGCGTGAGAACGCGCCGAGTGCATTGTTTTGGTGGTATCCACCCGCGCCCGGGAGAGCGCCTGGGCGAGGCGGTTGACGGCATCGGGCAAACTCCCCAGCCCATGCCCCTCCGGCGGCTCCGGGCTGTGGGCCGGATTGCCGTGGATGATCACGTCGATATCGTCCTGCAACATCCGCAGCGGATGCAGGATGCGGGTCTCCAGCCAGGTCCAGAGCAATGCGATGCCGGCCATCAGAAGAGCCCCCTGAATGACCAGCACCAGCACCAGTTGCGAGGCGCTCAGGGTCGACGCCATCAACAAATAGACATCGGTGGCGATGGAGATGAGCAAAAGCAGCGCCAGAGCCGCGAGGGCCGCGCGCGCCTGCAGCGTACCGCTGCTCAGCACCCGGAAATCCCCGGAAAAGGCCATGGAAACGGCTGGATTGACGACTTCGACACGTGGATCGGGTCCTTCATGGGGGGAAACAGGTTCAAACCGGCGCCACGCCTGCTAGACTTTTTCATTTTGGCGCGTCCGGGCCAGTAACCGACGGTCAGGGACCCCGGCGGCACAGGCAGCGAATTCCTGCCTGCCGTGCAATGGTCTCGAATTTGCTAGTGGGGACTGAGTCACAGTCTGGAAATCTCGCTTTAGAACAAGTGCTTACTCTACCTCGCCTAAGAAAGAACTTTAAATTATACTCATTCAATGCATTTGCCCATCCAAGGCAGGGGATGTGGCGTTGACCCTGGATATCTTCTCATGAACGTCGAGCAGGCTCGATTCAACATGGTAGAGCAGCAGATCCGGACCTGGGAGGTCCTGGATCAGCAGGTGCTCGATTTGATGGGCCAGGTGCCGCGGGAAGATTTCGTGCCCGAGGCCTATCGCAATCTTGCCTTCGCCGACACCTGCATCCCTCTGGAGCACGGCCAGACCATGATGTTGCCGAGGGTAGAGGCGCGCATGTTGCAGGCGCTGCAGGTCGCACCCACCGATCGGGTATTGGAAGTCGGCACCGGCAGCGGCTTTGTTACCGCCCTGTTGGCGCGTCTTGGCGGACACGTCACCAGTGTCGAAATTCACGACGCGCTGCAAAGCGGCGCGCGGGCGAAGCTGGCCGCTCACGCCATCGAGAATGTCGACCTGTACAGCGGGGACGCGTCCCACGGCTGGGAGCGATCGGCCCCCTACGACGTCATCGCCGTCACCGGCTCGCTGCCGCTGCTGGAAGAAAGTTTTCAGAACAGTCTCGCCATCGGCGGTCGACTGTTCATCATTGTCGGGCAGGAGCCCGCCATGGAAGCCTTGCTGATTACTCGAAATAGCGAGACGCAGTGGGCGACGGACTGTTTGTTCGAGACCGTTCTGCCGCCACTGACAGGCGTCGAGGAGCCGGAGCGCTTCGTTCTGTGAATCGATGGGGACTACATTGCGAGCGGAAATGTGCCAATGCCATCAACAACGACTGATTCGATAGTGAAACTCGGGCGCACAGCGGTGCTGCTGGTACCGTTGCTGCTGATGGGAGCGCACCCGGGGGTCGTCAACGCGGCAACAACGCTTGTGGATTTATTCGATGTTTCCCTGGAAGCGGACCCCGAGTATCAAAGCGCGGTGGCGGCGAATCTTGCCTCCCAGGAACTGAGCCCCCAGGCGCGTTCCTTCCTGCTGCCAACGTTGAGTGCAGGCGGTTCCGTTCGCCACAACTATGCAGACGTGAGAAGGTCCGCCACCGGCCCCACCGGAACCACCGACTGGCCGGATTACCAGGCGGATATCACCCTCACGCAGCCCGTCTACCATCATGATCTCTGGGTCGCGCTGGAGCAGGCGGACCTGCGCACGAAACAGGCAAACGCGGAGTTCGCTTTCGCCCGCCAGGAATTGATCCTGCGCGTCTCGGAGCGTTATTTCGATGTTCTCAAAGGCCGGGATCAGCTGGCCTTCGCGCAAGCGGCCCTGGAAGCCTTCGGACAACAGCTCAAACAGGCTCAGCAGCGTTTCGAAGTCGGCCTCATCGCCATCACCGACGTGGAGGAAGCCCAGGCGGGCTTCGATCTCGCCACCGCCGACGTGATCGCGGCGGAGAACGATCTGGACAATGGCCGCGAAGCGTTGCGCGAGGTGACGGGCCTCTACACCACGGATCTGGCGTCGCTGGGACAAGCAATGCCGTTGGTGAGCCCCGACCCGGCGGACATCAAGCAGTGGACCGAGACGGCTCTGCGCCAGAATCTGGAAATAATGGCGGCACGCCATGCAGCGGCGACCGCCAAGGAAGAGATCAGCCGCATGCAGGCCGGCCACTATCCGACGCTGGACCTGGTGGGACGTACCCAGTACTTCGACTCCCATGGCGGCATCGGCGGCATCGCCACGGGTAGTCAAGTCGTCGACGGGCAGATCGGAATCGAGCTCGACGTTCCCATATACCAAGGTGGACTGGTGGTGTCCCAGACCCGCGAGGTCCGCCACCTTTACCAGCAATCCCTGGACACCTTGGAACGGCGACGGCGCGCCGTGCAGCGACAGGCGCGGGCCGCATACCTGAATCTGAATTCCGACATTTCCCGGGTCAAAGCCTTGACCCAAGCGGTGAAATCCACCGTATCCGCCAAGGAAGCCATCGATGCCGGCTTTCAGGTGGGGACGCGTACCTCCGTGGACGTCCTGAACGCCGAGCGCCGTTTATTCGAGGCACGCCGCGATTTGGCCTTCTCCCGCTACGACTACATTGTCAACCGCTTGACCCTCAAACAGGCAGCCGGCACCCTCTCTGAAACCGACGTCGAGCAGGTCAACAGCTGGTTGGCACCCTGATCCGGCGACGCTGAGCCCGGGGCGCACCCGCGCCCACCCGGCCCTGTACGCATCCGCGACAGCGGCTATCCGCTAGAATGAACGCACATCGTATCCCACGTGCGGCCATGAAATTCTCCAGCTTCGGCAACAACTTCAGCAACAAAGCCGGAATCGTCCAGCTCATGGACGATCTCGGAGACGCCTTGTCCGTCAACAAGAGCATGCTCATGCTGGGCGGTGGAAACCCGGGGCAAATTCCTGAGATGCAGGCGCGCTTCCGCCAGCGTATGGTCGACATCCTCGACGCAGGCGATCAGTTCGAGCGCCTCATCGGGGACTACGATCCTCCCCAGGGCGAAACCCGATTCCGCGAAGCGCTAGCTGCTCTTTTGCGGCGCGAGTTCGACTGGCCGTTGAGCGCCGACAACATCGCCATCACCAATGGCAGCCAGTCGGCCTCCTTCATGCTGTTCAACATGCTCGCGGGGCGGGATGATGCCGGCGCGCCCCGGCGTATTCTTCTGCCTCTTACACCCGAGTACATCGGCTACGCCGATCAAGGCGTCATGACCGACATGTTCACGGCCAATCGGCCCACCATCGAGCATCTAGCCGACCATCTGTTTAAATACCACGTGGATTTCGACAAGCTGACCGTGGGCGACGACATCAGCGCCATCTGCGTATCGCGCCCCACGAATCCCACCGGCAACGTGCTCACCGACGATGAGGTCGCGAAGCTCATGGGGCTCGCTCGCCGCCACGACGTACCGTTAATCCTCGACAACGCCTACGGCACGCCGTTCCCGCATATCATTTTCAGTGACGCTACCCCGGTTTGGGACGACAACGTGATTCTCTGCATGAGTCTCTCCAAGTTGGGACTTCCGGGTGTGCGCACGGGCATCGTGATAGCAAACGAGCAGATCATTCGCGGTCTGGCGAGCGTTAATGCCATCGTCAATCTCACCACCGGCGGATTTGGCGCCGCCTTGACCGTGGATATGATCGAGAGCGGCGAGATCATCTCCATCAGCAACGACATCATCCGGCCGTTCTACCAGGACAAAGCTGACCAGGCCGTCGATTTGATACGCCGGCAATTTGCCGGCTATGAATTCGCCATCCACAAACCCGAAGGTGCGATTTTCCTGTGGCTGTGGTTTCCCGGACTACCCATCAGCTGCGCGCAGCTCTACCAGCGCTTGAAAGATCGCGGCGTGCTGGTGATTCCGGGGCACTACTTCTTCCCGGGGCTCAGTGAGGATTGGGAGCACAAGCACGAATGCATCCGCCTTACCTATTCGCAGCCCGCCGACGTCGTCGAGCGGGGAATCGCGATCATCGCCGACGTAGTCAAGGGTGCCTATGACGGCGGCTGAAGACAGCGCCGGGTCACCGCGCTACGGGTGGTCCTATTTGCTCGGCATCGCGCGGGAACATCGCCGCACGCTCGTAATCGCCAATATCATCGCGGTGGCGGCTGTGCTCTTTGCTATTCCCATCCCGCTGTTGATGCCGCTGCTGGTGGACGAGGTTCTTCTCGGCCGCCCGGGAATGGTGGTAGGCATACTGAGTACGATCTTCCCGGTTGCCTGGCACGGTCCGGTGCTTTACGTGTGCGCCGTCCTGGTGTTTACGGTCATGCTTCGTCTCACGGCCCTGGCCTTCTCCGCCCTGCAGGTGCGCGAGTTCACGCGAATCTCGAAAAATATGGTTTTTCACATGCGCCGCGAACTGCTCGGGCGGCTCGAACGCATTTCCATGGCGGAGTACGAAACCATGGGAAGCGGCGGCGTCGCGTCGCATTTCATCACCGATATGGATGCCATCGACAATTTCGTCGGTACGACCGTAGCCAAGTTCCTGATTTCGGTACTGAGCCTGGTCGGCACCGCGGCCGTGCTCCTGTGGATGCACTGGCCACTGGCGCTATTCATTCTGTTCATGAACCCGATAGTGGTGTACCTCACGATTGTCCTGGGCAAGGGCGTGAAAGAACTCAAGCGCCGCGAAAATGCGGCCTTCGAGATTTTCCAGGAAAGCTTGACGGAAACCCTGGACGTTATTCAAACCATCCGCGCGGCCAATCGCGAGCAGCACTATCTACAGCGGGTCGCCGGCCGCGCCCGGGATGTGCGCGATCACGGTGTGGCATTTACCTGGAAGAGCGAAACTGCGAATCGTCTGTCGTTTATGGTGTTTCTCGTCGGCTTCGACATCTTTCGTGCAGTCAGCATGTTGCTGGTGGTTTTTTCCGATCTCACCGTCGGACAGATGATGGCCGTGTTCGGATATCTGTGGTTCATGATGGGGCCGGTGCAGGAGGTGCTGAACATCCAGTTTGCCTGGTATGGCGCCAAGGCCGCCCTCGCCCGCATCAACCGGCTGTGGCTGCTGCACGCCGAGCCCGATTTCCCCCATGAGGTGAACCCTTTCGAGGGGAAGAAAACCGTGGCGGTGGACGTTCACGA
Organism: Gammaproteobacteria bacterium; assembly: GCA_009937425.1. GTDB lineage: Bacteria > Pseudomonadota > Gammaproteobacteria > HK1 > HK1 > JAABYT01. The sequence goes on from JAACFO010000070.1 coordinate 8,222, forward strand.
TCTGTGCTTCGCCTACGGACACGGGCCACTGGTGCTCGATCATCTGTCGCTGAGTATCGCCGCCGGCGAGAAGGTGGCGCTGGTGGGCGCCAGCGGTGGCGGCAAATCCACGCTGGTGCAGGTTCTGCTCGGCCTCTACCCACCCATGTCCGGCGAGCTGCGCTTCGACCGGGTGCCGGTTACGCGCATCGGCCTCGACGTGGTCAGGGAGCATGTAGCCGTCGTTCTGCAGCATCCCGCATTATTGAACGATACAGTGCGCACAAATCTTACCCTGGGTCGTGACCTGGACGAGGACGCCCTGTGGACCGCCCTGCGGGTGGCGCAGATCCAGGAAGACATTGCGGCGATGCCCCGCGCTCTCGACGCCGTCATCGGCCGTCAGGGCATACGGCTGTCCGGCGGCCAGCGCCAGCGCCTGGCCATTGCGCGCATGATGTTGTCGGATCCGAAGGTGGTCATCCTCGACGAAGCGACCTCGGCCCTGGACACGGAAACAGAAGCGCGACTGCACGAAGCCATGGGAACATTTCTCGCCGGGCGCACGACCCTCATCATCGCCCACCGCCTGAGTGCGGTAAAACAAGCGAACAGAGTTTACGTCTTCGACGCCGGCCGCATCATAGAAACCGGCGCCCACGACACGCTGATGGCGGCAGGTGGGCTGTACGCCAAACTTTACGGCGACTACCAGACCGCTTAAACGAAGATGGCACAGATGGTAGCGGAGACGAGTTAAATGGACTTTCCCTGGTTGGCGACGGATTGCATTGCTTTTTGCACTTCGTCCGGATCGCCCAAGTAGCGACTGGAGATGGGGGCGAGGGAGTCGTCGAGCTCGTACACCAACGGCACGCCGGTGGGGATGTTCAAACCGACGATGTCCGCGTCGGACACATCGTCGAGATATTTCACCAGGGCCCGCAGCGAATTGCCGTGGGCGGTGATGATCACACGCTTGCCGGCGCGCACTTGCGGTGCGATCGTCTCGTGCCAGTAGGGAAGAAAGCGCGCAACAGTATCCTTCAAGCACTCCGTGGCGGGAATATCCCGCGCATCCAAGTCATCGTAACGGGGATCGCTTGCGGGAAAACGCTCATCGCCAGCCTCCAGCGCCGGCGGCGGGGTGTCGTAGCTTCGGCGCCACACGAGCACCTGCTCGTCGCCGTACTTTTTCGCCGTCTGCGCCTTGTTGAGCCCCTGCAACGCACCGTAGTGACGCTCGTTCAAGCGCCAGGATCGATGTACCGGGATCCACATCTGATCGAGCTCGTCGAGCACGATCCACAGGGTTCGAATCGCGCGTTTGAGAACCGATGTGTACGCGACATCGAAAACAAGCCCCTCTTCGATGAGCTGTTGACCGGCACGGTGTGCTTCTGCAGTGCCGCGCTCGGTGAGATCGACATCAGTCCAGCCGGTAAAGCGATTTTGCTGATTCCAGGTACTTTCGCCGTGGCGCAGCAACACGAGCTTGTTCATGAAACCTCACTGCGCCGAGGGTTGTAACAATTCACTCTGAACCTCATCTTCCCGCTCGAGGGTCAATAAGCGCTCGAGTGGTTTCGGCCTGCCGATACGATAACCCTGAGCGTAATCCACACCCACCTCGCGAAGTTTCTCGAGAATGCCGTCGTTTTCCACAAACTCCGCGATGGTTTGCTTACCCATGACCTTGCCAATGTCGTTGATGGATTTCACCATCGCCAGGTTGATGGGGTCATCGACGATATCTTTCACGAACACACCGTCAATTTTCAGAAAATCCACCGCCAGCTGCTTGAGGTAGGCGAAAGAAGACAGGCCGCTGCCAAAATCATCCAGAGCGAAGTAGCATCCCCACCCCTTTAACGCCGTTATGAACCGGGTCGCGCTGACCAGATTAGTTATGGCCGCGGTTTCGGTGATCTCGAAGCACAATTTTTCCGCCGGCACGTTGGTTCCGTCAAGACTGGCAATCACGAACTGCAGAAAATCCTCGTCGGCGATGGAGTGCCCGGAAAGATTGATGGAACACATGCTGAGCCGATCCAACTGCTCTGGATGCTCGTCGAGCCACGAGAATATTTTCTCCACGACCCAGCGATCCAGCTTTACCGACAGGCTGTAGCGTTCCGCGGCCGGCAGAAATGCTCCCGGAGGCACCATCCGCCCGCTGGCGTCACGCATGCGTAAAAGCACTTCGTAGTAACCATAATTGTCCGATGCCAACGTGGCAGGGGTGGACGCCAGGTCTATATTCGAGAGCGACCGAATAGGTTGCACGCTGAGGCAAAACCGATCTTCTTCCAGAGCCTGGTTGATTCGCGCGACCCACTGCATTTCCCCGTGCCGCCGCGCCAGCTCCATGTCTTCGGGGTGATAAACATGAACACGATTTCGCCCCTGGTCTTTGGCGACGTAACAGGCTGTATCGGCAGCGCTCAACGCGCCGGCGACGCTCTCACTGTCCGAGGTTACCGGCACCAGTCCGATGCTGACGCCAACACTGAAGGTCTTGTTTTCCCAACTGAACCGGAACTCTTCGACACACTTACGAAGCGTGTTGGCAACCCGCTGGGCCTGGCGTAACACGCAATGCTCCATCAGCACGCCGAACTCGTCACCGCCCAACCTCGCAAGCGTGTCCCGACGTCTCACCTTCGAGCGGAGAACCTCGGAGAGTTGGCGTAACAATTCGTCCCCGGCGACGTGCCCACATGTATCGTTGATGACTTTGAACTGGTCCAGATCGAGATAGCAGAGTGCATGATGTGATCCGTCCGCGCGTGCTGTCTCGAGAACCCGGGCCAGGCGATTTTCCAGCTCGCGACGATTCACCAACCCCGTAAGAGAATCGTGGGACGCCTGGTACGACAATTCCTGGGACAGATTGTGCGCCTCGGTAACGTCACGGCACACGATTCTCAGCTCTGCGGGCGCACTCGATGTCCTTGGCAACAAGCGAATGCGCTCGTGAATCCAAAGTACCGTTTGATCCCGGCGCACCATGCGAAACTCGAGCTCGCTATCGTCCAACCGATCGCTGAAGGCATTCCCGACCTGCTCCTGGACGAATGACAAATCCTCGGCATGAATCAGAGTCCAGAAGGGTTCACCGATCAGCGATTCCTTACTGTAACCAAGGTAATCGGCGCCGAATTGATTGACGGATGTAACCGTGCTGTCCTCCGCGACGGTGAAATACATATCCGGCGAATCGTCGTAAAGACCTTGGAACCGCTCTTCGCTGAGCGCCAATTCGGCCTCGGCGCGTTTTCGTTCGGTGATATCGGTTCCAATGCCGCCGATGCCGGAAATTTCGCCTTCCGCGTCGCGAATCGGAAACTTCACCACCAGCTGCGTGCGTTCCGTACCGTTGCGTTTTATGCGGTATTCTCGCTCGATGGCTTTGCCCCAATCGAGCACCGCCATCTCGTGGGCGCGGATCGCTTTAGCGGCCTCCACCGGATACATGTCCGATGTGTGGGAACCGGATACAGTTTCCACGGCCTCGCCATGTTGCGCGGCGTAGTTTCTGTTGACCAGAAGGTATTTTCCGTGTTTGTCCTTGAGATCGATGGTGATCGGCGAGTGGTCGAACACGGCGCGCAGTCGTTCCTCGCTTTCGGTCAACGCCTGTTGCGCATGCCGAGTGTCTCTCAAGTCGCGCAGCAGTACGACGATGAGTGGCTGGCTGCTGGTTTTCAGCACCGACGCGGCCATCTCCACGGGCACCTCGGCACCGTCCCTGGTGCGGCAATGGAGTTCCAGCGTATAGGCGCGGCCGGCGACGCGCTTGGCGCTTACCAAGCGACGCAATCCGGCCATGGCATCCGGCAACACCCGCGCCGCGGGCAGCTGAAAAAGCTCACCCGGCGCGTATTCCAAAAGCCGCCCGACCCGCGGATTGGCGCTCACGATGCGCTCGCGCAACGGGTCGATTATCAAGATTCCATCGCTACTGGACGCGTTGATATGCGCCAACTGCTCCTCGACTCGTTGCAGGCGCTCCTCGTAGCGCGCCCGCACCGATCGCTGAACGCATATCAGTAATTCCAGAGAATCCGCCGCCCTCATCAACGGCGCGCAATCGTCGAGCACACTGGATTGTGAGGTGACGCCGGGAAAACCGTTGCCCGTGTCCACCACGATACGCAGCTCCGGATCGTTCTCCCGCAGAGTCTTGACGATTTCTCCAGCGGAGGATTCCAGACAGCGTTCGTCCACCACGACAACCGCGAACTCACCCTCGAGTATCGCCAGGTTGGCCAGGTTGGCCACGTTGGTGGGATTGGCCGGGTCCGGTCCGGCCATCACGGGTTCCAGCCCTTCGGACTGGAGCAAACCCATCAGCCGCTGCCCACGTTGCGCATCATCGGCAATAATCAGAATCCGCCGCAACCTGGCGTGGCTCCCGTTCTGACTCACGAGGGTCCTCCGGCAGACGCCGCAGACTTAGTCGGCGCTATGATCCCGTCCACCAGTTCCATCACCAGGTCGAGCGCGCCCCGATTTTCTTTCACGAACTCACTTCCCCGCTGGCCGGCCACATGACGAAGGTTAGCATCATGCATGTACTCGACCACTGCTGTTGCGAGTTCATCCTTATCGTTGACCCGCCTGCCGGCTCCCACTTCCAAGAGCCTGTCGCTGATTTCCGCCACATCGTGCACATACGGCCCGAATACCACCGGAATTCCGAGAGCCGCCGGCTCGAGCATGTTGTGACCACCCTCTCGCACCAGGCTACCGCCCACGAACGCCACATCGGAGGCCGCGTAGAACAGCGGCAGCTCACCCATGGTGTCCCCGATAAATACACTCGCATCCGCGCAGGAAACGGGGGATTCCGATCGCATCGCGGTAACATGCCCGAATTTCCTGACAAGTGCCGCCACCGACACGGCCCGCGTCGGATGCCGGGGCACGAGAACGAGCAGGCTGTCCGGCAGGGCTTTGCGTACCTGCTCGAAGGCCTGCAGCACCTGCTGCTCTTCGCCGTCGTGGGTGCTCGCCGCGATCCAGACTCCTCGATCCACGCCGAAGCAGCGTCTCAAAACTTGAGCCTCTTCGGAAAGACTGGCGGGAAGCCGCACGTCGAATTTGGTGTTACCGGTTACTCGAACCCGATCCGCCCTGGCCCCCAGCGATATCAAGCGCGCAGCATCCTGGCGCGTTTGCGCCGCAATGCAGCTGATGCTGGCGAGCATTTTGCCGGCGGTGGTGGCCACCCGCCGGTAACTGGCGGCAGACTGCTCCGAGAGGCGCGCATTGGCAAGCAGCACCGGGATGCGCCGGCGGGAGCATTGATGCAGGATATTCGGCCACAGCTCGGTTTCCATGATGATCACGAGTTGCGGACGCACCCGTTCCAGGAAGCGGCGTACGGCCCCCGGCAGGTCGTAGGGGGCGTAGCGGTGCACAACGCTGTTGCCCAACGCCTGCTGGACACGCTCATGACCGGTGGGGGTTGTCGTGGTCACGACGATGCGCAGATCCCGGCCGCCGGCGAGCAACGCCCGCACCAGCGGCACCGCAGCCTGGACCTCGCCCACGGACACCGCATGAACCCACAGGGTTTGTTGATCTCCCGACAGGGGCGGAATACGTCCGAAGCGTTCACCCCAGCGCTCCCAGTACCCCGGATCCCGGTGCCCGCGCCACGCCAGGCGCAGAAAAATGTACGGCAATGCCAGGTAGTGAATGGCGCTGTAAAGCTGTCTCACCACGCCCGGTCAGCCCTCCCCAGATTGCCGGCGTTCGCAAGCGCGCACAATCAAGGCTACGGGCTTGAAACAAGGCCGGGAATATTAACACAAGCACATGGTCTCGAAGTCGGCACAGATCACGGTACTGAAGTGATACATGCGCTAAAGCTACTACCGGGAAGGAGATCCAGTCTGACGCGCATGCCTATGGGATTCGTGCTCTACTGAATGATGTGACTCGTGCTGCCATTGCTTTGCTGCTGATACTCCCGTGCGCGATCTGTGCGGCCGCGCCGGTGCGCATGGATCGGTTCGTGGCCAGCTTCGTGCTCAAGGCCTTCGGCACCACGGTCGGCAGAAGCGAGTGGCGGCTGGTACCCCTGGAAAAGGAGCAGTTTCTGTGGGAATCGCGCAGCGAAACCGCCGGTGCCGGTGCGCTTATCCGCGACGTTTACATCATCGAGCGCAGTGAGTCGGAAGTCTTCGGGCAATCATTTCGACCCCTGGTTTACCACTACGATCGCTACGCCAAGAACGCCACCCGGAACGTGCAAGTCGTCTTCGACTGGGAAAACGGCGTCGCGCTCAATACCGCCAAGGAGCACACCTGGCGTATGTCCGTGCCGCCGGGGACCCTGGACAAGCTCAACTATCTGCTGGCGTTGATGCGCGACCTCGCCGACGGCAAACGCGGCATGAAATACACCATCGCCGACGGCGGACGGCTCAAAGTCTACGACATGCGCGAGGCCGGAACGGAGACCCTGGAAACGGCGCTGGGCACGCTGAAAACACTCAAGATTCGACGCATTCGCCACCCGGACTACGGGGAGGCGACCCTGTGGTGCGCATCGGCTTTGGGCTTTCTGCCGGTTAAGTTGGAAAATCGGGATCGGGACGGCCGGCTGGTTTCCATGTATATCGAGAGCATCGAAGGAATGCCGCCAACGGTCATCAAGGGGCCCGGTGGCTGAGTCAGGGACGCCGGCGCGTCAACCGCCCGTCCCCGCCTGCGCCATGGCGCAAGCAAGCGCCTCGAAGGCGAGGGTCACGCAGCGATGCCGGCTGCGGTGACGGGCAACCGGAGCAAATACCTCCAGGTCCTGCCAACCGATGCTGCCATCGGTGAAGCCATCGGTGAAGCCATCGGCCAGGGCAGCGGCGCGCCGCCTCCATGATGGCCGCATGATAGAGCTCGGCGGGCTCTTCACCCCCTGCTTCGGCCCGCGCTTCGGTCGCCGGTTTAGCGTCTGATTTTGCAACGGGCGGCGGTTTCAATCCGCGGCCCGAATTGCGCGTAGCGCGGCCGGAGAGTCCACGTCGAGAAGCACGCCATCGTCGTCCACGGGAATTTCTGCCAGCAGCTCGGCGTACTCCCCCAGCAGATGCCGGGCACCCACATCTCCCTTGATGTCGCTCATCTCGGCAAAAAAACGGCGCGCCCACAATACCGGGTGGCCGCGTTTACCGGCCCACAGGGGCACACAAATGGCCCGGCCCTCCAGGGGATCAAAAGCCTCGACGAGCTTCTTTATATGGTCGTGCGTTACCCTGGGCATGTCGCCAAGGCAAATCAGCGCCCCGTCCACGTCTTCACCGAGCTCCGCCAGACCGCTGGCCAAAGAAGTGCTGAGACCATCGGCGTAGCGGGGATTGTGCACGAAGTGCACGTCGCGCCCGGCGAGAACACGGACCACCTGCTCGTGCTCGTGTCCCGTGACCACGTACACACCGCCGTTCACGCCGGCAAGCGCCGCGTCCACGACCCGCGCCACCATGGGTACCCCATCGATTCTTGCGAGCAACTTGTTGCGACTACCCATGCGCCGGGACTGCCCGGCCGCCAGCACCAGCGCCGCAATGCGAGGCACGGCCGGTGTGGAAAGCTTCCGGGACGACGCCGAGCCCCGTGGTTGCGCACGTTCATGGGTCTCTTTCAGCAGCCCACCAACACCCATGCCCATGATGTCCGCGGAACCGACGGCCAGACCCGCCAGCAGGCGCTCCAGCACCTGGTCGAAGCCATTGAACTTCGGCGAGCGCGCACAGCCAGGCAGACCCAGCACCGGTGTGTCGCCACGATGGGCCAGAAGCAGCAAATTGCCCGGGTCCACCGGCATGCCGAAGTGATCCAGACGGCCGCCGACTCCGGCGACAGCCGCCGGTACCACATCGCGGCGATCGACGATGGCGGATGCGCCAACGATGAGCACCATCTTCGCATCGGCGGCCAGCAACTCGCTGAGCGTCCTGGTGAGTGCTTCCTCACTGTGCTTGCAGCGCTGCTCCCATGTAAGGCGACTACCCAACGCCTTCAGACGCTGGCCGATGACCTTCGCTGTCTTGTCGAGCACCGCATCCCTGGTACCCGGCAGTTGCGTTTGCACCAGCGCCACGTCCAGGGATCGGAAGGCCGCCACGCGCACCGCCGCCTGCCTCGATTGCAGGCTGCTCTCGGCGTGGCGCAAATGCTCCTGTGGCACCGCGAAGGGAATGATCTTGATGGTGGCAAGAAGCTGGCCTCGCGCCACCCGCGTATACGGCGCCAGGGTGGCGACCGTCATGGCCTCGTCCACCCGGTTCATGGAATCCAGTCGTCGAGCATCCGCGATTAGAAGTCCGCCGCGCTGCGCGAACAAATTACAGCGCCCGGTAAAGGGCTCAGCCACTGTGACGCCGTCACCGGCCAGCGCCGCCGCCAGGGCGGCCGCGGCTTGGTCCTCGGTCACGTCCCCCGCTTCCAGCCTCGCCACCACCACGTGGGCGTAACCGGCGCCGCGCAGCACCGCGATATCCCCGGCGCTGAGGATACGGCCTTTCTTGAACACACCGTCAGCCAGCCGCAGACCGTGGGCCAGAATTGCCCCGGCACATTCATCCACCGCCACGGAGCCGAACTTCACCCGCGTTGTCCTCGACGCAGGGTTTGCGTCATCTGGGCGAGGATCGAGGTGGCAATCTCCGCCGGCGAGCTGGCGCCGATGTCCAGCCCCACGGGCCCGTGGAGTCGCTCCAGGCACAGGGCGTCGAAGCCCGCGTCGCTCAGTCGATCCAGGCGTTTAGCATGGGTGCGGCGGCTACCGAGGCAACCGATGTAAAAAGCATCGGAACGCAAAGCCGCCGCCAGGGCGGGGTCGTCCAACTTGGGATCGTGGGTCAAAGTCACCACCGCACAGCCCGCGTCCAGATTCTCGCCGGCCAGCCCCTCGTCGGGCCAGGCGCCGAGCACGCGAAGCCCGGCGAAACGCTGGGTTGAAGCGAAGGCACCGCGGGGGTCGATCAGGGTTACAACGTAGCCGAGCATTGCCGCCATGGGCGCCAATGCCTGGGCGATGTGCACCGCGCCGATGATGTACAGGCGCAACGGCGGATTGAATACGTGCAGGAATGTCTTGCCCGCTTGCGCTCCATCGACGATAGCGCTGCGTCCCGAACGCAATGCGTCGCGGGCGGCGCCCACGACTTCGGCGCTCATGGCGCTGCCGCCATCGTCTGCGGCGAACACCAGCGCCTGGTTTCCGGATTCCAGCTCCGTTGCCAGGACCACCGGGCGCTTATCGGCGCGGGCCGCCAACAGTTGCTCGAAGACAGCGGCTTTCATGGCTCCAGCGCTTCCACGTACACAGTCACCTTGCCCCCGCAGCTCAAACCCACCTCCCAGGCCAGTTCGTTGCTGACGCCGAAGTCCAGAAGCCGCGGCGAACCGCTGGCGATGACCTCCAGCGCTTCACTGATGACGGCACCCTCGATGCATCCGCCGGATACCGAGCCGAGAAACGCACCTTGTTCGTCCACCAACAGTTGACTGCCCACCGGTCGCGGCGACGAGCCCCAGGTGTCGACCACGGTGGCAATGGCGACACGCCGACCGGCGGCCCGCCACTGGGCGGCGGTCTCCAGCACCTCGGTGACATACGTGTTCAACGTCTGCGGATCAGCCATTGAGATACCCCCTCCTCGTGACGTGGGCCGGCATGGGACAGAAGCTCGCCGAGATCCTCCAGGCTGCTCAAGTTGTGGACGCTGCGGAAATCGTCCACGTGGGGAAGAATGGCCCGCATACCCATGGATCGGGGTTCGAACTCTTCGTACCGCAACAACGGATTTAACCATATCAAGCGCCGGCAGGACTTGTGCAGGCGCTCCACCTGGTTACCCAGGCCCTCCCCTGCATCCCTGTCCAGTCCATCGGTGATCAGCAGTATCACGGCCCCCTGGGCGAGCACCCGGCGCGACCACAAACGGTTGAATTCACCCAGGCAACTACCGATTCGGGTGCCTCCGCTCCAGTCGGAGACCGCATCCGAAATCCGTTCCAAGGCCACGTCCACGTCCTTTTCCCGCAGATGGCGAGTCACGTTGGTGAGCCGGGTGGCGAAGACAAATGACGTAACCCTGTCGCGATTTGCGCCTAACGTGTGGGCAAGATGCAGCAACATGCGAGAATACCGGCTCATGGATCCGGAGATGTCACACAGAATCACCAGCGGTGGTGGCCGCCGGTGCCGGCGGCGCCGCTCCAGGGGAATGATGCCGGGACCGGAGCGCAGGGCAGCGCGCAGACTGGCGCGCATATCGACCCTGGCGCCCAGCCGGTGGCGCCGGTAACGGCGGGTCTGCACCGGGGCGAGCAGCAGGCGCATGCCCGCGACGGCGGACTTCGCGCGGGCCACCTCGTCGCTGCTCATTTGCTCGAAGTCCTTGTTTTGCAACACCTCGCGGGCCGACCAGCTGAGAGCCGCGTCCAGCTCGACCTCCGTGGCCGGTGGCTGCTCGCCGGCAGCGAACGCTGGACCGCCTTGAAGCGCGTCTCCCAGGCGACGGCGCAGCGCGGGCTGGGAATTTTCCTGCGGGTAATCGAAACTCGGCAGAACCATCGACATCATGCGCTCCAACAGGCGCGGATTGCGCCAGAAAACGTGGAATGCCTGGTCGAAGAGCTCACGATGGGGGGATCGATTGACGAATACGGCGTGCAGCGTCCAGTAGAAATCATCCCGATCGGCAATGCCCACGGCGCGCACGGCGTTCACCGCGTCGAGCACCCTGGCGGGACCGATGGGCAGGCCGGCGGCGCGCAATACCCGCCCGAAGTGCATGATGTTCGCGAGCAAGTGCCCGCTTTCAGACCTCGAGTCGCCGGAAGCTGTCATAGGCACCCCGTACTCCGGGCCGTGAGTCCACCGGCGTCCCCCGCCATCATCCACCAATACGGCCTGATTCCAAGGCAGTTTTTATTTCATCCAGTATCCGTGCTGCCTCGCTGCCCTGCACCTTGGCGATGTCATCCTGATACTTCAGTAACGCACCCACGGTGTCATTGATAACACCCGCGTCCAGCTCGAGAACATCCAGCTGAGTCAGTGCCTGCGCCCAATCGATGGTCTCGGCGATTCCCGGCAGCTTGAAGAGATCCATTTTGCGCAGGCTCTGAACGAAGGCGACCACCTGGCGGCTGAGCTGCGCGTCGGCACCGGGCGCCTTGAGCGAAAGAATCTCGAGCTCGCGCTCGGCGCTTGGATAGTCCACCCAGTAATAAAAACAGCGCCGCTTGAGCGCATCGTGAATTTCCCGGGTGCGATTCGAGGTGATGACCACCAGCGGCGGCTGCTCGGCCCGGATCGGACCGATTTCGGGGATGGTGATCTGATAGTCCGACAACAGCTCCAGCAAATAGGCCTCGAAAGGCTCGTCGGCACGATCCAACTCGTCGATGAGCAGTACCGGTGGGCCTTCATCGTGGGGCTGTAAAGCCTGCAGTAATGGCCTTTCGATGAGAAAGCGCCGTGAGAACACATCATCGCCGAGCCGCTCGCGGCTGATGCTGCCGTCGGCTTCCGCGAGACGGATCTCGATCATCTGCCGGGAGTAGTTCCACTCGTATACCGCCGATGCCACGTCCAATCCCTCGTAGCACTGCAGGCGCAGCAGACGCCGACCCAGGGTCGTCGCCAGCACCTTGGCGATCTCGGTCTTACCGACACCGGCTTCGCCTTCGAGGAACAGCGGACGCTGCAGTTTGAGGGAGAGAAAAACCGCCGTGGCGAGACTGCGATCGGCCACGTAATCGCCTGCTGTCAGCAGGGCGTGGGTTTCGTCGACGTTCAGGGGAAGCGTCATGGGTATATGGTAATCCGAGGACCGC
>JAACFO010000213.1 GCA_009937425.1 Gammaproteobacteria bacterium
TGTCTCCAGGGTGCGCTTCTGGCCCTGCAGTCGCACGGCGTTATCGAGGTCGTGTTTGGTGACGATGGCCGATGCAGCGATGCCGGCGACCAGTTGCTCGGCCAGCATGGAACGCTTCAGATCCGCCTCGAAGCCACCCGGCGAATAGCCCTGGTTACGCAGCCACAGCTGGTAAATCTCCTCGGAGAAGATACCGTCGCGTTGAAATAATTCCTGGCCCTGGATGGCGTGAGCCAACTGCTGGTCGCCGATTCGCATGCCGTTGGCGATGGCCTCCTGTAGCACGACTTCGTCGTTGATCAGCTGGCGTAGAGCCTCTTCGCGAAGTCTGTCCTCGTCCAGTTGATTGACATCGAAATTGCCGCCCAGCAGAGACTGCAGCTGGGTCCGCTGGCGTTGGTAGGTGCGCTGAAATTCGTTGATGCTGACGTCGGTACCATTGACCACGGCGACCGCGACATTGGAAGTGGGCGACAAATACTCATTGATGCCCCAGAGCGCAAACGGAATGCTGATGAGGATGACGATAACCCACGCAATCCATCCCGTCGCGCGGTCGCGGATACTCTGCATCAGCATGGCTAATCAATTCCTCGCGAAAAACCCGGTGTAACGCGCTTCAAATAAAGACGCGCCCGAACGGGGCGCGTGTTTACCATAGATGGCGGAGTGGACGGGACTCGAACCCGCGACCACCGGCGTGACAGGCCGGTATTCTAACCAACTGAACTACCACTCCGACTGCTTACTGGTGGGTGCTGAGGGGTTCGAACCCCCGACCTTCGCCTTGTAAGGGCGACGCTCTCCCAGCTGAGCTAAGCACCCGAAGGAAGCCGGCTAGTTTAGGGCGTCCTTCAGGCCTTTTCCAGCTTTGAACACCGCCAGGTTCGATGCCTTGATTTGAATCGGTTCGCCGGTACGGGGGTTGCGACCGGTTCGGGCCTCTCGCCTGCGTGTATTGAATGTACCGAATCCAACCAACGTCACGGCATTTCCGCTCTTCAACGAATTGGTGATGACGTCGAGCACCGTATCCACGGAGCGCGCGGCAGCGGCTTTAGAAATGTCAGCGGCATCGGCGACCGCATCAATCAACTCTGCTTTATTCATTAACCTTCCCCTCAGTTACGCAAGCGCAGGTTAAAAAAAACCGGAGCCGTAGGCCAGGCTCCGGATTCTCGTTAAGACCGCGTCCAGTATAATTCAACCGGCAAAAGCACTTCCAAGCAACCCCTCCCAGGGCTTCGATGCTGCTAGATTCGCATGAACGCATCGTCCCCGCAATCGCTCAATGGGTCCTCAGAGGCTTTTGTCCTTCTTCATCTCCGGCAGATGCCTCACCCTCGGCCACCTCGGGGGGTTCTTCCCGATCCGGCGTCACCTTTGGCATATGCTGAAGCGCGACCTCAAATACTTCGTCGATCCACTTAACCGGCTTCACATCCAGATGTTGCAGGATGTTCGCCGGAATCTCGGTAAGCTCGCGGCGATTTTCATCCGGTATCAACACCGTCTCGATGCCGCCCCGGAGTGCCGCAAGCAGCTTTTCCTTGAGCCCGCCAATCGGCAACACCTCGCCGCGAAGCGTGATCTCGCCGGTCATGGCCACATTCGAACGCACGGGAATGCGCGTCAATGCAGACACCAGTGCCGTGCACATTCCAACACCGGCACTGGGCCCGTCCTTCGGTGTCGCTCCCTCGGGAACGTGAATATGCACGTCGGTTTTCTGGTAAAACTTCGCGTCAATGCCCAGAGCATCGACCCGGCTGCGCACGACCGTCATCGCCGCCTGGATGGATTCCTGCATGACGTCGCCAAGCTGGCCCGTATAGCTCGGCTTGCCCTTGCCGGGCATCACCGCCGCTTCGATGGTGAGTAAATCACCACCGACCTCGGTCCATGCAAGACCGGTAACCTGGCCAATGCGGTCCTCTTCTTCCTTACGCCCGAAGCGGAACCGCTTGACGCCAAGATACTTCTGCAGATTGCGAGGCGTGATACGCACCTTACCCTCGGCCTTTTTCGAGACCTTCTGCTTCACCACCTTGCGACAAATCTTCGCGATCTCGCGCTCCACGTTGCGCACGCCCGCCTCACGGGTATAGAAGCGCACGATGTCCCGGATTGTCGCCTCGGAAATTCCCATCTCGTCCTCTTCGAGGCCGTGATTTTTCATCTGCTTCGGCATCAAGTAGCGCATGGCGATGTTTATCTTCTCATCTTCGGTATAACCCGAGAGACGAATCACCTCCATGCGATCGAGCAGCGGACCGGGGATGTTCATGGTGTTCGCCGTCGCGACGAACATGACATTCGACAAATCGTAATCTACCTCCAGGTAGTGATCGTTGAACGTGTGGTTCTGCTCAGGATCCAGCACTTCGAGCAGCGCCGAAGAGGGATCGCCACGAAAATCCATGGACATCTTGTCGACTTCATCGAGCAGAAACAGCGGGTTACGCGTACCCACCTTGGAGAGGTTCTGAATTATCTTGCCGGGAAGCGCACCGATGTAAGTACGCCGATGACCGCGGATCTCGGCCTCGTCGCGCACACCGCCCAGGGACATGCGCGAAAACTTTCGGTTCGTCGCGCGTGCGATGGATTGGCCGAGCGATGTCTTACCAACGCCGGGAGGACCGACCAGGCAAAGAATGGGGCCCTTGAGTTTTTTCACCCGCTGCTGCACGGCGAGATACTCGACGATGCGTTCCTTGACCTTCTCGAGTCCATAGTGATCGGCCTCGAGTACGGCTTCTGCTTCGGCCAGATTGTTTCGAATCTTGGAACGTTTCTTCCAGGGCACGCTAACCAGCCAATCCACGTAGTTACGCACCACCGTGGCTTCGGCTGACATGGGCGACATCATCTTGAGCTTGTTCAGCTCGGAGGTCGCTTTCTCGCGGGCCTCTTTGGGCATGCCCGCCTCTTCGATCTTGCGCGCGAGATCCTCGAGCTCGTTAGGCGCGTCGTCCATGTCACCCAGTTCCTTCTGGATGGCCTTCATCTGCTCGTTCAAATAATACTCGCGCTGGCTTTTTTCCATCTGGCGCTTAACCCGCCCGCGAATACGCTTCTCCACCTGCAGGAGATCGATCTCTTCCTCGAGCCGCGCGATCATGTGCTCGAGTCTTTCACGCCGGGATTCGATTTCCAGAATCGTCTGCTTCTGATCGATCTTGACCGACAGATGCGCGGCGATGGTGTCGGCAAGCCGGCCGGGATCATCGATGCTGGTCAAGGACGCGAGTATCTCCGGCGGCACTTTCTTGTTGAGCTTGACGTACTGCTCGAACTGCGCGAGCACCGAACGGGTCAGCACCTCCAGCTCGCGCTCGTCGCCCTCTTCCTCCGGCGCATCGAGCACCGTGAGCTCGGCACCAACAAACTCGTCGCCTTCGACGAATGCCTCGACCCTGGCGCGCTCTCCACCCTCCACCAGCACCTTGACCGTGCCATCGGGAAGTTTCAGCAGCTGCAGAATCGTCGAGATGGTGCCGATGCGGTAGATGTCGTCGGGGCTCGGGTCGTCCTGGCCGGCGTCTTTCTGCGCCACCAGGAAAATCTTCTTGTCGGCGCCCATGGCCCGTTCCAGGGCCTGAATCGACTTCTCCCGGCCTACGAACAGCGGAATCACCATGTGCGGGTATACGACGACATCCCGCAGCGGAAGTACTGGCATCATGATCCTATCTCTCCCTGGTCGCTTCGGCTGGGTGATAGCGGGGGGCAGTGGCCACTGGGCAAACAAGCACAACAATACACCCGGCTAGCCGCCAAAGCATCGTTAAAGCCCTGTATGTGGTGGTCTGTGGCCAGGAAATCAAGGTTGGCCCGAAGATTATAGGAGACCGGGGCGGCCAAGTGTGCTGCCCGTCACATAAGGCGAAACCGGGCGAGTTATTCAGGGGGACAGGCCCCTCGTGCGCATCAATCCGATACGGCCCGCTGTTTATCGCCTTCGAAAATGATCAGCGGCTCCGATTCGCCGGTGATGACACCGGCATCGACGACGACCTTGGCAACGTTGTCGAAGGAGGGCAGATCGTACATGGTGTCCAGGAGTACGTGCTCGACGATGGAACGCAGCCCCCGGGCCCCGGTCTTGCGATCCATGGCCTTGCGGGCAACCGCACGCAGCGCGTCGTCTCGAAATTCGATCTCGCTGCCCTCCATCTCGAACAGGCGTTTATATTGCTTGCTCAAGGCATTCTTGGGCTCGGTGAGAATCTGCACCAGCTGCTCTTCGTCCAATTCATCCAGGGTCGCCAGAATCGGCAGGCGTCCCACGAATTCCGGGATCAGGCCGTAATGAATGAGGTCCTCAGGCTCCACGTCCCGCAAGACCTCACCTATCTGCTTGGCATCGTCCTTGCTCTTGACGTCGGCCCCAAAGCCGATCCCGCCCTTCTTGGAGGACCGATTCTCGATGATTTTCACCAGACCATCGAAGGCGCCGCCGCAGATGAAGAGAATATTCGAGGTGTTTACCTGCAGAAATTCCTGCTGAGGATGCTTGCGGCCACCCTGAGGCGGCACCGATGCAATGGTGCCCTCGATAAGCTTCAGAAGGGCCTGCTGAACGCCCTCCCCCGACACATCACGGGTAATTGAAGGATTATCGGATTTGCGCGAAATCTTATCGATCTCGTCGATATAAACGATGCCCGTCTGGGCCTTCTCTACGTCGTAATCACACTTCTGCAGCAGCTTCTGGATAATGTTCTCCACATCCTCACCGACGTATCCGGCCTCGGTAAGCGTGGTCGCATCGGCGATGGTGAATGGCACGTTGAGAAGCCGCGCCAGGGTCTCGGCTAGCAGGGTCTTGCCGCAGCCGGTGGGCCCGATGAGCAGCACGTTGCTCTTCGAAAGCTCCACTTCGTCCACCTTGATGCCGGAATCGAGCCGCTTGTAGTGGTTGTAGACAGCCACCGACAGGACTTTCTTGGCGTGATACTGGCCGACCACATAGTCGTTGAGAATCTGACTTATTTCGTGAGGTGTGGGAAGCTTGCTGCCGGTGCCTGCGCCTGACTTCTCCTGAATCTCCTCACGGATGATGTCGTTGCAGAGATCGACGCACTCGTCGCAGATAAACACAGACGGTCCCGCGATGAGCTTTCGCACCTCGTGCTGGCTCTTGCCGCAGAACGAGCAGTACAGCAGCCGATCGCCATCGCCGCCCTTGCCCTGCTTATCGTTGCTCATGGACCTACCTCTTCAGATCCGGACCCGAACTCATGCATTTGCCACGGATTTGCGAGTTTCCAGCACCTCGTCGATGATGCCGTATTCCGCGGCCTCGGTGCCGCTCATGAAATTGTCGCGGTCCGTGTCGTTCTTGACCCGGTCCAATGGCTGCCCGGTGTGCAACGACAGTATGTCGTTGAGCCGCTCCCGGGTGCGCAGGATCTCCTGCGCATGGATATCGATATCCGAAGCCTGGCCCTGAAAGCCACCCAGGGGCTGATGAATCATGACCCGGGAGTGCGGAAGGCAGTAGCGCTTGCCCTTGGCGCCACCTGCCAGCAAAAGAGCCCCCATGCTGGCCGCCTGGCCAACGCAAAGGGTGCTCACGTCAGGCTTGATAAACTGCATGGTGTCATATATTGCCAATCCCGAGCTCACCATGCCGCCCGGGGAGTTGATATACAGGTGAATATCCTTGTCAGGGTTCTCAGATTCCAAGAATAGCAGCTGCGCGAGCACCA
>JAACFO010000214.1 GCA_009937425.1 Gammaproteobacteria bacterium
CCGAACCAGCTAAAGCCGATTGCGCTCCAGACGACGGTTGCTATGAGCGCACTCCAGATAATCTGTGGTGGTGACCACGGTCGTTTACTTTCTGTCATCTCAATATCCTTCTCCGCACCGACCGAGACATCCCCGATCGAACTACTACTTCTATCAAGACGACGCGGTTGTCGTCTGTGCGTCAGCGTACATAGGCAATGACCTTCGACAGTCGCCCTGCCCTATCCGCCGGGCACCCATGCAAACCCGCTCACACTAATGCGCAATCCACGAAAGCATCCCGGACTCCGACCCTCGGTGAGGAACCTGCTGCACAAGTCATTCCACGCGTTGGTCACACAGATTGCGCAGTCGGGCGTCTGCAGTCGATTCCACAGCATCGACGCGCGTCTCGCCAGGTGGTTGCTGTTGACGCAGGATCGTGCGGGGTCGCGGGAACTCCACGCGACACAAGAGTCGATCGCCCGCATGCTGGGAGAACGGCGAAGCAGTGTTACCGCGTCCGCAAGCGCCTTTCTAAAGCAGAGTATGATCGGCTATCGTCGTGGGCGGATCGAGATTCTGGATCGACGTCGCCTCCGTGCAGCTTCTTGCCCGCGCAATGGGATCATAAAACGCCAGCACGACAGCTTCCTCAGTTGACAAAACGATTTGCCAACGTGTCTAGCGCTAGCCGAACCATTCGACCATCTAAGAACGCTGGTTAGAGTGGATCGATACGCGGCAAGCAGCAGCAATGGAAGTTCGTTAGGCCGTACGGCAATCTCCTACGGATACGGCGCCAACTCGGAAGTAGTTGATCCGGAGTTATGTACGTTGGCGCACAGAACGTTTCTCACAAAGAAAGTAGAATATACGTATGGCCGCTACACGTCCGTGAGCGGTAATTCAGTGTGCGACAAGGCCGCTAACCAGGACGAGGCGATAAGAACATAGTGATGAGAAGGTCGTTCAATCAGTTGCAGGAACTCTTCCTACGACATTGGAGTAGTTCCATGGCTAACACAGCACCCTGCGCCTTGCGCACACACCTTCTGTGATAATGCTGAGAGCATGGCGCTGAGCTTCCCCAATCCGAGCCGCAACTATGACGAGTCGGTGCATGGTGTGCGTTTCTGGGGTTATGACCAAACGTTTGAGATTGCGTTTTTTATTGAAGATGAGGCGCTCATGAAAATCGATGCGAATGCGAAGGCAGACGAGGTAGGGTTTCTCGAGACGTTTGATGTCAACCTCAATGGGATCCGTAAACTGGCAGGTGAAATCTACGCCCGCCGCCGAAAAGCTTCCTATATCTTCGCATTCACTATGTCGGCATCAGATGTATGATTCCTCGGTACGACTGCGTACATTAGCCGGCAACTCAAGCTGGAACAATCAATGATCACCTTTGAATTAAGTGAACTTACTCGCGAACGAGCCAGGCGAAATGCCGCATTAGTAAAAAGGACCAAGTCCTGGAATCCGTACGGTCCCAAATATAATCGAGACACAATCATGCAGTGTCCGAAGCATCACGTGGATTACGTGCTGCGATATAGTGCGAGAAAAACTCCCACGTTGTTGATGTATGACTGTCCGGAAGAAGGTTGCTTCAACACTTTTCAGGTTGCAAAGAAATGATGACGTGATAGCGATCCACGTCATTCAATCCGTTCACCTGAGTCAGCGCTGCTTCGGATCTGGCGTCGCCAATCCGATTGTGTTGGTAGCGATGAGCGGCCGATCTGAGACATTTGAGCCCGATAAAATCTGACAATGTCGATGCGTATTCGTTGATCGATATCCATGTGTGCCAAATTTGTGCCACTGTGACGTTTGCTGAAACAGGAGATCAGCGAGTTAGGTCGGGTTTGCGGATGCGGTAAGCGTTGCAAGTGACTGTTCTAACTGAAAAGTTGAATTAGTCCGTGTGACTTCGAATCAGGTGGTCGGAAACTCGAGTCCCGTCGGGCGCGCCAATGATTCAAAGACTTAGCCTTCGTTACACTGCGAACGCGAGACCAGGAAGCATGTAGTCGGACCGAAGGCGCACTACGTGGAGCGCACTATATGTCTGACGTCGACGGAGCCCGCCAAGCCATTTAGGCAGATCCTGCTAATGGCCTTAGGGAAAGGGCAGTCCGAACGATTCCTTGTTTTCTGGCGCCAAACAGACTGCTACCACCATATTCGAAACCCACTGCTCCGGAAACCCAAGTGGATCGGTCAACTTCAAAACACTAAGCGACTTTCCATCTTCGTAAATCGTCTGAGTGAAATAGATCGAACCTGGCATGCTGCCCTCGTGAAGAACATGGCAGCGCAGTTGCTCGTAAAGGATGTCTTCGAGCGGGCATACATCCTGCCCCTGAAAGGGGAAGGCAACATTGTACTTAGGGCCGCCAGTAATCGTGGCCATCTCGTCCAATACAAACCGTTTGAATGACGCGTTGTCGCTAAATCCGGCCTTCCTTGGGTACCGTTTTCTGGCGGTTCCTGCGACGCATACCAGCACCAGCACGAAGGCACCAAACTTTCTGCCGTGTTTCCACAGGAGCCTTGCATCTTCGACAAGGTCCCGAATGCCGGCTTTGTGCTGTTCAATACTCGTGCTGTCGCATTCCGTCGTCGGGGCTACATCGACCATCGGTCAGTTCCTTTCGATCCTTCGGCGTTCGTTCAATTGAAGCCCCGCCCAAGTGCTCCCAGGCGGGGCTCTCTAGACTTACATGCGACAACTCTGCCGCAGCTGGGCTCACTTCGGCTTCCTTACCGTGCGCCGCTTGCTCCCTGACATGTTCTTGACCGTCCCGCCAATATCAGCATTTCGCATGGCCTCGGCCGCCGCGTCCATGTCCTTCTGTGGCACCTGGAGCACCTTCTGGGGCTTCCGACTCGACCTCAGGCGACGGGCAGCGAGGCCAAGGCCTGCTCGACTGCCGCTCCGCTCCACCTCGGTAGCTCGGCCGCGATTCTCCGCATCGAGGCGCCGACCGCCCGGCAGGGGCACCTCGGTCTGGCCCAACTTCCCGGCCGCCTTGGCCTTTGCCCGTCGATGTGACGTAGATTCAGACATATTAACCTCCGGCTGGAATTCAGCGATAAAATACGTTAACCTCTTCCGTTAACGAAATATTACCCCGGAACCGATGGGGAATGGAAGTCCTTTTTAAGGATGGAAAACTGGCTGAATCCTGCTCGGACGCGCGAAAACGCCGCGCGGCCTTCGGCGAGAATCGCGCTAAGCGCCTTGGCCGACGACTCGATGATCTCGCCGCCGCTACGTGCCTCGAAGACATGAGAAGTCTTCCTGGCCGTTGCCATGAGTTGAGGGGAGGTCGCGCTGGGACGTTCGCAGTCTCGCTTGATGGGCCGTACCGACTGATACTCAAACCGGCCCACAACCCGCTTCCCATCAAGGATGACGGGGGCATTGACTGGTCAGGGATCAAGAGAATCCGAATATTGGAGATCGAGGATTACCATGGCTGACATCGAGCCACGCTATCAACCTACCGAGGTATCGCCCCCCGGCGCGACACTGCTCGACGTGCTTGAGGAGAGGGAGATGAACCAGCGCGAGCTTGCAGAACGCATGGGGCGACCAATCAAAACGATTAGTGGCATCGTCAATGGGAAGGTCGCAATTACGCCAGAGACTGCGCTGCAGTTCGAGCGGGTCCTCGGCACACCGGCGCAATTTTGGACCCAGCGCGAAGCGACCTACCGGGAGTACCTCGCCCGTGGCCAAGAAGGCGTCCAACTGGAGGCGTATGCTGACTGGCTGGATGAGCTTCCGCTGCCAGAACTAAGGAAACATGGCGGCGTGTCCAGGAGCCGGGACAGATCCCAGATCGTGCGGGAAGTTCTCGCGTTCTTTGCGGTCGCATCACCCGATGAGTGGCGCCAAGTGTACACAGCTCCACAAGCACATTTTCGTCGTCATCAGCCAGATAGATGTGATCCCGCCGCAATTGCTCTATGGATGCGCCTTGGGGAACTTGAGGCCCAAAAACAGGAGTGCCGCCCGTACAACCGCGACAGATTTATTGCGGCGCTGGGCGAAATTCGCGCACTCACCGTCGAACCACCGGAGGTATTCCAACCTCGAATGACTGAGTTATGCGCTAACGCCGGGGTGTCCCTTGCGTTTATACCAGCAATTCCGCGCGCACGCGTCAGCGGCCTTACCCGATGGCTGTCCAAAGACAAGGCGCTCATCCAGCTGAGTCTGTTGGGAAAATACAACGACCGCCTCTGGTTTACCTTTTTTCACGAAGCGTGCCACGTCGCCTACCACGGCAAACGAATGGTGTTTCTCGAATTTGACGGTGGAGATGAAAGTCCTGAGGAGGTCGCAGCCAATCAGTTCGCGGCTGACTTGCTTATTCCCCCACATCAGGCAAACCGACTGCAGTTTCTTGGCGCCGACAAAGGCAACGTCATAGCCTACGCAGATGAGTTGGGGATCCACCCGGGTATCGTCGTGGGTCGCATGCAGCATGAAGGGCTGCTTTCCCACACCCACCTAAACAAGCTGAAGACGCGATTCGAGTGGGAGGAGAACGCACCATGAGAGCCGCCATCTACGCCCGCTACAGCAGCGAAGTGAGTCCCTGGGGAGCTGCATACTTGTTGCGTGCGAGGCCGTGAGGGCTTGGATTTGCACAGCGATTCCGCCAATTCGTTCCGACGGGATCGGATGTGCCAGATATGTGCCACAGTGGAATTTGGTTACGTAGGAAATCAGCGAGTTACGTCGTGTTTGCGAATGCGGCAAGCGTCGCAAGTGACTGTTTTAGTTGAATAGTTGAATTCGTCCCCGTGACTTCGAACCAGGTGGTCGGGGGTTCGAGTCCCTCCGGGCGCGCCAAGAAATCAAAGAGTTACGGCGTAGCTCTCCGCGCGGCGCACAAACGAGTCACCAATAAGTCACCAAGCGGGCGAACGAGCCAGCGGAGTTAGAGCACCCTCCAGCCCAACAAGGAGTGAAGGCCCCCATCTTCACCACGGGTGGCCGCACCGCGGATTTAGGCGTCCCACTCGTAGCCGCTCCCGGTCCACGTGAACGTCCTTTTTCGACTGCGGTTTCAACTGGTACAAGAATCCGGGGCACAGCAAAGCTGCGTAAACTAACTCTAAACTTGGACCAGTCAATGCGGGCACGTCAGATCCATCTGCGGTATACGCGTACTCATCCCGGTTGATCAAGAAGCCACCAAGCTCACGGACCCCTACATGAAGGTCGAACTGCCCGTGTTCTGGAGCAGTTCAGTAGTCATTAATGCTCAACACCACCGCCGTCAGGAGCAGACGATCAGTGTAAGCAAATCGGCCATGAAAATCTTGCACGCGCGCCCCCTCGACTACGGGGCCGGCAATCAAGAGATGGGCAACGAACGTTTCGGATTCGATGTCAAAGAAAACGCGAACATCCTCGAAGCCCAACCACGAGCCGGTCAGTTGGAACCAAGCTTTGAAGACGCTCTCCTTGGCACTGAACGTCAATAGTTCTTGTCCAACGTCCCGGTGGGCTTCGATCCAGCGTCTTTCTTCATCAAAGGCGATCAGGTCGAGCGCGCTATCAGGAAGCCGCGCAACGGGTTCTGCGTCAATCCCGATTGAGATCACGTGCTCCATGCGAGCAACCGCCGCGGCGCAGTACCCCTCACAGTGTGTAATACTTCCGACGTAGCCATCCGGCCAGACAGCCAGTCGAGCCAGAGCCCGATGCGCACAGTCTCGGCCAGCAGCGAACTCGCGATATCGCCTATCGACCACGCGACCCAATGTAGCCTCTTCTTCGACACGCAATTTTCCCACAATCCCAGCCTCAGTACACTCAACAACGAGAATATGATCCGGAACGATTCGGTTCATCATCGGTGAGGTACCCTTGATCGCATCGAGATTGTCCGCAGCCTTCTTGCTAAGGTTTCGTGTGTCAATTGTGTTGTAAGCTCAAAGCCCTCATCGTGGACTTTGACAAAAACAACTCCTTACTAGTCAGCGCCCTATCGCCATGAGCTATTCAGTTCGGTCTAAGAGTTACATCCGCTCGGATAAGTGGCCGCTAATACGTCATCATTAGTGCCGCCCGTAAATGATCTTTAGACGACACGTTCTTTCTGGTTTTTTGTGCGGCCTATAAGTTCCTGTTTGTAGGTCAATCAAGAGCAGAATTCAGCACTCTCCATAGTAGTTGGATTAGGTGGGCGGAAGCGGTTTCCAACAGGCGAGTTACCGCACGCTGCTCAGCAGCCGGGTGGCCTCCTGAAAGTCTTCGGTGTCGAGTCCTTCGCTGACCGCCGTGAACCATGATGTAATGTCTTCGAGGAGCTTGCTCGTTTTTCGGCGGTTTCCCTTCAATTCCCAGTAGGACGCCAGACTCACGGCAGCGCGAAGCTCGAAGCACTTGGCTTCCTGATCCTGCGCAATCTGAACGGCCTTCAAAAAATGTTGCTCGACCTCGCTTTCGCGGTTCTTGAACTCGGGTCGCTCCCTTGAAAGGGCGAGCAATGTCTCGCCGATGAGTCGGCACAGCTCTGCCTCGTATCGATGTTCGTCGGTTTGCGCTACTAGGGACATACAATTCTCCAGGAGTCGGAGAGCCTCCTCGTGTTCACCGATCTTCATATGCACTTCAGCCAGAATGGCCTGTAGATGGGGCAGGCCCTGCTTTGCCTGATTCCGCCAGGCGTCCAGGCCCGTCCGAACGAGCTCCAGACCCTCTGCGTGTTTGCCTTGTTCGGCCAACGCCCAACCGAGAATAATCTGTCCACCCGCGAGCCAGCGGGTAAAGCCACGTTCTTCGGACAACTCTATTGCTGCCCTGGCGCGACTCTCGGCACGAATCGCTTCTCGGCGACGATGGTGCAGCACCGCGGAGAAAAAGAGAGCGAAGCCACGGCCATACGGATGACCAATTCGGTCAGCCAGATCGATTGCCTCTTCGCTCCTTGACAGCGCCTGATTCGGGTATCCCAGTTTCCAGA
>JAACFO010000215.1 GCA_009937425.1 Gammaproteobacteria bacterium
ACCGCGGACTGGCGCGATTGAGTTTTGCGCTGAATTACTATTTTGCCGGCGAGCGATTTGACCGTTTTGCGTTCAAGCTGACGAATGTGGTGATCCACGTTCTGAACGGCTTGCTGGTTTACTGGCTGAGCGTGTTATTGCTGCGCCGCTACGCGGGCGGCGCGCGCCCGCCGTCGACGCAGGCGGGTTGGAGCGCGATGCACGCGTACCTGCCGTTGCTGGTGGCGGCATTGTGGCTGTTGCATCCGATTCAGTTGACGAGCGTGCTGTACGTGGTGCAGCGCATGACGAGCATGTCGGCGTTTTTCGTGTTGGCGGGATTGCTGCTGTTCGTGGTGGGCCGCAACCGGCTGGAGTCGGGGCGCGGGCATGGGTTGACGTGGATGTTCGCCGGCCTGGCGGGAGGTGTGGGCCTGGGTTTTCTTTGCAAGCAGAATTCGATCTTATTGCCGTTTTACGCGTTTCTGGTGGAGCTGTTCTTTTTTCGTCACGAGGTATTGCCGCAGGCGGCGCGGCGGCGGCTGTACGGGTTCTATGCACTGACGGTGGCGTTGCCGGCGGTGGTGGCGGTAGTGGGATTGGTGGTCGCGTGGGATGCGATTGCGCAGGGGTACTTGTACCGGGATTTCACGCTCTGGGAACGGCTTTTGACACAGTCGCGGGTGCTGTTTTTTTATCTGGGCCTGCTGTTTTTTCCGCACATACGGGCATTCGGCCTGTACCACGACGATTTTGCCTTGAGCACGGGGTTGCTGGATCCGTGGACGACGCTGCTGAGCGTGCTGCTGTGGGCGGGGCTGGTGGGGCTGGCGCTGTGGGGTGTGCGGCGGCGCGCGTTGTGGAGCTTCGCGCTGCTGTGGTATCTGGTTGGTCACTCGCTGGAATCGACGTTTGTGAGCTTGGAGTTGGTATTCGAGCATCGCAATTACCTGCCGAGTTTCGGGATTCTGTTCGCTACCGCCTACTATCTGGTGTGGGGATTGGACCGGTTGTTGAGGAAGCGCCGTCTGGTGTATCCGGTGGTGGGGCTGCTGGTGCTGGTGCTCGCCTTCACCACGTTTACCCGCGCAGGTGCGCAATCATCCGAACTCCAGCCGTACCCATGGCGAGTTCGCCATCACTAACGCCCAGCACGCGGGGGACATCGGGCTCGCCTACAAGCATTGGGCGCGTGCCGCGGAACTGAATCCGAGCAGCGTGCTCGAGTTAATAGAGATGGTCAGAGTTCTCGCGGTGCAGATTCTGGCCTTTGAGGAGCAGGATCAAAATCGAGTTCAGGGGGCGGGCAGCGCATCCGGCGAATACCCGGCGCCGGCGGATTTCACCGGGGCCCTGGCTCCGGATCTTCATTACTTGAGAGCGCTGGATGGACTCGTCGCCGAGGAAATCTCCATGCGCCTGGAAATGCGGCCCGTGCTCATGAGCGATGTGGCCGCCTTGCGATCATTGGAACAGTGCGTGCGCACTAATCTCACGCCCTGTGTGGTCTTGCTGCCACGGACCATCGACTGGTTCAAGCTGGCCACCGCAAACCCGCAGTTACGCGAAGGTGCCCGGGCCGTGTTGCGATTGGGTCTTGCGAAAATTTACGCATATGGTGGTCAAATGGACAAGGCGGTGGAAAGCGCCGAGGCTGCCGTAAGAAGCGATCCCGACCAGGTCCATTACCTGTTCGAGCTGGCTGCGCTTTACCTGGCCCTCGAAGACCTCGACGCGGCCGAGCGAACGATTGCGGCTGCCGAAAACAAGATGGACTATTCGGGATTTCGTCACGGCGTATTGCGGGACTTGAAGCACAATCTCGACAAGGCCCGTGAACAGGACGAACGCACAAGCTCAACAGGTGGTTGAGCAGAAGGCCGGAACTGCCTGTCAGTGGTCCGAACGCTGATAAATCAGGCTGGTGATTTGTTCGGATACGAGCCCGATGAGGAACACGAGCACCGAGGTAATCATTAGAAGTGCGCTCATGTTGGTGAAGCGACCGGCGGTGAGGTACGTGTACAGGTAGTAGCTGCAACCCAGGGCCCCGAAAGCAACGCTGATGGGCAGAAACAGCTTCAGAGGCGAGTACAAGGTGCCGACACGGAAGATGATCATCAGAAAGCGGATGCCGTCCTGTAACGAAGAAACGTGACTCTTGCCTTCTCGTCTGTTGGCCTCGATGGGAACGTAGCAAAGCGGATAACCCGCCCGGAAAAATGCCATGGTTATGGTCGTCGGGTAGGAGAAGCCATTGGGCAGCAAATGCAGGAACTCCTTGAATTTGCCTGCCCGCACGGCACGAAAGCCCGAAGTTAGGTCAGCGACCCGTTGACTCACCATCCAGCCGGCGAGCCAGTTGTAGACAGTGTTCGCGATACCCCGTGCGGCGTTGGCCTGGGAGCGCCAGCCGCGCGCCCCGACGACCATGTCGTAACCGTCGTCCAGCTTCTCTAGCAGCCTGGCCACGTCCTCTGGCGAGTGCTGTCCGTCGGCGTCCATTGTCACCAGGATGTCGTTGGACGCGTGGCGCACGCCGGTTTTTATGGCACCGCCATTGCCGAGACTGTAGGGAAGCGAAACGACCCTGGCTCCACACGCCTCACACACCTCACGCGTATCGTCACTGGAGCCGTCATCCACCACCAGCAGCTCGAATTTCGGATAACGCTCGCGCAGCTCCGGTAGCAGTCGTCGAAGGCTCACGGCCTCGTTCTTTGCCGGAATGACAACGGTGACGTCGGACGCCGATTTCGTATCCTTTCCCATTACTTCAGGCTCCCACCAATGATGGCGTCGCTCACGAACTCGTCTGAAATCCTAGGCCATGCCCTGGGCAGATGCTAGAAAGGCCCTGGTAAAGCTGTGGTAAAGCTCTGGCAAAGCTCTGGCAAAGCTCTGGCAAAGCGCCTTCGTCGGCCGATGAACGACGCCTGGGCTGCGGCTGTGAGACCTGCCTCGACGCTCGTCAGGGACCCGGCGCGTGTGTCAGGGGCTTGATGATCTTGACCAGCTCACGAAGCACTTTGGGCGTACCGGCAATCACGTCACCGGTGTTCATATATGCTTCGCCGCCCTGGGCGTCGGTGACGATGCCGCCGGCTTCCTGGATCATCAGAACCCCCGCCGCCATGTCCCAGGGCTCCAGGCCGAACTCCCAGAAACCGTCCAGGCGGCCCGCCGCCACATACGCCAGGTCCAGTGCCGCCGCCCCGGCCCGGCGCACACCGGCGCTTCTAGGCACCAGGGCACGCATGGTTTCCAGATAGGTATCCAGATCGTAGGCGCCTCGAAACGGGAACCCCGTTCCCAGCAACGAGCCCTCGAGGGTGCTCTGGCGGGTGACGCGGATACGTCGATCGTCGAGGCGCGCGCCGGCCCCCCTGGAGGCGGTGAACAGCTCCTGGCGCAGGGGATCGAACACCACCCCCTGGTCCAGCCTGCCGCGATGCTCGACGGCGATGGAGACGCAGAATTGTGGAAAGCCGTGCAGGTAGTTGGTGGTGCCGTCCAGAGGATCGATGATCCAACGATACTCACTGTCGCCGGCGGCGCCGCTTTCCTCCGCCAGAATTGCGTGGTCCGGGTAGGCTTTGCGGATATCCGCGATGATGATGGCCTCGGCTTCCTGGTCCACCTTGGTCACGAACTCGTTCAAATACTTGGTGGACACGTCCAGTGTGTCGACGCGGTCCAGGTAACGCACGATGATCCTGCCGGCAGCGCGTGCCGCCGTTACGGCGATGTTGAGTAAAGGATGCATGGCAGCTGGATCATAGGGGAGCGCGGGCGCCGTTGACAGCGGGCTGATAAAGTATGCCCATGACCTGGCCGAAGCTCGATCGTGTGCGCGTCGTGCTCGTGGATACGTCGCATCCCGGCAACATCGGCGCGTCCGCCAGAGCCATGTGGACCATGGGCCTGGATCAATTGACTCTGGTGCGTCCGAAACACTTCCCTTGCGCCGAGGCGACGGCGCGGGCAGCCGGCGCCGACGCGCTTCTGTACCGCGCCACTGTGTGTGATTCCCTGGAGCAGGCGCTGGCGGATTGCGTCTGGGTGGTGGGCACGACGGTGCGCAGCCGGCACCTGGATCTGCCGCCACTGACGCCCCGCAGCTTCGCGGCGCGGGCTGTGGAGGAATCCCGCCATGGGAAGGTGGCGCTGGTGTTCGGCCGCGAGCAGGCGGGGCTCTCCAATCAAGAGCTGGATCTGTGTCAGGGGGTTGCCTGCATTGCCAGCAACCCCGATTTCAGCTCTCTCAATCTGGCCGCCGCGGCCCAGGTTTTCGCCTATGAGTTGCAGCTTGCGTTTTCCGGGGGCGCCCGGGAGCCGCCGGGGGTGCCCGGCGACGATGCCGCCGGGGCCGTAACCGCTGCCCAGCTGGAAAGTTTTTACCTGCACCTGGAGCAGGCGCTCACGGAAATCGGTTACTACGATCCCCGAGCGCCGAAGCTGCTCATGCGCCGTTTGCGCCGTCTCTACAGCCGTGCACGTCCGGACCGCGCGGAGCTGAATATTCTGCGTGGAATATTGGCCGCCACTCAGCGGGCGGCAGGCACCAACAGCCGGGAATGAGGCGCGCGCAGCGCCGGGGGGGTCACAGGGCCGGATTACCGTCGAGCATCACGCGCTCGGCCTCACCGTCACTCTCGATGGCCAGGCGGCCCTCGGCGAACCAGCGTATTGCCCGGGGTAGAATCCGGTGTTCCTGCTCGAGCACCCGCGCCGCCAGCGTCTCGGCGTCGTCGCCAGTCTCCAGCGGCACCCGTGCCTGCACGATCAAAGGGCCGCTATCCAGAGCGCAGCTGACGAAATGCACACTGGCGCCATGTTCGCGGGCACCGCTGTCGATAGCGCGCTGGTGCGTGTCGAGGCCCGGGAACTCCGGCAGCAGGGACGGATGAATATTTATCAGACGTTCTTCGTAATGCTTGACGAAGTCGGCCGTGAGCACGCGCATGAATCCCGCCAGAACAACGAGTCCCGGCTGGTAGGCATCGATGTTTTCGATCAGCGCGGCATCGAAACTTTCGCGGTTGGCGTGGGACTTGTGATCCACGATCCGGGTGCTGATGTTTGCGCGTTGCGCGCGCTCGAGCCCCGCGACTCCTGGACGGTTACTGATAACCGCAGATACTTCGAAGGGGCAGTCGGCATTCTCGGCGTCGTCGATAATGGCCTGGAGGTTGCTGCCGCGACCGGAAATCAGCACCACTACCGGGAGCTTTTCTTTACTCACGCGTAGATTACGTGGGGCGAATCCGAATCGGACTTCTCGATAACACCGATCGGCCAGAACTTTTCACCCTGTTGGCGGAGAATATCGCCGGCGGCGCTCACATCCTGTTCGTCGATACACAGGACCATCCCGATGCCGCAGTTGAAGGTACGCCGAAACTCCGCATCATCGACGCCGCTGTTTTCCTGCAACCAGCGCAAGACCTCAGGTCGCGGCCAGGCGGAGTTGTCGAGTCGGGCCCGCGTTCCCGCCGGCAGAACCCGCGGAATGTTTTCACTCAAGCCTCCTCCGGTGATATGGGCGATGGCTTTTACCGGTACCGACTGCAGCACGGCGAGGATGCTCGGCACATAGATGCGCGTCGGTTCCAGCAGAGCTTCCAGAAGTGTTCCATCGTCCATGGGTAAGTCCAGGGCGGTGCCGCTGTCGGCGAGAATTCTACGGATAAGGGAATAACCGTTGGAGTGAGGTCCGCTGGAAGCCAGGCCAAGAACAATATCTCCCGGTCTTACACCGCTGCCGTCGATGATGGCGTCGTACTCCACCACGCCCACGCAGAACCCCGCCAGATCGTAGTCATTGGCGGCATACATGCCGGGCATTTCCGCGGTCTCGCCGCCGATGAGTGCCATGCCGGCTAACTCGCAGCCCCTGGCGATCCCCGATACGACGTCGTACGCCACCTCCTCATCCAGCTTGCCGGTGGCATAGTAATCGAGAAAGTACAGTGGCTCGGCTCCCTGCACGATGACGTCGTTGGCGCACATGGCGACGAGATCGATGCCGACGCCGGTGTGCAGCCCGGCGTCGATGGCGAGTCGCAGCTTGGTGCCGACTCCATCGGTTCCGGATACCAGCACCGGTCGGCGATAGCGATCCACCGGCAGCTCGAAAAGTCCTCCGAAGCCACCAAGGCCGGTAACGACCCCGGGACGCCGGGTGCGCTCAGCCAGTGGCTTGATGCGCTCCACGAGACGATTGCCGCTGTCGATGTCGACGCCGGCATCCCGATAGGTCATCGAATTTCGTCGGCTGGAAGGCACCCCTGGAATGGTACGGACGCCCGCAGGGCGGCGCAAACCTTGACTTGACCGCAGCCCTTGCATAGCGTCATCGGGATGCGTGTTAGTTCTCTTTTCCCTCTGCTCATCGGGATCGCGGCATTCGTACCCTGGACGCCGGTATTCGCCGCCGAGGAGGTCGGCAATCTCTACGAGGCCGAGGTCAATGTGCTCGCCAAGGGCCAGAAAGACCGCAAAGAGGCCTTCGGGCTCGCCCTGTTGCAGGTTGCGGTCAAAGTCAGCGGCAGTCGCGGCGCCAGCGCGAATCCGGTCATCGTCGAAGCCATGGAAAGCCCGAACCGCTTTGTT
>JAACFO010000017.1 GCA_009937425.1 Gammaproteobacteria bacterium
CTTTCGGCACGGTCTATTCCTAGTTAAGCGTGCCGCTAATTCGCTGAAAAAATGTCAACCGGGGGCACAATGGCGCACTGGATTCGCTTCGAACATGCCGGCAGCACCGGCTTCGGCACCATCGAAAATGACCGGATAGCCGTGTACGAGGGCGATATGTTCGATGCGCCCACGGCTACGGGCGAGCATCTTGCTCTGGATCAAGTGACGCCGCTAACACCCACGGCGGCTGGCAAGATGATCGCCCTTTGGAACAATTTTCACGCGCTGGCTGCAAAACTGAATCAGGAAATTCCTGAGGAGCCGCTGTATTTCATCAAGGCTGATGGTTCCTACCTCGGCCCTGGTGCAGTCATTCGCAAACCGCCGTCCTATGACGGCAAAGTCGTGTTCGAGGGCGAGCTCGGAATCGTCATCGGTCGTGAGTGCCGTAGCGTTTTCGAAGCCGACGCCGATGACCACGTTTTCGGCTATACCTGCATCAATGACGTTACCGCTGTCGAACTCATCGGCAGGGACGCCACCTTTGCTCAGTGGACCCGTGCGAAGAGCTTTGACACCTTCGGCGTCTTCGGTCCTGTGGTCAGCACCGGACTCGACCCCTCGACATTATCCATTCGCACGGTGCTCAACGATCAGGAACG
This sequence comes from Gammaproteobacteria bacterium, assembly GCA_009937425.1. Lineage (GTDB taxonomy): Bacteria > Pseudomonadota > Gammaproteobacteria > HK1 > HK1 > JAABYT01. The sequence continues at coordinate 645 of JAACFO010000017.1, forward strand.
TCAGAACTATCCGGTAAGCGACATGATTTTCGCGCCGTTGAAAATCGTCAGCTTGATCTCCCGGGATATGACCCTTAACCCCGGCGATGTGATCTGTTGCGGCACCTCGGTAGGCGTCGGTTCCATGAAGCCCGGGAGCACGATCGAGGTCACCATCGAAGGGATCGGCACGCTGAACAATCGATACGAAAATTGAAGCGAGGGCTGGATCATGAAAATTTGCGTGGTAGGTGCGGGTGCTATTGGCGGATTGCTTGCGGTGCGCCTGGCAGAGGCTGGCGAGGAGGTAACCGTCGTCGACCAGGGCGCGCACCTGCAGGCCATTCAGCGCGATGGGCTGAAGCTCTTGATGGCCGATGGCAGCGAGCACTTGACGCGATCATTGAACGCGTGCGCGAACATGGGCGATGCCGGGCCCCAGGATGTGGTGATACTGGCGGTGAAAACCCAGGTTCTTCCCGTGGTAGCGCCGCAACTCGCCGGCATCATGCATGAGCAAACCGTCATCCTGCCGATGCAGAACGGATTGCCCTGGTGGTACTTCCACAAGCATGGCGGTGAGTACGACGGCCGGCCCATCGAATGCCTGGACCCGAATGGAGAACTTGCCGAGCATGTGGACGTGGACCGCATCCTCGGCTGCGTCGTTTTTCCCGCAGGCGAAGTCGTCTCCCCGGGTGTCGTCCGGCACACGGAGGGTAACCGCTTTCCACTGGGGGAACTCGATGGCAGCGACTCCCCACGCGCCCAGGCCATGGTGCAGATGTTCACCAACGCCGGCTTCAAATCTTTTGTTCTCGAGGACATTCGGGCCGAAATCTGGCTCAAGCTCCTGGGGAATTTATCCTTCAATCCCATCAGCGCGCTGACCCACGCAACAATGGTGGACATTTGCCAGTATCCAGCCAGCCGCGGGCTGGCGGAATCGATGATGGAGGAGGCTCAGGCGGTGGCCAGCCACCTGGGGATCAGCATGCGCGTGACCATCGAGAAACGCATCGCCGGCGCGGAGAAAGTCGGTAAGCACAAGACCTCCATGCTGCAGGACGTGGAGGCCGGCCGGGGGCTCGAGCTGGAGGCCATCATGGGAGCGGTGGTGGAGCTGGGGCAATTGACCGGCATTGCAACCCCGGCCATCGATGCAATTTACGCACTGGTGAAACTCCTGGACAAGACCATGCGCGCGGACCACGGCGCAGTGCAGCTGCGGCGTATTGCCTGACTAAGTCGAGGGATTGCCGATGGCATCCGGCACAATCGATCGCAATGGGTTGCTTGCGCAGTTCCGGACCTTTCTGGATGCGGACGCGGTACTGCACGATGCTGAGCAACTCAAACCCTACGAGTGCGACGGGCTGACGGCCTACCGGCAGACACCATTGCTCGTAGTGCTGCCTGAAACCATCGAGCAAGTACAGCAGGTGCTGCGCGTGTGCGCCGCCGCTCAGGTGCCGGTTGTCGCCAGGGGGGCCGGAACGGGTCTCTCCGGAGGCGCCCTGCCACTGGCCGATGGCGTTCTACTGGTGCTCGCCAAGTTCAATCGCATACTTTCCATCGACACGGCGAACCGCAGCGCCCGGGTCCAGCCCGGGGTACGCAACCTGGCGATCTCCGAGGCGGCAAGTGAATACGGCCTCTACTACGCGCCAGACCCGTCGTCGCAGATCGCCTGCAGCATCGGCGGTAATGTCGCGGAGAATGCCGGCGGTCTGCATTGCTTGAAGTACGGGTTGACGGTGCACAATATTCTCGCCCTCGAGGTGCTCACCATCGACGGCGAGCGGCTCAGCATCGGCGCCCAGTCACTGGACGCAGCCGGCTACGATCTCCTCGCCTTGCTTACGGGCTCCGAGGGCTTACTCGCCATCATCGTCGAGATCACGGTTCGCTTGCTGCCCAATCCCGAGTGCGCGCGAGTGCTGCTGGCCGCATTCGACGATGTGGGCGCCGCCGGGTCCGCCGTCGGGCACATCATTGCCGATGGCATCATCCCCGCGGGGCTCGAGATGATGGACAACGCGGCGATCCGTGCCGCCGAGGATTTCGTCCATGCGGGATACCCCACCGAGGCCGCCGCCATCTTGTTGTGTGAGCTCGACGGCACCGAAGGCGAGGTCACGGATCAGATCGCGCACGTGTCGGCGCTACTCGAGGCCTGCCATGCCACTGAGGTGCGCGTAGCCAGGGACGAAGAGGAACGGATACGTTTCTGGGCCGGACGCAAAGCGGCCTTTCCCGCAGTGGGTAGACTTTCACCGGATTACTACTGCATGGACGGCACCATCCCGCGGCGCGAGCTTCCGACCGTGCTCACGCGCACCGCCGAACTCTCGGAAGAATATGGGCTGGCGGTGGTCAATGTCTTTCACGCCGGCGACGGCAACCTTCATCCGTTGATTCTCTACGATGCCAACAAGGAAGGCGAAGTGGAACAGGTCGAAGAACTCGGCGCGAAGATCTTGGAGCTGTGCGTGGAGGTCGGCGGCACAATTACCGGCGAGCACGGTGTCGGCGTGGAGAAAATCGACCAGATGTGTGTGCAGTTCAGCGCCGCGGAGCTGCACAGCTTTCACGCCGTTAAATCGGCCTTCGATAGGAACAAGCTGCTCAACCCGGGCAAAGCCGTACCGTCCCTGGCCCGTTGCGCCGAGCTCGGCGGCATGCACGTTCACGGCGGCGAATTACCTTTTCCGGATCTGGAGAGGTTCTGAGCCCGTGGGTGATGGCAACGATGCGAGCGCCGAGCTCGAGGATCGCGTGCTGCGGGCAGCGTCAGAGAGCACGCCGCTGGACATCGTCGGCGGGGGCAGCAAATCCTTTCTCGGCCGTATTACCCAAAGCGAGCCCCTCAGCGTCGACGGGCACCGGGGCGTCGTCTCCTATGAGCCAACCGAGCTCGTAATCACCGCCCGCGCCGGCACACCGCTCACCGAGATTGAGGCGCTGCTCGCCGACAGCGCCCAGATGCTCGCCTTCGAGCCGCCCCACTACGGCGCAACGGCAACGCTGGGTGGCACCGTGGCGAGCGCGCTGTCCGGCCCACGGCGCCCCTACGCAGGCGCGGTTCGGGACTTCGTATTGGGCATAAAGGTTTTGAACGGCGAAGGACGCACGCTCAGTTTCGGCGGCCAGGTAATGAAGAACGTCGCCGGCTACGACCTCTCGCGGCTCATGGTGGGCGCCATGGGCACTCTCGGTGTGTTGCTGGAAGTTTCGCTGAAAGTGTTGCCGTCACCGGCGTACACGACAACCCTGCGTTTTTCCCTGGATGCCGCCGCCGCTATCGAGCAAATGAATAACTGGGCGGCAAAGCCGCTGCCGCTCTCCGGCGCCTGTCACGAGGGTGAAACACTCCATGTCCGCCTCTCGGGCACCGCCGGCGGTGTCGCCCAGGCAGTCGACAGGATGGGTGGCGATGCGGTTGAAGACGCGCCCCACTGGCGCGACCTGCGTGAACAAGCCCTCGACTACTTCGACACCCGGGCGCCGCTGTGGCGAATATCGGTTCCGCCAGCGACCCCTCCAATGAAGCTTCCGGGTGAAACGCTCATTGACTGGGGTGGGGCTTTGCGCTGGTTAAAAAGTGAAGCACCGGGCGAAGAGATACGCGCCGCCGCCGACAGCGTCGGTGGGCACGCGACGCTTTACCGCAACGGCGATCGCCGGGGCGCGATTTATCATCCGCTTAAGCCTGCGTTACTTGCTCTTCATCAGCGGTTAAAAGCCTCCTTCGACCCCAAGGGGATACTCAATAGCGGCAGAATGTACGCGGATCTTTAAAAGGGGACAGATCTATTTTTTCTTGTTTCCGTGAAAATATGATTCTGACTTTCTTAAAAAATAGATCTGTCCCCTTTTAAATCATGCAAACCAATCTTGCCGACTTCATCAAGAATACCGCCGACGGGCGTGAAGCCAACAGCATTTTACGCAAGTGCGTGCACTGCGGCTTCTGCACTGCGACCTGCCCCACCTATCAGCTGCTTGGCGATGAACTCGACGGCCCCAGGGGACGTATCTACCTCATCAAGGAATCCCTGGAAGGACAAGCGGTTACGGAGAAGACGCGACGACATCTGGATCGCTGCCTCAGCTGCCGTTCCTGCGAGACCACGTGTCCCTCGGGGGTTCGCTATGGCCGGCTACTGGATATCGGCCGGGCCGTGGTGGAAGAGCGTGCGCCGCGCCCTGTTCACGAGCGCGCCCTGCGCAGGGCGCTTCGCTGGCTGCTTCCCCATCCCGGGCGATTCGCGCCGCTTTTGCGCTTCGGACAAAGCTTACGCCCTCTGCTGCCAGCCGCTCTGCGACGCCACATTCCGAAACGATCTGCCGCCGGTTCCTGGCCCGCACCGCGCCATGCCCGCAGGGTGCTGTGTTTAGACGGATGCGTGCAAAGCAGTATCGCTCCCGGTATCAACGCAGCCGCCGCCAGGGTACTCGATCGTCTGGGTGTGTCCCTGGTGCCGACGGCCGCTGCCGGCTGCTGCGGCGCCGTCAGCCATCATTTGTCGGCCCGAAGTGAGGCGCTGGACTTCATGCGCCGCAATATCGACGCCTGGTGGCCGCAATTGGAACAGGGAGCCGAAGCAGTGCTGACCGGTGCCAGCGCCTGCACTGCCATGATAAAGGAATACGGGGAGTTACTCGCCGACGATCCGCAATACGCACATAAGGCAGCACGCGTCTCCAAGCTCGCTCGGGATCTGAGTGAAGTGATTGCGGCCGAAGACCTTTCCGCCCTTGGAAACAGTACCGTGCTTTCTCGCCGAGTGGCGTTTCACTCTCCCTGCACTCTCCAACATGGCCAGGGAATTCGTGGCACGGTCGAATCCATACTCGATGCCCGTGGCCATCTGCTTACCCGGGTGCGGGATTCACATCTTTGCTGCGGCTCGGCAGGCACCTATTCCATCCTTCAGCCGACTCTGTCAAAGCGCCTGCGCGAAAATAAACTGGCGGCACTGGAGGCTGATAAGCCCGAGCTCATTGCAACCGCCAATATTGGCTGTCTCGTGGAATTACGCGCCGCTTCGGATGTGCCGGTCGTGCACTGGATCGAGTTACTGGACGAGTGAAGATCGATCAGGCGTGCCCGATCATTTCCGAAATCAACTGATCCTCGAGCTCGATGCGTACGGCGAGCTCCTCACCAAGCTTCGAAAGCATGTTCGTCAGGTTTCCGCTGTTGCCGTCTCCGTTTGCCTTCTCCATCACATCATTGAATTCGACGGCTATCTGAGTCGTATTGGCGATTCGCGGATATAATTCCTCGGCCAGCTTCACTATACCGCGGCGACGCTCCTTGCCCTCGGATATGCGTTCATAGAGGCCAAAGTGCCCGGATGCAATATAGTCGACCAGTATCTCTGAAAATTCCTTCAGCAACTCATCGGTGGGCGTTTCGTCGGCGTAGGGCTCGACTCCAGCGACGCGCTCGAAGAGCACCAGCATCCGCTGTCGCTCGATCAGCATCTTGTCTATCAGTGTGCGCGTGCCGCTTCTGCGATCGCGTTGCTCCTGGGCCTCAGAACTCATGAACTGCTCCATCTTTGGCGGTGCCCCGGTGTCGGCCGGGGTAGTCGGGCGCATAGATAACCACCACTGCCTCCGGATGGCAAGTTCGTTAGTCCAAAAAAGAGACCTTGCGCACATATGAAGCATGGAATTGCACTGCATATCGCGAAATTGCGGCCGAAATTGGCCCCCGCACCTACCCTGGGAACACTTCTGTGAGGCTGTCAAACCGCCCCCCAAGTTGATAGATTAGCCCGCGTTTCCACCGGAGTAGTGCGCGCTTTTATGAGCTGCCAGGTAAAAATACTCGGCGCTGTTTCACTGCTGATCAAGCCGGATTTGGCGGCAGTATTTACCGTTCTCGTCCTTGTCAGCGGCCTCGCCGCGGCCGGCACCTTGCCGGAGATTCGCTCTTTGGCGGCGGACCAACACTATGCGGAAGCGCTGAAACAGCTGGATGCCTATCTGGAGAACCACGCTGGCGATGTGGAGGCACGCCTGTTCAGGGGCGTCATCCTCACCCGCCAGGGGAACATCGACGAAGCCATCGCCACCTTTGACCAGTTGTCCAAAGACAGGCCGGAGCTTCCTGAACCGCTCAATAACCTGGCGGTACTTTATGCAGCACAAGGCCGATACGACGACTCCCGCAAGGTGCTGCAGCGTGCCATCGAGCTGGAACCGCGCTACGACACCGCCCACGAGAATCTTGGCGACGTCTATGCGAAGCTTGCCAACATCGCCTATGAGCGCGCGTTCACGCTGAATAAGAAAAATTCCAGCGCAAGAGATAAGGCAAGCTGGATGACCCGGGTGCTCGACACCGAACCCGCGGCGCCGGGCGAAGTTTCGCCGGGAGCGAGCACCCAAACGTCAGACCTGGAAACAAGGGCAACGGAGCAGGTCGAACCGCAAGCCAGGAGTGAAGCAGAAACCAGGGCCGTGGCGCGGCAAATAGCCGCCACCTGCTACGCGGTCAACGGTATCGAGAACCATGCATCGGCACGCTCGGTGGCCAATTGGTTTACGACCAGGGGCTTGACTGCCAGGGAACAAACCCGCTCCGCCCAGGAGAGCATCTTCTACGAGGTGTACGCACCTCCACTGAATACCCGCGCCGCCGTAGATGAAGAAATGCGCCGCATGCGCGAGGACGGTTTCGTCGATATCATGCGCATCAACAGCGGCGAGCTCGAAAACGGCATCTCGGTCGGTGCTTACCGCCAGCTCAGTAATGCCGAACGGCGGGTCAAGAATCTGCGTGCCAAAGGCTATCAGGTCGAGTTCAAGCCCCGGGACAAAACACGCACCACCTACTGGGTAGCCGTCGGCGCCGGCGCCAACCGCGAAATGAGAAGTCAATTCACCAGCACTTTCCCAGCCTACCCACTGAGCGAATCACCCTGCCGATAGTCAAATAGTCAAGAGGTACCGGTGTTGCCTTATTTCACTTTTCGCATGTGCGGGATGCAATACTTACCAGGCAGTGCGTGGCGAAAAGTAAAATAAGGCAACACCGGTACCTAGGAAGATAGAGATATGGCTTCACCTGATTTTCATCATTTTGACACCTTGAGTCTGCATGCGGGGCAACAGCCCGACACGGCCACCGGCGCGCGTGCTACGCCCATCTATCAGACCACTTCGTTTGTGTTCCGTGATACTGATACTGCGGCTGCGTTGTTCAATGCCGAGCGCGCCGGGCATGTTTATTCACGCATCAGCAATCCCACCAACGCGGTGCTCGAAGAACGGATTTCGGCTCTCGAGGGGGGTGTGGGTGCGATTTGCACCGCCAGTGGCCAGGCCGCCATGCATCTCGCCATCGCGACCATCGTAGACGCTGGATCGCATATCGTAGCGTCGCGTTCGCTCTACGGCGGCTCCCACAACTTGCTCGCCTATACCATGCCGCGCTTCGGCATCGAGACGACCTTCGTCGATCCCCGGGATCCGGATGCATTCAAAAAGGCCATTCGTCCCGAAACCCGTCTGGTCTTCGGAGAAATACTCGGAAACCCCGGACTCGAAGTGCTCGACGTGGATGCAGTCTCCCGGGTCGCCCATGAGGCGGGTTTGCCATTGCTCATCGACTCGACCTTCACCACACCTTACCTCTGCCGGCCATTCGATCACGGCGCGGATCTCGTGTTTCATTCGGCCACCAAGTTCCTCGGCGGACACGGTATTGCCATCGGTGGTCTTCTTGTGGACAGCGGGCAATTCGACTGGGAAGCGTCGGGGAAATTTCCGACCCTCACAGAACCCTACCCGGGTTTTCATAACATGGATTTTGTCGAGGAGTACGGTCCCGCCGCTTTCATCATGCGCGCGCGCAAGGAAGGAGCCAGGGACTTCGGCGCCTGCATGAGCCCCACTACGGCTTTTCACATTCTGCAGGGCGTCGAAACCTTGCCCCTGCGCATGCAAAGGCACGTGGACAATACCCGCAAAGTGGTCGCCTTTCTGGATGCACACGATGCGGTGGATTGGGTCGGATACCCCGAGCTACCGGCGCACCCGGATCACGAACTCGCCAAGACCCTGCTTCCCCGGGGCTGCGGGGCCGTGTTCAGCTTCGGTTTGAAAGGTGGAAGACCCGCTGGCCGGCGATTTATCGAGACGGTGCGCATATTCTCGCACCTGGCGAATGTTGGCGACGCCAAATCCCTGGTCATCCACCCCGCCAGCACGACCCACCACCGCATGGACGCGGCGGCGCTGGAAGCCGCGGGAATCAGCGAGGGAACCGTTCGGCTTTCCATCGGACTCGAGGATGCCGAAGATCTGATCAACGATCTAAGCCAGGCCATCAAATCATCCCAGCGGCTTCGGGTCTCGGAGTCGACGACGTGAAACTGCTCGTCGACGACCAGGACGTTTACGCCTACACCGGAGCAAAGGAATTCGATGCGGCGCGCGATCCGCTGATCTTCGTTCACGGCGGTGGCCTCGATCACTCGGTGTGGCTGCTGCAGAGCCGTTACTTCGCCCACCACGGCCGCAGTGTCCTGGCGGTGGACTTGCCGGCCCACGGCAAATCCGGCGGACAGGCACTCGCGAGCATCGCCGACATGGCGGACTGGGTAGTGCGGCTCATGGATGCAACCGGAATCGAGACCGCGACCCTCATCGGCCACAGCATGGGGGCATTGGTCGTGCACGAGGCCGCCGCTCGTCACCCAGGACGATTTCGGCGCATTGTCGCTCTCGGTATCTCCGTGCCCATGCCGGTCACGGACGCCCTGCTTGGCGCCGCTAAAGCCAATGAACACGATGCCTTCGACATGATAAATGTCTGGGGACACGGCAGCCGCGCCCACATGGGCGGCAGCCAAACTCCCGGGACGTGGATGATCGGTGCAGGCGTTCGATTGCTCGAGCGGTCCGCGCCGGGCGTTTTATACGCGGATCTCAATGCTTGCAACAATTACCGCCACGGCCTGGAGAGCAGCGCACTGATCACCTGTCCGGTGCATTTGATTCTCGGCAGCGACGATCGCATGTCGCCGGTAAAAGCGGCCCAGCCATTACTGAAGGCGCTGGCCGATGCTCGCGTGACGATAATCGACGATTGCGGCCACATGCTCATGGCCGAAAAACCCGGGGAGGTACTGGATTTACTTATCGCTGCGCTGCGCGAACCCGCCAGCTAGGTTTTGCCGAGTATCGCACCGATGGGCTCGGGCCTGCCGACCGCATATCCTTGTGCGTAGTCGACACCGATAACCCCCAGCGCGCGGAGGACGGCTTCGCTGTCGACGAACTCCGCCACTGTCTTCTTACCCATCACGTGCCCAATCTCGTTAATGGATTTCACCATGGCATAGTCGATGGGGTCATCGAGGATATCCTTCACGAACAAGCCGTCAATCTTGAGGAAGTCGACAGGCAGATTCTTCAAGTAGGCGAATGACGACAACCCACTACCGAAATCATCCAGCGCAAAGCGACATCCCCATTCCTTGAGCATCTTGATGAATCGCGTGGCGCTCGTCAGATTGGTAATGGCCGCCGTCTCTGTAATTTCCATACAGATTTTCTCTGGTGGAATGCGCCCTTCCTTGAAGCGCTCGATGATATGACCCATCAGCTGACTGTCGCCAAGCGAGTGACCCGAGAGATTAATGGAAACGAGATCCAGGCCCTGCATGTACCCCGAATTCTGTATCAGCCAGTCGAAAGTATTGCGAATAACCCAGTTATCAAGTCGTGCCGAAAGGTTATACCGTTCGACCGCCGACAGAAATGCCCCGGGTAAGACGATTCGACCCTGTTCGTCCTGCATGCGCAGCAGGACCTCGTAGTGCACCGGCGCCGCGTCAGGCGTGGCAACCGGCGTAATCGGTTGCGCATAAAGCGCGAAACGGTCATCGTCCAGTGCACGTTGAATACGCGCCACCCACTGCATCTCGCCCTGGCGCTGGGCGACCTTCATGTCGTCCTCGCGGTAAACGTGAATCTGATTGCGCCCCCCGTCCTTGGCCGCATAGCAGGCGGAATCCGCGGTGCTCAGAACTGCCGTAATGCTCTCGCTGGCCTCATTGATGGGGACGACACCGATACTGACGCCGACGTTGAATGTCTTGTCTTCCCAATGAAATTGGAGATTCCTGATCGCCTCGAGCAGGGCGTTCGCCACACGCGTCGCCTGCATGATGGAGCAGCGCTCCATGAGCACGCCGAACTCGTCACCGCCGAGGCGCGCCAGCGTATCTCCCTTACGCACGTTATCCGGCAACAGCATGCCGAGCTGGCGCAATAATTCATCACCCGCCACATGTCCGCAGGTGTCATTGATAACTTTGAACTGATCGAGATCCAGATAACACAGGGCGTGCTCGGTATCTTCCTGACGCGCCAGATCGATCAGGTGCCGCAATCGCTGTTCAAATTCGCGCCTGTTTACCAATCCGGTTAACGCATCATGGCTCGCCTGGTAGGAGAGCTTTTCGGATAGAGTGTGCGTTTCCGTAAGATCCCGCCAGCTGACCACTACACCGGAGTCCTTACCCATCCCGTCGTGAAAGGGATAGAAGGCGACGTCCATGAAACGCCGGCCACTGGCGGGAAAGTCGAACCACGCCTGATAGTGCGCCTCGTCACCGGCGAGGCAGCGATCAAGAGCTTCTTTCAACCTGCTCTCGAATTCTTCCTCGCCATGAATGTCGCACATGGATTTACCAACGACGTCCTCTCGCTTTAAATCATAGGTACGCACAAAAGCATCATTGACGGCCTGATAAACGCCGGCTTGATCGACGAAAGCCATGAGGTCCGCGGTGGAAGAAATAATCTGCTCGTAGCGCCTCAGTGCCCTGATAGCGCGTTTTCGATCAGTCACGTCCGTGACGGTGGCCTGAATTGCCGGTTGTCCATCCCAAGTCAGAGTCCTGATCACCACTTCCAACGTAATTACCGACTCATCAACGCGTTGCGCGTCGAACTCGTACCGATTCGGTAAGGACTCGCCCTTGGTATGGGCATCCATGTAGCGCCGCAATCGTGCCCGCTCATAAGCGGGGAAGTGATGCTCCAGGGTTTTGAGCGCGAGCACCGCATCGCGGGTCGGGTATCCAAGCATGTCGGCAAAGGCCTGATTCGAGTAAATCGGCGCCCAGTCTCTGTGAATGAATACACCTTGGACCGAGGCGTCGATCAGATCCCGGAATCGCCGCTCACTGTCCCGCAGTGCATCTTCAGTGCGAGCCTTGTCCGACTCGAGCTCGAGCCGTTCGAAAATTCGATTGAGGGTGGCAAGAAGGTCTTCCGGGTGGAAAGGCTTGCGTAAATAATCGTAAGCGCCCAGGTGCAATGCTTCGATTGCGCTCTCGGTGGAAGCAAAGGCAGTCATCATCACGCAGGTGACGCCTGGATTCGATTTCTTCAACTCCCTTACGAGATCGATTCCGCTGCCGGTTCCGAGCCGCACATCGATTAGCGCGACGTCGGCGGGAAAGTTCCCCACCGCCCGCCTCGCGGCGCCGGTTTCATATGCCGGAAGTACCTCGAAGCCCTGCAATGCCAGGAGATCCGCGGTGCTGTCGGCAAAGTCACGGTCGTCGTCGACGATGAGAACCCGCCGCTGAAACCCCAGTTCCGCAGTGACGGCCGGCACACTCATGCCGACACCCTCGACGAAGCTGCGCTATCTGAACTATTTGTGAGTGACATTGCTGCCGGCTGGCGTGAAGAGGCGTCCCGGCCTCTGGAAACCTAAAGACTAGCACGGAATCAATGGCTTGAGCAGACTGGTTCGTCACCTACCGTCCGCGGTAAATTGCCGCTGGACTTGTGAAATGCGCATCGCGCGCAATCGTTAGAGTGCCAAATGGGTCACAAAGCGCTCACATTGGGCGCGATCCGCCAGATCTATAATTAGTGTCAGTAGTTAAACAGGAGGTGTGTCGACCTCATGATTACCAACACTCGTGACGAGCAGCTGATTACCGAGACCAGCCTGCAGGAGTATTTTCAGAGTTCGATATCAGACGCTCTAGAAAATCAGAACCTGAAGGCCGGAGCCGACACGATACATTATGTGGTCAATCTTCTAACCTCCTTCGCTCGCGCCGAAAAGCTATTTGAAAAAACCCCCGACGGCGTGATGATCAGACCTCTTGCGTTGCTCTACGCGGAAGCTGTAGAGGGTCCGACGCCCGACCAGCGTAACCGGGCACTTCGGCGGCTCGGCGATGTCGCGTTATTCATTTCCGGCGTATTTTCCCAGAGTTTGAATCGCTGCGCAGTAGACATCGATTACTACGTATCCATGGGCGGAAGCGCATACAGTTATCTCTCCGATACGATGCGCGGTACGAATCGTGGCCGGGCCATGAGTAACATTTACGATGAGCTCGCTTCAAAGTTTGTCGCGTTTGTCGATGTTCTCGGTGAAGTCAGCGAAGGGCCGAATTGCAATAACGATGCTGACGTGTTGCGTCACTACGAGGTCTGGCTTCGTACCGGGAGCACCAGGGCGGCTGATCGTTTGCGCGCGGCGGGTATCGAACCATTGCCGAATGCATCCGGACGCCTGCGGCACTGACACGCGCCGGAATTTATCCCGTGCTCGCATCCCTACAGCGTCAGCTCGAGCGGATTTACGAAGTCGAGATTCCACACCGCGTCGACGATTTTCTGATAACCGATCCCGGCGTTCTCAATGATATCCATGGCCATGAAGGGCCGGCCCAATCGGAGGTCGAGGAGCAGTTGCTCGTCGTTCAGGATGGGGATTGCCTGGACATCGCGCTTTACGTGGACAACGAAGTCGTAAACCGTCTCACCCGGGATGATCCCAGATCGCGCCTGCATGCAGGCAATCTCGCCGACTACTGCACCGCCTTGGAGGGCGTGAGCCACTTTCTTTATTTGATCTGGAATGCGCACTACGAACGTGGGGTATCTCTGATGGAACTCGAGATGCAGGCGGAAATCGACAAATATGTGGGCACCGCGTTTCTCTTCGGCCAACAGAGAAGCGGGCGGATCCCTTCGAGCCTGTACAGCTGGCTTTTCGAAAATCCCGAGTTCGATTCTTCCCTGGACAGAACGAGCCTGGAGCGCTACCGCGACGCAAACTATTACGCGAGCAAATACTGCGCCCGGCTGGAGAATCGCTATTTGAAAGCCGACGGCCGGGCCGGGATGTTCAATGACTTGCGCAGGCTCTACCGCCTGACCAATTACGCCAAGATAAACTGCGCCGTCGAAAAACACTGAACCCCGGCGGGCATGGACAGCCCGACTCAAATGACCGAGCATAGATGCGATGAAGGTCAATGGCGCACACACCCGAACCATCTGGCTCAGCGCTGATGGGTGGTCGGTCGAGGTAATCGATCAGACCCGACTGCCCCACCGTTTCACCACCTCGCGCCTCACCAGCGTCGCGGACGCCGCCCGGGCAATCACCCACATGATTGTTCGTGGCGCGCCGCTGATTGGCGCCACCGCCGCCTACGGTCTGGCGCTGGCCATGCGTGACAGTTCCACAGACGACAATCTTGCAGACAGCGCCCGCTTATTGCTGGCTACCCGGCCCACCGCGGTCAATCTGCGCTGGGTGGTCGATGGATTGCGTGCAACGCTCGAGAGTACTCCTGTCCATGAGCGCTGCGAGATTGCGTACGCCCAAGCCGCGCGTATATGTGACGAAGATGTGGCCATCAACCATGCCATCGGTGAACACGGCCTGGCACTGATAGAGCAACATCTGCAGAAAAAGGGTTCTGGCCCGATCAACGTTCTCACACACTGCAACGCCGGCTGGCTCGCCACCGTGGATTGGGGAACGGCGCTGGCCCCAATCTACATGGCCCACGACGCCGGCATCGACATGCATGTGTGGGTGGATGAGACTCGCCCCAGGAACCAGGGCTTCAGCTTGACCGCCTGGGAACTGGATCAGCATGGCGTGCCCTACACCGCCGTAGTAGATAATGTGGGCGGTCATCTCATGCAGCGGGGACAGGTGGACTTCTGCATCACCGGTACCGATCGCACCACCGCGTCCGGTGACGTGTGTAACAAGATCGGCACCTATTTGAAGGCCCTGGCGGCCCGAGACAACGACATACCCTTCTACGTCGGCTTACCCGGCCCCTCCATCGACTGGTCCATGGACGACGGAATCGCTGAAATTCCCATAGAAGAGCGCGACCCGACTGAGGTCACCACCATGAGCGGACTTTCGCCGGAGGGAGAGCTGGTATCGATTCAGCTCACCGGGCACGCCTGCCCGGCGGCCAATTTCGCCTTCGACGTGACGCCGGCACGGTTGATAACCGGTCTCATTACGGAACGAGGTTTGTGCCCGGCAACGCCCGCCGGGCTGCGGTCACTGTATCCGGAAGCGAGCGGAGATCAGGGGAAATCAGGGCCTCACCGGGTGACGGCGAAGATTTGAGGCCCGGGCCGCTGGCCGGCTAGAGGGACGGGGCCGCCAGGTGCTGATAATAGGCGCCGCCCACCGCCGCGGCGATAACCAACCCGGCGATACTCCCTATGACGAACGCGTACTCGGAATCCTTCATCAAGAATTTGAAGAGGACGACGGTTGCTCCCCAAGCCGCCAGACACACAACCATCAAGACGTATGCTTCCACTTTGCCTCCAGTACAGTCCGTAACTTCTTCTAAGGAAAGGAAATGGTAATTAAGCTCATTGTAGACATGATCCCGCGAATTTCACCCATTTTCCCTCTTGTGGGTACCAGTTCAGCCAGTTTTCCCCTCTAGAACCCGGTCACGGGTACTCCAAGCCCATCACAAAGCGGGAACATCCTTCCCCGCCAGCTGAGACCTGCGTCACGGCTTCGCAGCCGCGTTAAAGGTGGCCAGGTTTGGAGACGATATTGGGAGGTATAGGGAGACGGTGACCCGCGACCGCCAGCGCCATGAACAAACCGAAGTCGAACAATGTCGTCCGTCTGGACGAGCACGTCAGGAGCCCGGGTCTCACCGACAGAGCCAGATCCGGTGCCGTGCTCAAGCACTGCAGAGAACTCGCCTCCTCCACCTTGATAAGCGCGCTTCCCATCGTCATGGACAAGCTTGACGATGCGCTTTTCGACCTCGCCAATCGCTCCAACGACAACAAAGAACAAGCCATTTACTTCGAGACCATGCGCCAGGTCCGGGTCAAGCGCGCCAGTATCGAGACGGAGTTCAGACGTTTCTTCAAGGAATCCGTCAGGTCCACAATCGAGCGCCTGGCCGGCTCCGGGAACGGTAACTCGTTTGCCGACACCTCCAGCGCCGACCTCGGGCTGGTGGATGAAAGCGACTTCGAGGAAACACTCGCCGTCACCAACATGGTGCGCAAAATTCGCACGGACTGTAAGCAACCTCTCTACGCGCTGGAGCGGCGCATCGCGGAACTTCTGGCGGTGGATGAACTCAAGCCCGCCGATAATCCCTTCAGCCCGGAGGCTATGTGCAACGCATTCAAGGACGCATGCGGTCAGATCGATGCCAACGTCGAGGTCCGCCTGATCATTCTCAAGCTGTTCGACCGCCACGTGGGTGCGGAGGCGGAGAAGCTCTACTGTGAAATCAACGACTATCTGGTCAGTGAGGGGGTGCTTCCAGAGATACGCCACCACGTAAAGATTCAACCCAGTGCCGCGCGCCCCGACGCCACTCCGTCGCACGGGCAGCATGGCGTGGGACAAGCTGCTCCCGGTGAGGGCTGGGGATCCTCCCACCATCAACCCGTCCAGGAAGGCGCTGCGCCGACGGCGGGTGCGGCTTACCTCACTCCGACCAGCGCCGTTCTGCTCGATGCCCTGCGCCAGATCATGGATGTGAACTTCGTCAACCGCAGCGGCGCGCACGCGCCCGGTGAAGTCGAACTTCGCGTCATCAACCAACTCACCCATCTACAGCATGGAGACCCGCAGGCCGCTTGCGAAGAACTCGCCTCGTTCGACGTTTCCGGCATTCACACGGGCACCGTGAACATGCTTCGGGATCTGAAGCAGACGAATGTCGCGAACAGTATCGGCGAGATGGATTCCATGATGTTCGATGTGGTCGCCATGATGTTCGACTTCATCCTGGAGGATAAAAAAATTCCGGCGCCGATGAAGGCGCTCATCGGTCGGCTGCAAATCCCGATGCTGAAGGTGGCAATTCTCGACAAAGCATTCTTCGCCCGGAAATTTCATCCGGCAAGAAAATTTCTCAATAGCATCGCGGACGCGGCGGTCGGCTGGAGTGAGAACAAGGATCGCAACGACGCCCTCTACGCTACCCTCGAAGCGATGGTTGCCCGTGTTCTGGACGAATTCGACGAAGGCATCGAGGTGTTTTCCCAGGTCCAGGCGGAGTTGGAATCATTTCTCAACCAGGAAGAAAGTCAAGCCGAAAGCACCGCGAGCGCCTTCGCCGATGTCATCAAAGGGCGTGAACGCCTGACGCTTGCGAGGGGAAATGCCGAAGAGCAGGTCGCCCAGTGCCTGGGCAAAGTCAGGGTCCACAATGTCGTTCGGGAATTTCTCATTGGCCACTGGAAAGAACTCCTTTTTATCCGCCACTTCGAGGAGGGTGATACGGGGACCGGTTGGACGGGTGCAATCCAGGCCATGGACGATCTGGTCTGGAGTGTTGCACCCAAGACCCTGGACCAGGATCGAAATCATCTGACGGAAATTCTTCCCAGCTTGTTACGCCGCTTGAGAGACGGTATGCAGCAGCTGGGAATTCCCACTACGGCCAGCGGCGATTTCCTGGGCGGGCTGAAGAAATTGCACATAGCGGCCATTCGAAACGAGGCCAGCGCAGGCGATCCGGATGAAGTGCAGGAAGCATCCGACCTGACCACCGACGAAAGCGACTCGGACATCTACACCGCGGACGTGGATTCCCTGGGCATCGACGTCCACTGGTCGGACGAGGCATCCTACAGCGTCGAGGAACTGTCCCTGATTCAGCTCGCCATAGAACGGGCCAACGACGTCATCTACGGAACAGCGGAAACCCGGCCGGAGTGCGCCGGCATGGGCACCACCCTGGTGGCCGCGCAGTTCCGCGATAATCTCCTGACGGCGGCCCACGTGGGCGACGCAAGGCTTTATCGCCTGCGCGGTGACGTGTTTCAACGCTTGACGGCTGACCACTCGCTGCGCCAGCAGTTGGTCGACCAGGGCATCTACACTGCCGAGGAAGTCGAGGAGAAGATACACAGCAACGTCATCACACGTGCCGTCGGGCCGGAGTCGTCGGTGGAGGTGGAGGTGCAGGAAATCGCCACCGAGCGAGATGACTTGTACCTGCTGTGCTCGGATGGGCTGACCGACATGGTCGACGATGTCAGACTCGCCGAGATTCTGTGTGAGCATCCCACCAACCTCGCTACGGCAAGCCGCCTGTTGGTGGACGCGGCCAACGAAAATGGTGGGCGGGACAATATCTCGGTGATACTGGCACGGGTGGTGGATGTCTACCCCGAGGCGATGCCTGGAGATGAAGAGTCCGAACTGAACGCGACGCTGGACATGTACGGCCTCACGGATGTGGGCCGCAGGCGATCCCACAATGAAGACCACATCGCCCTGGACACGGATCGCGGCATTGCCATCGTCGCCGACGGCATGGGCGGCTGCAACGCCGGCGAGGTCGCCAGCGAAATGGCTGTGAAAATCGTATTGGAAGCTCTGCGTGACGGCAGCGTTGACAGTATCTCCGTCACCACCGGCGACGGCATTCGCACGTCCAGGGTCGACGCCGAGGATCGGTTGACGGAAACCAAACCCGAGACAAGCGCCCGGCTACGCCGCCATGGTGATGAAATCGTCATCGAAGGACTCGGATCCGATGTTCCTTACGAACCCGAGGAAGAGGATGAATACACGCAAATCATCCGCGACCTGGAAGTGGGAAGTTGGGTGGAGTTCTATCACGTGGATGGCGCCACGACCCCCGCCCGTTTGACCTGGATGAGTCCGGTAACGGGGCGTTACCTGTTTACCGATCGCAAAGGTATGAAGGTGGTCGACGCCACGGTTCACGGTCTGGCGGTGGAAATGCAGCGCGGCAACGTCGCGGTCATCGAGGGCGTGCCGCTGTTCGACCGCATCATCGGCACCATCACCGAAAACCTCAACGCCGATGGGGCCAGGGCGCACTAACCCGCGGCGCGGCCGCTAAAGCTTACAAATCGCCAAGCCCAGGGACGAATTCGATTCGATTGTCGCCTCGTTACTGACCACCGCAATGCTGCCAGTGGCCCCGCGGAGATACCGCTCCGCAACCCGCATCAAATCGTCCTTGCTCACACCCATCACGGCACGCCGCACGGCACGCCGGTAAGCTGGTGTGCGACCGTGCCGAGTGCCGAAATACGCGCTGATGGCCTCACCGGCGGGAGATCCCGGCCGATCGATGTCGCTCAATACGCGCAGTATGGCCTCCTCGAGCTGCCGCTCTTCGTGGCGTTCTTCCATGAACCAGGTAATTGCGCCATCGAAGTCCGCCAGGGTCTCGGCAAGCCTCGGGTCCCTGTAGGAATAGAACCGCATGGCGCCATTTGCGGAACTGTAACTCGCACCGCCCCCGTAGGCGCCCCCCTGCTCGCGTATGCTCCGGTGCAGGAAGCCATTGGTCAGGTAAGGACCAAGCACCATCAGCGCCGGGGCATCGGGGTGGGATTCTTCCACGGTCGCGTAGGCTTTGGCGCAGAAGTTTACCTGTGTGTTAACACTCCACACCTGTTGAACCTGAGCCTCGGTCCAATCGCAGCTGAACGCGCTCCCGGCGCCATTGCCAAACCCTGCGTCCTCGTAAAGCTCCCTGAGCGAAGCGCACAGCCCCTCTTCCCGGTCCGGTTCGCCTACCAACAACATCTGACGGGGCGCCGTTATCAGAATGTCGCGAATGCGCGCCAGCTTGTCGGCAAATTCCGCCAACCGGCTTTCGTCGGCCAGAGCGGCGTCCAGTGCTTTTAATCGCCGCAAGCCCTCCAGACCGTCCCAACGATGATCGAGCAGTGCAGCCGGTGCAATTCCGGCGCTCGCCGCCGACATGGCGAGGGAGTGGCCCGACTGCGTGAGCGAAGCTTCCGCCTGAACATGGAACTGTGTAATCAGCTCACGCAGGCGCATCAGCTCATCGAATCGCGCACCCGCGAGAGTATCGTCGAGTAGTGCTCCAAGAGCCTTCTCGTTACGAACCAGCGCCTTGCTCGCGAGCACGAAAATGCCGTGCAGCTTGGCGCGATCATCTTTGAGAGAGCGACAAGAGATTGTTGCACTTACTCCGCCGCTGACGGCAGCCTGGCGAGCCTGCATGTGAAGATAGTCCTGGTCGCCACAGCCAACCTCGGTGACGCAATCGCAGAACAGACTGAGCACATCGGTGAGTTCCGAAGGCAACGCGGGAAGGTCGATAGCCAGTTGCTGATAGACGAGGCCGTTGGTGCCCTGGCCGTACCAGCTGAGTGGCATTCCACCAATGCGCTGCAAGGAAGCTTCGGGTATGGCGCGATCGTCCGGCACGTCCTCGAGCCCCGCCTTGGGCAGTAGCTCGGCGTTCTCTTCCTGCTCCTGGCGCGCCTTGAGCGCCACCGCCTGTTCGACGATGCGCTTTTTCGCGTCCCCGTCGAGCTGCCGCTTGCGCTCCTGCAATTGCTCCTCGAGCAACGCGGCGCGCCGGGCACTCAGATCCTTGTCCGGCGCCATGGTAAGGCGAACCCGATGGGGGTTATCGAGTAACAGTCTTGCCACGAGATCCTTGATGAACTGCGGATCTTCAATGGCTCCACGCAGCTCGGCCAGAGCATCGTCGATATCCAATGCGGCTACCGGGTCGCCGCCATGAAGATAGGACGGCATCACCCGCATCATGAGCTGCAAGCCGTATGGAAATCGACCGCCACCCACTTCCCGTTGGGCAAGCTCCACCTGGTGCAACACCGACTCCACTTGTTCGCGGGGTACCCCGTCGCGGGCAAGCTCCGCCAGCACCCCGAGCACCGCTTGCTCGATGGCCTGGGCATGTTTCGGATCGGTACCCTCGAGACCACACTGAAAGGTCGCCTCCTGGGTGGAATCGTCCATTCCACAGAGCTCCGACGGTGCACTGCCGAGATCCGTGGTCTCGAGGAACTTGCGCAGCGGCGAGGCGCTGTTGTCCAGCAGCACCCCGGACAGCAGGTGGGTCTTGAGCATCTCCGAAACATCGTCGCTCCTGCCCAGCAGCCAACCGATCACCACGTGGCTCTTAAGTGCAGTATCCTCGTCGTCATCGAGGCTGTAGCTGTCCTGCACCGCGACTGGCTTGGAAAAGCGGCGTTCGTCGGGAATATCCACGTCGCGGTGATCACGCTCGAACCGGGACAACACGTCACTCTCGAGCTTCTCCTGGTGCTCCTCCACAGGAAAATTCCCGAACGTCATGAACAACGCATTGCTCGGGTGGTAATGCCGGGCATGAAAATCCTTGAGCTTTTGATAATCCAGCAGAGGGATCTCTTCCGGCTCGCCGCCACTGTTGTAGTGATAGGTGACAGTGGGGAAGAGCTTCGACTGCAGGGACTGGGCTACCTGAGCGACGGGGGCACTCATGGCGCCCTTCATCTCGTTGTAAACAACACCACGGATTGCCAGTGGAGAATCCGGATTCGTTGATTCCTCGAATTCCAATCGATGACCCTCCTGGGCAAAGTCCAGGGGGTCCAACAACGGGAAGAAAACGGCGTCGAGATAAACGCCAAGCAGGTTATCGAAGTCCTTGCGGTTCTGAGTGGCGAAGGGGTACGCGGTCCAGTCGCTGGCGGTGAACGCGTTCATGAAGGTATTGAGGGAACGTCGCAACATCATGAAGAAGGGATCCCGGACAGGGTATCGTTCGCTGCCGCACAGCGACACGTGCTCGAGCACGTGTGCAACCCCGGTGCTGTCGGTGGGAACCGTGGGCAGCGCCACCAGGAACGCATTGTTACTGTCCGCCGACGCCAGGTGAATGTGGCTCGCTGCCGTCGCCACATGCCGATATTGCTCGAGGATCACATCCAACGACGGCACATGCTCCTTACGGAGCAACTCGAATGCCCGATGGCTCATGAATTACCGCCGGATGCCAACTCTTTGGCCAAAGAGTTGGCGGTAATCACAGTGGCGTAGGGTACGGCGAGGGCGGCCATGAACGCAGCGTGTACGTTACTTGCCGAAACGGTCTCGCCCTGGAACTGCAGATCCCGAGTCGCGCAGGCATCGGAAACCACGGTGCACGAGAAACCGAGATCGAATGCCGCCCGCGTGGTGGCGTCGATACACATGTGGCTCATGGCGCCGCATATGACGAGGTGTTCAATCTTATCGGCTCGCAGGGTCTCGAGTAGAGATGTGTCTCGGAAGCTGTTGGGGAAATTTTTCTGAATCACCGCTTCATCTTCCACCGAGGCGACACTGGCGTGGGTTTTCATGCCCTCGGTACCGGGAACGAAAAACGTGGCGCCAGGCCGCGTGGAGATATGTTGAATATGGTAGACGGGATTTTTCCGCTGGCGGAATTGTTCGAGAACAGTCGATGCCGTATCTGCGGCCGCGTCCATCCCGACCAGCTCCATGCTGCCACCGGGGAAGTAGTCATTCTGAATATCGACGAGTACCAATCCAGTCTTCACTTGTTACACCTCATTACCGTTAGCGGCAGCCGCCCATTCGACGCGGCGCCGATTATAACGCGCCATCAACAGGATTGTTGATGTGCACCCTGGCGGCACTGTGACTTCCGTCCAGGTCGAAGACGATGTCAGCGCGATGGGGCATTTCCGAAAGAATATGTCGGGTTAATCGCTCATAGTGCATGATGAAGCGATCCACCTGTTGGTCCGTCATGATTCTCGTATCCGGACCGCCGGGCTTGGAGGCCGCGGCCAGCGCCAGCTTGTGCTCCTGCAATCGGCGCCACTGGAAAACCCTGTGCATGCCGTCCACGCGCAGCAGGATCAACACGTCGATGTGTGCGAACAGTTGTTGGTAGTCAGCCCCCAGGCGTGCGTTTACCGCACGGCGCCAGACACAGTCCGGGTCCTCTTCGCGCTCCAGCGCGTTAATCGGTTCGATCAACGCTGCCTCGTCCTGGGGCACGGCGCCCACACACCAGCCTTCGAAGAGAAGGCTCGAGACCGGGCCCCGGTGACAGGGCCATTTCTCCGGCGCGAGCCGCGTGTCCATGGACTTGTCGAAGGTCGGCAGCGCAACCGCCTGACGCCCGTGGCAGGAGGCCAGCTGCTCGATGGTACTGAGACCCAGGGCGACATCGTGGGTACCCGGAACGCCGCGGGTGGCGAACAGCGGATGCAGTTGCGCGGCCAGTTCGGCGCGCCGTTCCCTGGTTTCGTAAATGTCGTCGATGGACAAAGTCACTGCCGGCTCATGGAATGCCCGCTCGAGAACCACGCCCAGCAGGCGGCAAAGCGTCGACTTGCCGGATCCCTGGCCGCCGCATACGCCAATCACCTGGGTGCGCCGCTGGTCGCCACGCCTTGCACGCAACCAGGCGGCCAGGGGCAAGTACAGAGACTCGAGCTGCGGCGACAGATCGTTGTCGATGTGCATCGCCCGGCATTCGGCCAGAAACGCCGGCCGGCAACGCTCAGCCAGCGCCGCCAGGCGCTCGCCGGTGAGAAAACACTGTTCCAGGGGCCAATGCATATTGTTTAGAGATCGGCGCGCAAATCCCGGTTCCCCGCCCCCCGGCTGCACCCTTGCGGCCCGCGGGACTGGCGATGCACTTGTCGGCCACCTACGCTTGGCTTAGGCTCTGTGACCGCCGGGCCACCCGAGCGCAGGAGGCAAATGTGAGAGTGTCCACGATGAATCGCATCACCGGACCACGAATCGGCCGTAGTCAATCCGGGTGGCAACCATCCCGTTGTCGGATCTTGCTGCTGGCCGCGCTCATGACCATAGCACCGCTGGTGCTGGCCGAGGAAGATTACGAGGCAGGTAAACGCGCCTATCTGAGCAGCGATTACGCCGAGGCTCTGCGGATCTGGCAGCCGCTGGCGGATTCCGGCAACAAATTCGCCCAATTCAGTCTCGGTAGCCTTTATTTCGAAGGCGCCGGCGTCGACAAAGACTACGCGGGGTCCGCCAATTGGTTTCGGCTCGCCGCGGAACAAGGCTACGCACCGGCTCAGTTCAATCTCGGCAATGCCTATAAGCATGGCCAGGGTGTAGCGCAGGACGATTTGCAGGCCGCCGACTGGTGGCGCAAGGCAGCCGAGCAGGATTTCGCGCCGGCGCAATTCAATCTCGGCACCCAGTACTATTTCGGACGCGGTGTGCCGAAGGACGAGGCAGCCGCCATCAGCTGGTACCGGCGGGCGGCGGAAAACGGCCACGCCCAGGCCCAGCGCCTGTTCAGCATGACCGAGACACCAGCCAACCAGGTGCAGGCGAGTGCCCCGGAGCCGGCCAGCACCAGCGCCGCCGCCCAGACCGCATCCAGCCCGTCCGCGGCCCCGGCGGTGGCGGCGACAGCCGCTGCGGCGACGGCGAGCGCACCAGCGGCGAGCTCAGCAACACCTCCCGCCAGTAGACCAGCGGACGGAGCAAGCTGGCTACTGGCACAGAATCCCGAGGACTACACCCTGCAGCTTCTGGCCACTCACGATGAAGATCTGATGCGCACCTACCTGGATAAGCACCAGTTTACCGAACCGGTGGTTTACTTCGCTTTCCAGCGAGACGGTAAGCAGTGGTACGCAGCGGTTTACGGCGCTTACTCTGGCAAGTCCCAGGCACAGAAGGCGGTTACCGCGCTGCCACCGGAGGTGGGTAAGAATCCGCCCTGGATTCGCCAATTCGGAGGCATCCAGAAGATCATCAAGGCGCCCTGAACCTCTAAAGACGCCGGCTGGAAGCGTCCCGCTGCCGGGCGGCGCCCTCCTCCAGGACCGTGAGCATTGACTCCACGTCCCCGGTCACGGTGAACAATGTGCGAATCCTCGCATCGGCGAAGCCCTGGGCGATAGCCTGCTCCATGAGCATCTCGAAGCTGGCCCAATAATCCTCCACGCTCAAAACAGCAATGGGTTTGCTGTGCAGCCCCAGTTGCCGCCAGGTAATAATCTCGATGGCTTCGTCGAGGCTGCCGAGCCCACCGGGCAGTACCGCGAATGCATCGGCGAGCTCGAACATCCGCCGCTTGCGCTCGTGCATGCTGTCGACGACGATGAGTTCGGTAAGGTCCGGGTTGCCGACCTCGCGGCGCATCAAAAACGCCGGGATGACGCCTGTGACCTGGCCGCCGTTATCGAGAACCGCCTGCATGACGATGCCCATGAGGCCGATGCTGCCGCCCCCGTAGATGAGGCGCACGCCGCGAGCGGCAAGACTGCGACCGAGCTGCTCCGCCGCCGCGCTGAACGCCGGATCCGAACCGGCCCTGGAGCCGCAGAAAACGCACAGGCTGTTAATGCTCTTCATGAAGTCAGAGATCGTGCACCTGGCGAAGCTGCTCGAGCTCGGAACCCTCCAGGGGATAAGCCTGAGCAAATCCTCGCACATAGACTGCGCTGCGCGGTTGAATGCGGATGAGCTTGAAATCCTGAAGCGGTCGTATCAATTCCATGATGTCGCCGAATTTGTCGGCGAACAGATCCATTACCTGGCACCAACGCGGCGAATCGCGCTCCACCAACGCGGCGTCGGCATCGAAGCCCAGGCGTTTACGGGCGAACAGCTGCTTGCTATCGTCTTCGGACTGCAAAAACAGGATGCTGACCCGCGGCGTCGCCAGGAGATTGCCCGTGTGGGTCGAAAGCTCACTCAAATTCACGTAAAAAGCATTGTCGTCGATGCGCACGAACGGGGCGTAACTCGCGTCGGGAACGCCATCGGCGCTCACAGTGGCCATCAATAGAGAACGAAAGCCCGCCAGGAACTCCCCCGCTTCGACGACAATCGACTCAGTGGGTGTCCGAAACCGGTTTACGCTGTCGTTGGAGTCCGGCATGAATCGTTTATCGCTCGTCTGAAATGGAATCGCTGATTGTCAGCTTACTGCCGCCGGACGTGTCGGCGCTGGCGGCCATGGGATTGGTCGCCCTGAGCCTCTTCACCTCGGCGCTCACGGCGGCTGCCGGCATCGGCGGCGGGCTCGTGCTGCTCAGCGTTATGGCCTCGTTTCTACCGCCTGTCATCGTCATACCCATTCACGGTGTGGTTCAGCTCGGCTCTAACGCCGGGCGCGCCGTTGTTCTTCGCCAATATATTGATCGCGGCATATTGCTGCCCTTCGTGCTGGGCTCGCTGCTCGGCATTGTCCTCGGCGCCAAGCTGTTCGTGGCGCTCCCGACGCCGGTGTTGCAGATAATACTCGGCCTGTTCGTCCTCGCCTGTGTCTGGCTGCCGAAGCTCAAAGCATCACGGATTCCGAACCGCGGATTCGCCCTGGTCGGCATTGCCGGCAGCTTTTGTACCATGTTCGTCGGCGCTACAGGGCCATTCGTGGCGAGCTTCATCACACCGGATCGCCTGGACCGGCATGCCGTGGTGGCAACTCACGCCACCTGCATGTCCGTGCAGCATAGCCTGAAGGTCGCCGCATTCGGCTTTCTCGGCTTCGCCTTCCTGCCCTGGGTGCCCTTGCTGGCGGCCATGATCGCGGCAGGCTTCCTCGGAACCATGCTCGGCAGGCGCTTGCTGGATCGCCTGCCCCACCACATCTTTGCCCTGGCCTTCAAGGTGATACTGACGGTGCTTTCCCTGCGACTCCTGTACGCGGCCGCGTCTGCCTGGTAGTGCTCAGCGGCTCAACAACGGTAGTCGGCGCCCTGGCGTTCGAGCATCCGCAACAGGCTTTGCCACTCCAACTCGCCGCGGTCCCCGCTGGCGCGTCGCCCGGCGGTGAGTTCGGCGGTGGCTTTTACGACTTCGTCACGAATCATGACAAGCGGTTCGCCGCCCGCCACCGCCGTGGTCTGGATCTGACAGGAGAGTTCCAGGTAGTACATACGCTTAAAAGCCATGGGTATTGATTCGCCCAGGGTCAGGAGCCCGTGGTTGCGCATGATGATGCAGTTGGCGCTGCCGCAACTGCGCCCCACATCCTCGCGCTCTTCCACGGTGCCAGGGCCGCCATACTCGTGGTAGCCGATCTCGTCGAGCACCGTCAGCGAGTGCTGGCTGATGGGCAGCAGGCCGCGCTCACTGATGGCAACTGCGATGCCGGCCCGGGTGTGGGTGTGCATGACGCAGTTAATATCCGGGCGCGCCATGTAGACGCCGCTGTGGATATTGAAGCCCGCCATGTTGAAGCGCCCCTGCTCGCCGATGACGTTGCCGTCGAAATCCATTTTCACCAGGCTCGACGCCGTGACCTCGTCGAAGAGATCGCCGTAACGGTTGATGAGAAAGGTATTTTCTTCCCCGGGGATACGCGCCGACATGTGCGTGTATATGAGATCAGTCATGCGCAAGTGATGCAGAATGCGGTACAGGGCCGCGAGATTACAGCGCAGCTCCCATTCCGCTTCGCTGGTCTTCGGCTTGCTCGTGAGGGTAGTGACTGCCATGCCTGTCGACCTCTGGTCGGGAAAGGCCACAGGGTAGCCGAGGCATTCGCCCATCGCCAGAGTTGGTGCCAGAGTTGGTGCCAGAGTTGGTGCCAGAGTTGGTGCCAGAGTTGGTGATTGACTTGCGCGGCCGATGGGCTTGTACTCACGAAATATGGTGATGAACATGGACTACGAGCACATCCAGGTCGATGCACTGTCAGCCGCACTGGGAGCGGAAATAAGCGGCGTCGATCTCGGCAAGCCGCTGGGCAGCAACCTGGTTGCGGAAATCCGCCAGGCCTTTCTCGACCATCAGGTGATCTTCTTCCGGGATCAGTCCCTGACACCGGAGCAGTATCTGCGCTTCGCGGGCAGCATGGGGGAGCCCAGCGTATACCCCTTCGTGGAAGGCCTGGAGGGTTACCCGGAGATCACCGAGGTCATCAAGGAGGAAGATGAGCGGATCAACTTCGGCGGCATCTGGCACTCCGACACCACGTATCTGGAATGCCCGCCCATGGCAACAATGCTTTATGCGCGCCAGGTACCGCCCCTTGGCGGTGATACCCTGTTCGCCAATATGAACCTGGCCTACGAGAGCCTGTCGGCGGGCATGCAGCGGTTGCTGGACGGGCTGACGGCCATTAACAGCGCCGAAAAGGACGAAGCCGCGGCGACCCGCGCCGATCTTCTGCGACAAAGGCCCAGGGATGCGGGCGTCACCGTCACCCTCGCCGAGCACCCCATCGTGCGCACTCACCCGGAGACCGCACGCAAAGCCCTGTACGTCAATCCCGGACACACCCTGCACATGGTTGGGATGAGCGAGGCCGAAAGCGCCCCGATTCTCGATTACCTCTACGGACATCAGACGCGTCCGGAATTCATCTGCCGGTTCCGCTGGCGACGGGACTCGCTGGCCTTCTGGGACAACCGCTGCACCCAGCACTATCCCCTCAACGACTATCACGGCTACCGCCGCGCAATGCAGCGCATCACCCTGGCGGGCGACCGGCCCCGCTGAATGTCCGCGGCGCTGTCCTGTTTTCTCCTGACCCGCCAATGGCGGGATATGGGCGACAGGTTGGAGTTGGTACTGTGGGCCCAGTCGGACCAGGGGCCGGTGCGCGTTGTCGTCGACGATCAGAAGGCGGTGTGCTTTGTTGAACGCGATACACCGTTAGCGGAATTCGACGCAGACAATCGGCGGGTGCAACGCAAAGCCCTGGAGCTTGCGACACTGGCCGGAGAGCCGGTGGATGGCCTCTACTTCCGCTGCCAACGGGATCTGGCAGCCGCTCGCGACATTCTTCGCGGGCGCGGCGTCACCCTGTACGAATCCGATCTAAAACCCAACGATCGCTATTTGATGGAGCGCTTCGTCAATGCCTCCTTCAGCGTCCACGGCGAGCCCCGTCAATGCCCGGGCTATATCGAATTTCGCAACCCGGCGATCAAGCGCGCCGAGTACCGTGCACGGCTCGAACAAATTTCCCTGGACGTGGAGAGCGACGGTTTATCGGGACAGCTGTACTCCATCGCCGTGCACGCTGACGATAGCGCCATTGTTTTCATGATCTCCGATACGGCGATCCGCATAGACGGGGCCCGCGTCGAAGCCTGCAGCGATGAAAAGGCGCTGTTAAAAACATTCTTCGCCTGGCTGGCGAACGCGGATCCGGATTTAATCGTCGGCTGGAACGTCGTCAATTTCGATCTGGATCTCATTGAGCGCCGCTGCCGGGCCCTGAGCACGGAGTTTGCCGTTGGCCGCGGCGGCGATCGCGCCACCGTGCTGCAACCGCAGAGCGCGCGCGGCACACGGGTTGCCCGGGTGCCGGGCCGCGTAGTGCTCGATGGTATCGACTGGTTGCGCGCGGCCTTCTGGAGTTTCGAAAGCTTCGAGCTGGAGGCGGTGGCGCGCGCCCTGCTCGGACGCGGCAAACACGATCTGAGTGGTGATGCGGGCGGCAGTCCCGGAAGCCACGACAAAGTCGGCGAGATCAACAGGCTGTTCCGGGAAGATCGTGCCCGCCTTGCGGCCTACAACATTGAAGACTGCCGATTGGTCACGGAGATCTTCGCCCGCGCGGAACTGGTGGAATTTGCCCTGCGCCGCGCCGAACTCACGGGTCTCGCCATGGATCGCCAGGGCGGCTCGGTTGCCGCCTTCGACAATCTCTACCTGCCACTGTTGCACCGGCGCGGCCGCGTCGCCCCGGATGTGGGTGATGCCGCGGACGGCCCCGGCAGCCCCGGCGGCTATGTCATGGATTCCATACCGGGGCTTTACGACAACGTCCTGGTACTGGACTTCAAGAGCCTGTACCCGAGCATTATCCGCACATTCCAAATCGATCCCCTGGGACTCGCCGTACCCGGCGACGACGGGGTTCCCGGCTTTCTGGAGGCCCATTTCGCGCGCAAGGGCGCCATTCTCCCGGAGCTCATCGAGGCCTTGTGGCGGGCCCGTGACGAAGCCAAGAAGAACCAGGACACCGCCCTCTCCCAGGCCGTCAAAATTCTCATGAATTCCTTTTACGGCGTGCTTGGTTCCCCGGGTTGCCGTTTCTACGATGCCCGCCTCGCCAGCAGTATCACCCGGCGGGGACACGAAATTATTCAAAAAAGCCGCGATCGCATCGAAGAACATGGCCACCGTGTCATCTATGGCGATACGGATTCGCTGTTCGTGCTGCTTGGCGACAGCGTCGACGAGAACGGCGCAAAAAGCATCGGCGCAGAGCTCGCGGTGACGCTCAATGACTGGTGGCAGAAGGAATTGGCACGGGAGTATCGTCTCGAATCCTTTCTGGAACTCGAGTTCGAGACCCTGTACCTGCGTTTTCTCATGCCCACGGTGCGTGGCGAGCAAACCGGCAGCAAGAAGCGCTACGCGGGCCTGGTGCGCACCAGCGACGGCGGCACCGACCTGGTCTTCAAAGGCCTGGAAAGCGTGCGCACGGATTGGACCGCGCTGGCCCGGCGTTTTCAGCGCGAGCTCTACCGGCGCGTTTTCCTCGGCCTGCCCTTCGAGGACTTCGTGCGCGAGACCCTCGCCGACCTGCTGGCCGGAAAACTCGACCAGGATCTGGTCTACCGCAAGCGCCTGCGCCGGGCCATCGATGAGTACACGCGCAACGTCCCACCCCATGTGCAGGCAGCGCGCAAGCTCGACAAGCCGGGCCGATGGGTGCGTTACGTCATCACCGCCGCCGGGCCCGAACCGGTACGGGACGCAATACCGAAACCCGACTACGACCACTACCGGGAGCGCCAGCTGGCGCCCGCGGCCAACGGCATACTCCACTTCCTCGATACCAGCTTCGAGGCCATTACTGACGCACAGTTGGCGATTTTCTAGTAGAAAATCTGTACATGGGATGTACACTCACTGAACATGTTTCGCACATTCAGTGAGGCGCACCCATGGAGTTGAACGCCGAGGACAGGCAGTTCTTCGCCGCCGTCGTCGCGATTATTTTCAGCAACCCCTTCGACGACGCCCGCGCCGACATCCGCGCCCTGGTGCCCGACGCACCCCGGAGCGCCGCCGCCATCAGCAAGCACCCCTTCGGCGCCATCGTGCCGGCGCTGGAGGAGCGGCTGGATAAGCTGGCGGCAGCCGGCGTCGTCAGCGGCAAAGACGTCAGCGCCCGTGATCGGGAGCTGTTCGGATACGTATTGCTGTTTCGGGTCTATCACCACTACGCAGACCAGTTCGACGCGCTCATCGCCGAACAACTGGCCCGTGGCGATGAACCGGCCGCGGCGACCTTCGCCGACGCGCTGCTCGCCGAGTTGCGCGCCTGCGGCTTTAACAGCGACGACGCATGCCGCTATCTGGCGTTGTTTTATCAGCTGCGGCGGGCCTACTACTTCATCGCCGATTCGTTGTTGGGAGACAGCCCGGCCATGGGACGCCTGCGCCACGCGTTGTGGAACAATGTGTTCACTTCCGATACGCGCATCTATGAAAAGCATTTGTGGAATCGCATGGAAGACTTTTCCACCCTGATGCTGGGCGAGACAGGAACCGGCAAAACCCTGGCGGCCGCCGCTATCGGTCGATCGGGATTGATTCCCTACGATCAGAAACGCGGTTGCTTCGCGGCCAGCTTCACCAGCACCTTCGTGGCCGCCAATCTGTCGCAGTATCCTGAAAGCATCATCGAATCGGAACTGTTCGGACACCGCAAAGGCGCGTTCACCGGTGCCATCGACCACCATCAAGGCTTGTTCGAGCGGTTGAGCAACTACGGCGCACTGTTCCTCGATGAAATTGGCGAAGTCTCCGTACCTATTCAAATCAAATTGTTGACAGTCATTCAGGAGCGGCGTTTCTCACCGGTGGGCAGTCACGAGCAGCTGCGCTTCGATGGACGCGTCATCGCCGCCACCAACCGCTCTATGGCGCAGCTGCGCGAGAGCAGTGCCTTTCGCGATGATTTTCTTTACCGCCTTTGCTCCGATGTCATCGAGGTACCACCGTTGCGGCGACGCCTGCAGGAACACCCACCGGAACTCGAGACTCTGGTTGCGCTGCTCATCACCCGTACCACCGGCAGCGACGCACCGGGTCTTACCGATATGGTCGTGAGCTCCTTGCGGGACACGCTTGCAGATGACTACCCGTGGCCGGGCAACGTGCGCGAGCTCGAGCAGGCGGTGCGGCGGATTCTGCTCAACGGCCGCTACGAGGGCGTGATTGCCGCCGGTGCAGACGATGAGGACGAATTACTTGCCGCGTCGCTGCGCGACGGCAGCGTCACGGCTACCGAGCTCCTGAGCCGCTATTGCCGGGCCTTGTACGCGCGCTGGGGTTCCTACGAGCAGGTGGCGCGCCACATCGAGTTGGATCGGCGTACGGTGAAGAAGTACATCCAACGGGTGCCTGGCTAGATCAGCCCAGATCGACAATCTGCGGCGGGTGATCCGCGTACTCCAGAAAGCGCAACAACGCCTGCGCCGAAATCGCCGTAGTCATGGCATTGTCCAACGGATGAAAGTTGATGGGATCGTGTTCCAGCAGGCCGGCGTCCACAACCATGTGCACGACGCCGGCGTGATCGTTGATGACGGCAAAAGGTGTGACGGCGCCGGGGATGACGCCCAGATGGCGCATCAAGCGTTCGGCACTGCCAAAGGAAAAACGCCCCGCATCCAGCCGCCCGGCGAGCTCCTTCAGATCGATCTGCCGATCCTCCAGGCAGGTCACCAACCACATGCGCCCTTTCTTGTTGCGCAGGAAAAGATTCTTCGAATGACCGCCGGGGAAATCCAGGCGCAGGCCTCTGGATTCGGCCACGGTGTATACGGGCGCGTGCTCGACGGTGCGATGGGCTATGCCCAGGGTCTGCAGCCGGGCCAGCAGCTCGGCGCTGCTGAGGGGTAACGTACCATCGGCCAGCCGGGGGTGCTCATCAGTGCTGTCGGTCATGGCGGGCGACCATAGCAATTCCCACGGCTGCCGGGTAGCTCGACCCGGGCCCGCGACTCTGTAGAATGACGGCGCGCCGGAGCAAACAAGAGAAAGTGCTTTGACCAGAACGGACTGGCCGATCGCCGTTGTCGTGATACTTGGTTTTCACGCCGGGCCTGCGTGGGCTCAGCCCCAGCAGGTACCGGAGATCGCGATCGGCAAACCGGCCCCGGAATTTTCCATCATGGACGAGGACGGTCAGCGGCGGCGGCTTTCCGATTACCGCGGCGCCCACGTGGTGCTCGAGTGGACCAATCGTGACTGTGCGTTCGTCAAAAAGCACTACGACTCGAGCAATATGCAGTCATTGCAATACGATGCGCGTTCCAGGGACGTCGTCTGGTTGACGGTGACCTCGACAGCTCCCAGCCATGCAGGATACATGGATGGCGGCGGCGCACAGAGGTTCCGAAACCGCTACGATGCCAAACCGACGTCCATTCTTCTGGATCCCGACGGGCGCATGGGCCGGCAATACGACGTCGAGGTGACGCCAGAGATTTTTATCATCGACCCCACCGGCATCCTCGTGTACATGGGGGGCATGGACGATAAAGCCACCACCAGTGTGGCCGACGTGGACGGGGCCACTGACTACGTAGGCAACGCACTGGACGACACGCTTGCCGGTCGCCCCGTGTCACGACCGATCACCCGCGCCTACGGCTGCCCCATAGTTTACTGACCTATGCTGAACCGGCGCTGGGGAATCGCCATGGCCGTGCTGTCGGCCCTGTGTTACGGCGCGGCCCTGCCCCTGTCGCGGCTTGCCTACGATCACGGCAGCAATCCGCTCACCATCCTCACTCTACGCTTTCTGGCCATCGCGCTGGTCATGGGCCTGTGGCTGCGTGTCACGGGAATGTCCTTTCGAGCCCCACCGCGGGGGGTACTGGCGAGTGCCCTGGTGGGCGTTTGTTTCGTCAGTGTCTCCGGCGGCACGCTGATGTCGGTCAGCTACATACCGGTAAATCTCACGGTGCTGGTGTTCTATACCCATCCGATGATGACCCTGCTGGTGGTCAGCGCCATGGCGAAGAGACGCCCGGGCACCGCCGAGCTGACGGCTGTGACGCTCGCGTTGCTGGGTGTAGGGCTTGCCATCCAGGTGAGCTTCGAGCATCTGAACGCCGTGGGAATCGGCTTTGCATTGCTGGCCGCAATCGGAGCCACCACGACCTTTGTCGTGGCCGCCAGGGCCCTGCCCACGGTGGGCACCACGTTGATGAGCTGGTATGCCTGCAGCGTGGCCTTCGTGGGCGGTGCCGCCATTACCCTGGGGATGGACGCGGTGGCCATCCCGAATACGGCCTTCGGCATCGGCCTGATTGCCATCATCATCGCCGTCTTCGCCACCGCCGTGGTCGCCATGTTCGTCGGCGTGAAGCTCATCGGCCCGGTGCGCTCGGCGACATTGCTGTGCCTGGAGCCGATTACCGCCATCTTCGTAGCAGTGTTGGTGCTGGGCGAACATCTGAAAGCGGGCCAATGGCTGGGGGCAAGCCTGGTGGGTATCGCCATGCTCATCGCCAGCCGCCGTCCGGCTGAATAAGGCTGGAAATTTCGGTTTTTCCCGGCCTATCCGGCCAATTTCCTGACGATTTCCCTGGGATTTCCCTGGGATTTCCATTACTGAGACCCAGGCCGCGGCCGTCACCCGTCAAAGGGACCATCCTTCAGGGGTGTGACGCGGGTTAACGGCCGCGACACAGGGAGTAACCCCACTCTGGTACCCGGCCCGTTTCCAACCACCATGAACGGGTACCCACCGGAACACCTCCCCGCTGCCTTTGATGGCAGATATCTCCAACGAAAGTGCCGCGGAGCTGAAACCTTTTCCATCCGCCCGTGTACCACTGGTGAATGAACGCCCGGAGAGCAACACGCGTGAGCCTCGATGCCGAGCCCATGGAAGCGGTCGTCAATCTGGACGAGCGTCACTGGTTGCCGCGGCACTGCCGGGGCGATCGCAGCGCCTTCGCCGAATTGATGGATGCCTATCAATCAGCCGTGTACGGCTATCTGGTGCGATGCGGCGTGCCAAGCGCAAGCCGCGACGACGTGTTCCAGGAGATATTCGTGAAAATTCACCTCGCCGCCGCCTCCTATCAGCCATCCCGGCCTCTGCGGCCGTGGCTGTTCACCATCGCGGCCAACAATGTGCGCAATCACCTGCGTGACGAAAGCCGCCGCCGGGGGTCCGGCAGTGTCGATGTGGACAGCAGGCCCAGCAGCGACCACGGCCCCCAGACGCTGGCGGAGATCGACGAGACCGTGGCCTGGCTCGAGCAGGCCCTGCCGCGGCTGCCCCTGGAGCAACGCGAGGTGCTGCTTCTTGGCAGCGTCGCTGGTTTGCGTCTGCAAGACATCGCCACGGTACTCGAAATCCCCTTGAACACGGTCAAGACCCTCACCCGCCGTGCCCGCATGGGCCTCGCGAAAGCGCTCGCGGAGCATGCCTCGGGTACCACCGGAGGTGCATCGTGAGCCGCTGCACCTCGGTGCAGGAACGTATCGCCGACGAGGGCGTGGAGCTGGTTGGACGCGACGCTGCCATAGGCGAGCACGTTGCCGGTTGCTCGCACTGCAGCGCCTTTGCCGAGGCCTTGAAGCGAGTCGATGCGGGGATGTCCCGGCTCCCCCCCAAGGCCGCGCCCCGCTCGGTCTTACAGCGCGCCGCTCAGGCCGTCGCCGGTGACGGCAAGACGTCCACCACACCCAGGCCCGGGGATCCCGGCGCGCGAAATCTGGCGGCGGCACTCGCCGCCGTGGTCGTGCTGTCCGCCGGGTTCGTGCTGACGGAGTCCGTGCAGCTGGAACTCCAGGGGCTGGACGGTCTTTATGATCGCCAATCGTCCGTCGTCTCCCAGGCAACGGATGAATCCCGGCCGCCGGTGGCCCTCACCGCCCCCGCTGCATCACGGCTGGCACCACTGTCCGTACTGCCGGAGTCGCTGGCTGAGCCGGAGGCGCTGGCCGAGCCGGAGGCGCTGGCCGAGCCGGCGCCACCGCGACTGGCTGCTGAAAGCGTGTTTGCCGATCAGCTGTCGAAGGAGCAGAAGAAGCGCGACAGGAAGTCCTCCGACAAGGTGCGACGGGAAATCGTCGCCGACATGGCCATCGGGCGGGATGCTGGCGACGCGGCGGCGGCAGCACCAAGTTCCAGCGGCCGGGACGTGGACCAGGCGGCAGGGTTGCGTGGCGCGC
The DNA here is from genome assembly GCA_009937425.1 of Gammaproteobacteria bacterium. Taxonomy (GTDB): domain Bacteria; phylum Pseudomonadota; class Gammaproteobacteria; order HK1; family HK1; genus JAABYT01. The sequence goes on from JAACFO010000017.1 coordinate 35,860, forward strand.
TTCAAGAGTATCGTCGAACGGCGCCCCGGGAATTCGAGGAAGGCCAGAGTGAAGCCAGCGTAGATTACTTTGCGCCACCGAAAAGCGCGCTTCCCGGGGCGAAGCAACCCCGTGCGAATGAGCGCGACGACGTCGCCCGCCGCCAGTTACCCGCAGCACCGGGAAAAGTTGGAACCGTCGCCGCGGCCAAGGACAAGCGCGAGCAGAACGCGCCGAGCACCGTCGGCGGTGGGCTCGCACAATCCCCGCGCCCACGCCAGGTTGCCAGGCGCTTTCTCGCCGATCAGGAAAAGCTGACGGGCCTCAGCTTTCAGTCGGGCTCGGGTTACTGGGCGAATACCTACGTGCCCGGCGATCCCGCCATCCGATTACTGGAAGCGCGACTGCAGCGATGGGATCGCAGCCTGCTCAGGGCGAGCCTCGGTGATGCGCGCCTGGAATCCGAGGCAAGGCAGAACTGGCAGCCATTCGACCTGCCCGAAAATGCCGCCCTCGCCACTTACCTGCACGCCGACAAACGTGCCGTCAACGGCCGTTCGCGATTGCGTGTTCAGGTTGGCATACAGGCATCACAGAAGCGCAGCGGGCTTCGCCCGGACATGAACGTCGGCGTGGTGCTGGATTTGCGCCGGCCCGTTGACGACGTCACCGGCGCAAAGCTGCGCGCACTGGTGATGGCGCTGGCCGAGGCGCGCCAGCCCGGTGACCGATTCTCCATCACCGTCGCTGGTCATCCCGGCGGATTATTGGTGGCACCGGAAGCCTTCCGTCACGGACCGATTCGCGTCGCTCTGCAATCGTTGTTCACCACCGGCGGCGAGCAACCGGCGGCGGCCATGGATCTTCTCGCGGCTTTGCACAGCGCTTCACAAAACGTTCGCCAGGGTGACGACGCTTCGGCGCCGCTGGGGGCAAGCCTGGTACTGCTGGTGTCGACGGCGTCCATCGCTGAACAGCGCGAGTCATTGGAACGAATGGCCCATGAAAATGCCGTGGCGGGGATCGGCTTGAGCGTGATCGCCGTCGGCGGCGGCACGGACCTGGCGTCCATCGATCGACTGGTTCTTCTGGGCCAGGGTCACCGGCGGGTGCTGAACGCCGCCGAGGATGCCGGGAAACTCGTGGATCGGGAGTTGCATGCAGCAAGCCGCGCCGTGGCCCGTGCCGTGCGCCTGCGCATTCGTCTCGCACCCGGCGTCGAACTCATCGACATACTCGGATCCACCAATCTTTCCGAACAGGCTGCGCAACGGGTGCGCGATGCGGAGCGCAGCATCGACCAACGGGTTGCTCGTAATACCGGTATTCGCGCCGACCGCGGCGAGGACGAAGAAGGTATTCAAATCGTCATCCCGAGCTTCTTCGCCGGCGACAGCCATGCGGTGCTGCTGGATGTTGTCGTCCCCGGGCCGGGCCCGGTTGCCGACGTCAGCGTGCGCTACAAGGACCTGGTGTACAGGCGCAACGGCGTCGCCCGTGCGCGACTCGCCATTGAAGACGGTCACACCGGCACGGGACCCCTGGAACACAATGTTCTCAAGAACCAGCTTGCCCACGCCCTGGCCCGTTCCGCGGCAACGGCCAGTCAACAGCTCGAAGCCGGGGACCGCCGCGGTGCCGTTCGCACACTGACCGAGGCGCGGGAACTGATCACCGGCATGCGCGAAGAAATCCCGGGCTGGGATAACGACAACGAGCTGCGCGCCGACGAGACGCTGCTCGCCCAATACCTGACGGCGCTTGGCGCGCAATTTGCCCGCAGCGGCCAGCATCACGATCGCCTGGCGGACTCGTTGCGCTATCTCGCCTTCCGGCGGCTGACACCACCACACGAATAAACCATGGACCGTGCCAAGGAGTTTCGAACCATGAGAACGATCCTGTTGATAACGATGATCTGCATCGGCTTCGCAAGCGCGGCCCAGGCAGCCACGAACACCGATAACGGCGAAGTGCGGGTACCGCTGGAAACTTACCGCCAGCTGGTGGAGCAAGCCAGCCAGGACACCCGGCCCGCCCCGGCCGCCTACGCCATTGGCGTATCCAACATCGACGTCAACATCGTCGACGACGACAAGCGCACCACCGCGCGGGTCAGCGTAAGCCTCAACATCGAAACCTTTGAAAACGAGTGGACCCTGGTACCGGTCCTGCCCCCGGGAGCGGCGCTCGGCGATGCGCTGGTCAACGGCGCGCCGGTGCAACTGGTGCAGGGACCCGACGGTCTCGCATGGAGCACCGACAAAGCCGGCACCGTCACCATGCAACTGCGCTACGGTCTCGACGCGCGCAGATCCGATGCGGGATATACATTGCCCCTGCCGGTACCGCGTGCCGCCGCCACCAACCTGCGAGTGGCATACCCGGGAACCGGTGTGGATCTGGCGATCATTCCCGCCGCCGACGTGCGATCCAGCGAAAGCGGCAACAAGACCTTGTTCACCGCCAGGATTCCCAGCACCTCGTCGGTGCTGATCACCTGGCGCACTGCCACGCTGCGCAGCCACGCCGTGAGCCGGGCGCGCTACACCGGTGAGATTCAAGGACAGGCGCTCAACTGGAATGCAGAGTTCGATGTGGAAATCTTCGAAGGTGAACTGGTCAAACTTCCACTGATGCCGAGCACTGTCACCCTTGGCGAGTTGCAGGTAGACGGCGAGCAAGCCACCGTTGTCGAGGAGCAGGGTCAGTTCGTCACCGTCGTCAAAGGCCGCGGCATGCATAAGGTCAGCGTCGCTTTTCAGGTGCCGGTAGTTGCAGAGAACGGACCGCCCAGCGCAACCCTGCATGTTCCAAGAGTTCCGGTTTCGCAATTTCGCCTGAATCTGCCCGGCAAGAAAGAAGTCAGCGTGAGTCCGGCGGGCAACGTGGTCACCAGCCACGAGGAAAACGCCACCACCGCCACGGTGTTCGTCCCCATGAGCGAGAGTGTGACCTTCTCCTGGGTGGATGCGGTTCCCGAGGACGTCCAGGCCCAGGTGCGCGCCAACGCCACCCTCTACCACGCAGTACACGCCGAGGAAGGCGTGCTGCACGTGCAGGGCCTGGTGGTTTACGAGATCAATCGCGGCGCTACCAATCTGCTCAAACTGCAGGTGCCCAAGGACGCACAGGTCACCAGTGTCAAATCACTCTCCGGTGGCGTGTCCGATTGGATCGAGACCGCCGGCGGCAGCGACGCCCACAAGACCATCAGCGTGTTCCTGGACCGCGCCGTAGACGGCGAGTTCGTGCTCGACGTCGCCTACGAGCTGCTTCTGGGGGGCGGCGCACAAGCGCTCGAGCCGGTACCTGTTCCGCTGCTGGCTGCCGACGAGGTGCACCGCCAGCGCGGCATGGTGGCGCTGCTGGCCGGACCCGAGCTCACCCTGCAACCCATGTCCGAGGATCGCATGGCGAGAGTCGGCGAAAATCAGTTGCCGGCCTTCGTGCGCAACCTCCTCACCATGAGCGTCGCGCATACCTACAAATACACCGAGCGCTCACCGGAACTGGTAGTGAAAGCCGTGGCGCCGGAACGCAAGCAGGGCAAATTCGACGCCCAGGTGGACACGCTGATTTCCATCGGCGACGTCACCATGAAGGGATCCGCTACCGTGGAGATCAGCGTCAAGTCCGGCGCCCTTCTGGCGCTCGCCCTGCGTCTGCCCAAGGGCGTCAATGTCCTGGGCGTCACCGGACCGTCCATTCGCAATCACGACGTGAAAGCGGCGGATGACCATCAGTCCATCGACATCGACTTCACCCAGGAGATGGAAGGCCAGTTCCGACTGGAAGTGAACTACGAGCGCATCATGGGCGACGGCGAGCCGGAGCCCCGGGTGCCGACGGTGAGCATCGCCGATGCGGAAGTGGAGCACGGGCGCATCGCCGTCGAGGCACTGAGTGCTGTGGAAGTGCGCGCGACAGCGGCGGATCAGCTTTCGTCCCTGGACGTCAACGAGCTGCCCCAGCAATTGGTGCTGAAAACCACCAATCCAATATTGCTCGCCTACAAATACGTGCATGCCCAACCGCCCTACCAACTCGTGTTGAGGATCACCAGGCACAGGGAGATCGACGTGCAGGTGGCGGCCATCGAAAAGGCGCATTACTCGACGCTTTATACCCGCGACGGTCTCGCGGTGAACACTGCCCGGTTTCAGGTGCGCAACAGCCGCAGGCAATTCCTGCGCCTGGAACTGCCACCGGAATCGCAGATTTGGTCGGTATTCGTGGACGGTAAAGCGGAGAAACCCGCCGCGGCGGAAACATCCAGTGACGGATCGGCGGTGCTCATCAAGATGATCAACTCCGCCACCGGCTTTCCCGTGGAGATCATCTACGCCACACGGATTACCCCCATGGCGTTCATGGGCACCGTGCACGGGCGCCTGCCCACACCGGACATGGTCGTTACTCATACGCGCTGGGACGTGTACCTGCCGGTGGGACCGAGTTACCGGAGCCCCGACAGCACCCTGAACCCGGTGATCAGTGGGCGGCGTGTCAACGGCGCCGTCATGGGCGGTGAAGCACTGGCCCGTGCCCGGAGTGCCAAAGGCGCCGGCCTGGGAGAGCCGTTGCGCCTCAGCGTACCCAGCCAGGGCATTCACTATGCCTTCGAGAAACTGTATGCAAATCAGTCGCCCCAGGCGGCGACCTTCTCACTGGGTTATGCATCGGCGGATGGTCACCGCCTGGGTCTGGGCCTGAGCCTGCTGGGAGTTGTGCTGCTGTGGCTCGCCATTGTCGCCATTGGCGGGCGCCGTGTGCCCATGCCGCGGATCGCCGCTCTCGCGGTGCTGGTTGCCGGTGTCGGCATGCTGCTGGCGGCCATCGCCTATCTGGGCACCAATCCTGCCCCGGCCGCAGCCATGGCCTTGGTCATCGCCGTAGCCATCGGCATCTGGCTCGCAACCAAACGCCTCCTGGACTGGCGCGCCACCCGCACGGGTAATTAAGCAATGCCCCCTCACCCTGACCCTCTCCCCCTTTGGGGGAAAGGGTCAGGGTGAGGGGAATCAAATTCGATGTTAAACTCCGGCCGCCATGTCGCCGTTCAATCCCATCGTCAATCTGTTCGGCACCTCGCCGGTGCGGCCGTTGCAAAAGCACATGGCCAAAGTGGCGGAATGCGTTGCGCAACTGGACCCGCTGTTCGACGCGGTGCTCGCCAACGACCTGGCGGCGGTCAACGAAGTTCAGGAACGCATCGTTGCTCTGGAGCACGACGCCGATGATCTCAAGCATGATTTGAGATTACATTTACCGCGCAGCCTGTTCCTGCCCGTGGAACGGCGCGACCTGCTGGAAGTTCTGACCATGCAGGACAACATCGCAAACCGCGCCAAGGATATCGCCGGCCTCATACGTGGCCGTCGGATGTCTTTTCCCGCCGAGATCGGACCGCTTTTCAAGGAATTCGTGCAACGTTGCATCGAAGCCTGCCTGCAAGCCCAGAAAACGGTCAACGAGCTGGACGAATTGGTGGAGACGGGCTTTCGCGGCGCCGAGGTGGAGCTGGTTCAGAATTTGATTAACGAGCTCGACCGCATCGAAACCGACACCGACAAGATTCAAGTCGAGGTACGCTCCATGGTGTTTGCCATCGAACGCGATCTACCGCCCATCGACGCCATGTTCCTGTACCGCGTCATCGATTGGACCGGGGACATCGGTGATCGCGCCCAACGCGTTGGAAGCCGACTGCAGCTAATGCTCGCGCGCTAGTTTCCCCGTGGAGCACGGCACACTCTACCTGATACTGGCCGCCGTATTCGGCCTGTTCATGGCCTGGGGGATCGGCGCCAATGACGTCGCCAATGCCATGGGCACATCGGTGGGTTCCCGCGCACTGAGCCTGCGCCAGGCCATCGTCATAGCGGCAATTTTCGAATTTCTCGGCGCAGTGCTCGCCGGTGGGCAGGTAACCGCCACCATCCGTAAGGGCATCATCGATCCAGGGCTACTGGCAGGCAATCCCGAGCTGCTGGTATACGGCATGCTGGCGTCGTTGCTGGCGGCCGCGGTCTGGCTGGTGGTGGCATCCTATTTCGGCTGGCCGGTGTCGACGACCCATTCCATTGTCGGCGCCATCGTCGGATTCGCGATGGTCGGGATCGGCGTCACTGCGGTGCAATGGGGAAAGGTGGGATCCATTGTCGCGAGTTGGGTGGTCTCGCCAATGCTCGCGGGCACGCTGGCCTATGCCTTGTTCCGCAGCGTGCAACGTTTGATCTTCGACGCCGCGGATCCCTTTCGCGCCGCCAAGCGCTACGTGCCCGCGTACATTTTCCTGGTTGGATTCATAATTGCCCTGGTAACGCTGCTGAAGGGTCTCAAACACGTGGGCCTGGACTTGTCCCTGGGCGAAAGCTATCTGCTGGCGGCTGTTGCCGGATTGATCACCATGGCAATCGGCGCGCTGGCGGTGCGGCGGATCCGCCTGGAGGAAGGCGCGGATCGCGACTTCAGCTATACCAACGTCGAGCGCGTGTTCGCGGTACTGATGGTCTTCACCGCCTGTGCCATGGCTTTTGCCCACGGCTCCAATGACGTTGCCAACGCTATCGGACCCGTGGCCGCTATCGTTGGTGTGGTGCAAAGCGGCGGCGAGGTGGCGCAGACGTCGAGCTTGCCATTGTGGGTCCTGGTAGTAGGCGCGGTTGGCATCGTCGCTGGTCTCGCGACCTATGGATTCCGGGTCATGGCGGTAATCGGCGAGCGCATCACCGAATTGACGCCCAGCCGCGGCTTTGCCGCGACCCTGGCGGCCGCCACCACAGTTGTGGTGGCATCGGGTACCGGTCTGCCCATTTCCACTACCCACACGCTGGTCGGCGGGGTACTCGGTGTCGGTATCGCCCGGGGTATCGCCGCCATCAACATGCGCGTCGCCCAGAACATCTTCATGTCCTGGATCGTGACGCTGCCGGCCGGCGCGCTCCTGTCGATGGTATTTTTCTTTGCCTTGAAGGGCGCGCTGGACTAATTGTTCCCGAGCTTGATGGGCTGCCCGTGGGGTGTGTGGCGGGCGGCAACATCCCATTGCTTCTTGCGCGTGCCAAGCTCCGACGCCGACGCCAATCCCTTTTCTGTCACCAGCGTTTCCAGGGCAGCGAGCCAATGGTGATAATAGGTGTCGCCGCGATCCGGATCGCCGCGTTCCCGGGCCGCGGCGATTTCCACCGACAGATGCTCGGCCCACTCTGTCCAGCTGTAATGCCCCGCCCGATGCAGCTCCAGCGCCATGGCGAAGGCCTGCGCCTGCCAGGGTTCCTGGAACACAGGGCCCTCATCGTCCACGGGTAAGGCCGGCAACAATGACAAGTCCACGGGTTCGGTCATGGCGGTGCGCGCTTCATCCAGGTTCCAGATAGTCGTCCCAGAGATCCAGATAAATACCGTCGCGTTCCGATGCGTCGGAACCCCACAGCTCCCGGGCCGCGAAGTGCACGCTGTAAAGATGCTGCGCTTTTTTGCCCTGGCCCACAGCATGGGCGTCGGGAAATATGAAAACGCCGTAATCACGGGCGATTGTCCCGTGTCGCGCGCGGGCGTAGCGGGGCAAACGAGTATGCCCGGTGGGGTGGATGTTGCGCGTCAACACCCGATCACCGGCCGCGAACTTCGCCGGCACGTCTATGTCGACACGGGCGCCGCGGCTTCGCCGCAACGCCTCGTCAACCTTTTCTGCCTTCAGCGCTTTCATTTTTTCTGCTCTTCGGCGAGCTCCAGCATGCGCGCCGCGATCTCTTCTTCCGTGAGCATGCCCTGCTCCACCAACAATGTCTGCAGTCCGTGCAGCCAGTGCTCGTAGTAACTGGTGTTGAGATAGAGCGCCGGGTGCATGTGTTCGCGGGCGTAGCGCGACATGTCGATGTTCCACTGGCCGAGAAATCCGCTTGCCAGGGTAATGGCAAAGCAGCGCCGCTCCCATTCCTCGTGAAACACGGGTTCGTCGATTTCCGCGTCAATGGGACCCAGACCGTGCATACCACCGAGATCGTGTGCGCCGTTCATGCTGTCGCCTCACCGGGCGGTTTTACCAGGCCCACGCCAATCATGGAGTCTCGGGTGACGAGCTCGGCGAGCGCATCTGCGTCCATGCCTTCGGTGCCCGCCGGGCGTTGCGGCAACACCAGGTAACGAATCTCGGCGGTGCTGTCCCACACGCGGACCTCCACATCGTCACCGAGGGTAACGCCAAACTCCTGCAGCACACCGCGGGGATCCATGACGGCGCGCGACCGGTAAGGCGCGGACTTGTACCATACCGGCGGCAATCCGAGGACGGTCCAGGGATAACAGGAGCACAAGGTGCAGACCACCATATTGTGCTGCTCGGCGGTATTCTCGAGCACAATCATGTGCTCGCCTTGACGGCCCTCGAATCCGAATTCGGCAATGGCTGCCGTAGCGTCGTCCAGCAAGCGCTGCTTGTAGGCATCGTCGGTCCAGGCCTTCGCCACGACCGCGGCGCCATTGCGCGGACCGACTTTGTATTCGTAAGTGTCGATCAGAACGTCGAGCGCCGCCGGATCCACCAGACCTTTCTCGGTCAGCAGTGATTCCAATGCCTTGACCCGCAATACAGTGTCAGGCAACGGTGAGTTGTGGTCGTGATGATCACTCATGGATTGCCACCTCGCGTTACGATGTCAGCAGGGCGATGGCCGACACCTGGCGTCCGTAATCCGATTCACCCCGGTGCGTCGCGCGGCGATAGCTGAAGAATTCCTGCTCGGACGCGTAGGTGTCCGACTCCAGGCGCTCGACACCGGCAACGCCGGCCGCCGTGACGCGATGAGTAACGTATTCTGATAGATCGAACATGAAATGCCCAGCCCGCGCGGAATCACGGAAGTACGCGCGATTGCGCGGATCGGCATGGATGAACTGCTCGCGCAGCTCCCCGCCGACCTCGTAGGACTGTTGCTGAATACACGGGCCGACGCAGGCGACGATGCGCTCCGCCGGCGCACCCAGCTCGCCCATGGCGGCGACGGTGGCGGCGATGATACCGCCCAGCGCCCCTTTCCAGCCCGCGTGGGCGGCGGCTACGGCCTTACCTGCCGTGTCGGCGAACAGCACGGGAACACAATCTGCCGCCAGCACACCGACTACCAAATCCGGTACGTCAGTCACCAGGGCGTCGGCCTTGGGGTGCCGGCCGACAGGCAGCGCCCGGCGCAGGGTTACGACCTCCGCGCTGTGAACTTGCGCGAGGGTGTTCAATCTACTCGACCCGTCAGCCGGGAAACCCATGGCGCCCATCACCCGGGCGCGATTCTCCCTCACGTGGCCGGCGTCGTCGGCGGAGCCCGGCCCACAATTCAACGACCCATAGACGCCGCCGGAGACCCCACCCTGGCGGGTGAAAAAGCCATGGCGTACGCCGCCCGGCTCGGAGAGGATATTGCTGCTCAACGCTTCCACGGCGCCCATCATGGCACAGGCACGGGTAGTGTTTCCCCGTGGCGCAAGAAAAAAAAACGTGGCATTCTTGGGCCCCCGCTGAACGATAAATCCATTCCCAGGAGAGCGAATATGAGCCAGGCCACTGCGCGACACATTCTCGTGGATACCGAGGAGCAGTGTCAGAATTTAAAGACCGAAATCGAGGGCGGCGCCGACTTCGGCGAGCTCGCAGCGACACACTCCAAGTGCCCGTCCGGGAAAAGTGGTGGCGACCTGGGCAGTTTCGGGCCCGGACAAATGGTAAAGGAATTCGATCAGGTGGTGTTTAACGAAGCCGTGGGTGAAGTCCATGGCCCGGTAAAAACCCAGTTCGGCTATCACCTGCTCGAGGTCACCAGCCGAACGGACTAGTCGAAGGCCAGCGCTATCTTCGGTCGTCGTCGCGAGTGTCCTCGGCCACTTCTTCGGCGACCCACACCTTCGGCTTGCCGTTCTCCATGGCGCCGTTTACCAGGTAACGGCGCCCGGGCAGAGCCGTGAACGACACTCCGTCGTGGACCGGCGGCTTTTCGCTGACCGCGCCGGAGATGGCGGTGAAGACCCCCACCCCGGAGAACAGGGATGTGCCGGAAACGCTCCTGAATTCGATCTTGATTCCCAGGTAATGTTCACCCGGGGTGATCGGGCGCACGTGCGCCTCGGGGACGTTGACAACCTTACCGTCGATGTTCTCGATACTGAGCTTCAAGCTGGTATCGTCGGCGCGGGGCACCACATCGGCCATCTCCTCGCTGGCCGAGGCGGGCCCGCTGCCGGTGGCCATTACCGCCACGGCAAGCCAGGCAATCAGATCCCCTGCTTTGACCATGACTCAAACATTAGCACGCCGGCGCGGCAATAAGAGGTGAAATTCCCGGCGGCGACCTACCCCTGTTGCGCTCTCACCTTGCCCGCCATGGCCTCCAGGCCACGGTCGCGTATGCCCAGCTCCGCCAGGTGCCTGACGGTTTCGAAGAGATACTCGCAGCATGCGCCCATGGGACCCGCGGCCGTTGCGATGTGACGAGCGGCAGTGTCATCGGAGAGCCGCCCGGCGTACCGGTCATTTTCCCGGTTGATCACGAATGTGATTGCCGGAACTGAATCGCCGCCGCTGCGAGCCGATACCCAGGTGGGGCAATAGGCGCCGGTGAACATCTCGCGCCGCCAGAGAATATCGAGCTCGGTCTCCACCGCCTCCTCGGCGATGCGAAACATGACGCCGCGACAGGCGCCGCCACGTTCCAAACCCAACACCAATCCCGGATTCTCGGCGCTGCCGCGCCCGAGTTGCGTCCACAAACAGAATCGGCGGTGGTAACCGTGGATGCGGGCGGTGCGCTTTTCCACGAAATGAAAGGCCGGATTCCAGATGAGCGACCCGTAGCCGAATACCCAGACATCACCCTTGGCCGGCCGTCCGTCGAGGGTGGCGCGCAGGGAGGCAATGCGCTCTTCGTCGGGCAAGATCAAACGGCGCAGTTCGGGATTATGCAAGATGTAATCGCGAATGCTGCCGTCGAGGAGCGCCTCGCGGGTAAGAATCGAGTCCTTCATGCAGAATTGACGCCTGCGCGCTGATAGCGGACAACACCGCCTACGATGGTCATATCCACCTGCACACTGCGGATTTCATCGCTGGCAATGGTAAATAAATCCCGATCCAACACCGCAACGTCGGCAAGCTTACCAGGCTCCAGGGATCCCTTGATGTTTTCTTCTCGCCCGGCGAAAGCTCCCAATGTCGTGTAGGCACGCAGCGCCTCGGTTACCGATATCGCCTGCGACTCGTGCAGAGACTGACCGCTGTCGGTCTTGCGATTCACCATCGACCACATGGCCGTGAAGGGATTCGGTGAACACACCCAGGCATCGGAGTGACCGGGGGCCGGCACGCCGCGATCGATGAGAGTGCGGTGCGGCCACATCCAGGCCATGGCATCGGCACCGCGATTCGCGCGGTAAGCATCGCCAAGCTCGTACATAAAACCGGTGGCCGAGGAATCCACTACCTGCAGGCGCGCGAGACGATCGAGAATCTCCGGCGTCACGTAGCAACAATGCTCCACCCGCATGCGATGATCCGATCGCGGATGTGCTTGCAGCGCAGCCTCGATGACGTCCAGTGCGAAATCAATGCCACGATCGCCAACGCCCTCCACCATCACCAGTAATCCCGCCGCGTGGGCCGCGCTGGCGCGCCGCTTGAGGTCCTCCAGCTCGTACAGAAGAATCCCTGTGTTGTTCTCCGCCTCGCCGGCGACCGGGGTACCCTGATAGGCTTCGTAGTAGGCGGCCGTGCGGCCGCTGGTGGAACAATCGGGACACCACTCGACACCGATGACGCGTAACCAATCGTCACCGAAGCCGGAACGGATACCCGCACGCACGAAGGCTTCGGCCAGTCCCTCCTCACGTCCGCTTATGATGATACCGATCCGCAACGGCAGGCGTCCCTGTTCGTGCAATTGCTGATAAGCCTGTATGCCTACGGAACCGGTGAGCGAATTGTAAACCGTGGTGATGCCGTGGGAGAGGAACGCTTCGAATACCGTGCCTAATCCCGCGCCGATGCGCTCCGGGGTGTCCGCGGCATGAACATGATCGAGAAATAAATGGGTCGCGGTTTCCCGCATCAGCCCGGTAAGTGCGCCGCTGTCTGGATGCCGATGGAAACAACCAAAGGGTGGATCGGTGGTGTCCTCAGTAATGCCGACGACAGCGAATGCCGCTGAGTTGGCGAGACCCAGGTGACCGTCGGTGCGCAATATGAATACCGGCCGGCCGCCGCCGGCCTGATCGAGTTCCGCCAGCGTCGGGTAGCCGCCGCTCTTGTTCTCATTTAACCGATAGCCGAGAAACCACTCACCATCGTCGAGGTCTTCGCACACCGACTCGATACGCGCAAGCAAGGCATCGCGAGACTGAATGTACACAGGGCTCACGTCCTGCCAGCCGGCGACCCGGGCCGCATAGCCGTCCGGATGGCAGTGAGAATCGACGATACCTGGAAT
>JAACFO010000216.1 GCA_009937425.1 Gammaproteobacteria bacterium
CTTGAAGCAGCCTGGGGATCTGGACTGGTCCCCGCGGGGCGGACCTTCACCGCGACGGTGGTGCTAACCGGTGCCGATTTTGAGGATGGCGTCTTTCATGGCGGAACGATGGGGCTCGCTGAGCCTGGACCATGCCCGGGCCAGCTCGATGGCCTCTTCGTTCAATTCGCCGACTTCCTCGACGCCGAACATCAACCATGCGGGTTTCACGTCGAGAGCGTCCGCGATCTGTTCGAGAATCCGCGGTCGCAGGCTCTTACCATTCTCGATCTTCTGAATCACGGCCTGGGAGGTTCCGACCCGCTCGGCAAGGTACATCTGGGTCCATCCGAGCTCTTTTCTGCGCCTACGCAAGCGCCCCCCGAGGGACTCGAGATCTTCATGGCTGTGACTGCGCTTGACCATGTCTAGCTTGTCCAGCTTGTTGATAAATTCTAAATCCACTAGTGGCCTCTCAAAACTGGTATCGGCAGAACGAAAGTTATCTTGACAGTAAAATTCACGCTTCGTTAGCTGTGTCGCATTACAATTTAGCTTCCCAGTCCTTCAGGTGGCCAATAGCGCGGTCCAAGAATTTCAGCATAGCATTCCCAGATTTTCGGTGACCGGGGTCACAGAAGCCGTGCTGGTGCTAAGCCCTTGTCCCAAAACGACAATCACTATACACCGTAGCCTGGCCGGGAGGTTCAGAAGCTCTCTTCAACCACCGGCGGAACGGCTTCCAGGCCGTCACATCCCCAGATATCGGGCTCTGCCGGTTAAACTTGATACCCCGGATCACGTTGTGTGGACCAGGTCCGGCCGGTGCGCCGGGCGACACTCCTTTGTAATCCGCCGGATTTCGGGGACAACAGCCGTGGCGCCAACAAAAACACCGGGAAATCAGGGGAAAAGCGTACCCTGGCCATGGCGCTCACGGCGCAATCCCCGGTCGGCGGGACAAGGCCCGGGTTACCGTTTACTCCCCGGGCGGCAGGGAAATCAGCTTGGGGAGTAGAAGAGATCCAGCTGCTCGGGCTCGTCAGCGTGCATGCGGGCTTCTTCCGAATCCGGATCGCACTCGCAGGAATGCGGATAGGCGAAAATGGTTTCCGGATCCCAGAACAACCAATCGTCCGCCAGCGGCCCGCAGGGCATCATCGTGGCACTCCGCCGAGGGTGAAGCTGATGAGCACACGCCGGTCGAAGGAATAGCCGCCACGATCCCCCCTGAGGTACATGGCACCGCTGTCACCGTGAGCCTTGAGGCGCATGCGCTCGACGGGCAGGCCCCCGCGGGCGAGCACCCTCCACACGGCGTAAACCCGGCGCATGGATAATTTCCGGTTGAAGCGCCGGGATCCACGGGTGTCGGCAAAGCCTTCCAGCTTCACCTGCAGACAGGGAATATCGATGAGCGCCTGGGCCAGCGCCAGCAGATGACTTTCCAGATGCGGCTCGGTGGACCAACTGCCGGTTCGAAAGGGAATGCTGACCGTGAGACCGTCGGTGATCGCGTGCATGGAGCGGCGCAGCGCCTGCACCTGGTAACTGTCCCGCGCCGCCCGCCAGCGCGTCAGATAGCGCAGCGCCTCGTTGCGATCGCGCAGTTCCTTCACCACCGCTGTTACGTCGTGACCATTAACCTCTTTTTTCTGTTCACCGATCTGAAGCATGCGCGTCTCCCGTTGAATGTGGCGAGACTCAGTTAAGCGCGCCAGGAAGTCGATCCGCTGCCCCGCCCATGGCGAAACGCTGCTCAATTGTGGCCACAAGCTGACATTGACGCTGGCGCATAAACCCGCCATATAAATGATCCATGGGCAGTCATGATCGAAGCGATCTCACCGGGCGTCTGGAATCCCACCAACCAGCGTCACTGCTCGCCATCGGCCCCCGGGCCGGCGCCCTGGCGGCGGCCTACCAGGGCACGCATCCCGAGTGCGTCGTGAGCTACCTGGACCCCGACGGCATCCTGAGTGGAGAAGTGCTGCTGGAGGAACTCGCGGGCCACGGGCGTTTCGATTTCGTCATCCTGCGCGGCGTACTGGAACACCTGGACAGGGACACCGGCGCCCACCTGTTGGCACGGCTTCGCGATGTCCACACCAGGCGTTTCTGCGTGGCGCTGAGTACGAGCGACCATGAACACCCCTGGCAACCCGCCGCGCTAATCGCCATGGGCCTCAGCCATTGGTCGAGGGAAACGGTCAACGGAGCGACCCTGGAAATTCACGGATTCGACCTGGGCACCTACAAAGCCACCCCGGACTGGCTCAATCCCCGCCACTGGGCACACCCGGAGCACTGGGGAAAACACCGCTGGTAACCCCAGCCCACCAATAAGACAAGAGATCCCATAAGAGGTGCCCGGTACCTCTTATGGGATCTCTTGTCTTATTGGTTTGTCAGGTCAGGAGGAAGGCGTGCTCGTGGAGCTGGGTTGCTCCGCGTTCGGCGAGCCTGGCCTCGTCTTTGAGTCGATCGAGGGTTTCCAGGTGGGTGACTTTGCGGCGGTTTGCGTAGAGGTCTCGTACCTGTGCTTCATTGACGGAGAATGGCGGGCCGTCGAATTCGTGGGGCGGATACTCGAAGGTCAACAGCAACATGGGCACCTCCGGCGCGAGTAGCGACAGCAGGTGATCCACATAGCGAGCCCGCATTGCGTCGGGCAGCGCGATCAGGGCGGCGCGATCGTAGACCGCCGATATGTTTGCCGTGTGGGTGCTGTCGAGTGCAAAAAAATCGCCGCTGAGCAAGCTGATACCCTCGCCTTCCAGTATGTGAAAGTCGCCCTCCTGGCGCTGACTGGGGGTGATTCCCTGCTCGCTGAAAAAATCCCGCACTGCAATCTCGCTCAACTCCACGCCGGTGACGGCGCAGCCTTGCTCGCGCAGCCAGCGCATATCGACACTCTTACCGCACAGGGGCACGAGCACCCGGTCGCCGTCAGCCAGCCCCAGCCTGTGGAAATACTTTTCCAGGTAATGATTGGTGCGCTCCTTGTGAAAAGGAATGACATCGTCCTGCCAACGGTTGTGCCAGAAATCTGCGTCCACGGTATTCCTCCGTCAGTTGCGCGAACCGGTGATCTCGGCCGCGACCTTCAGGATTGCGCCGATGCTGTCGGCCACATCCTCATCGGTAGTCGCCCAGGATGACACACTGACACGCATGGCCGCGCGCCCCTTCCATACCGTCGGTCCGCACCAGCATGTGCCCTCTTCCTGAAGCGCTGCCACCACGCGATTGGTGGTGTCCCCGTCGCCGAACGACACCAGCACCTGATTGAGCACCACCTCGTTGAGCACCTGATGACCGGCATCGCGCAACGCCTGCGCGATGCGCGACGCCATGGCGCAGTTGCCCGCGACCAAATCCGCGAGCCCCCGGCGCCCGAGGCTCAAAAGCGCTGCCCAGATCTCGATTCCCCGCGCCCGACGGCTGGAGTCCGGCGTGTAGTGAAAGGGCTCGCGGGTTTCGCCGGTGGGCAAATAGGCTGCCGACATGGACATGGCTGCCCGTAGGCTGGCGGCGTCGCGAACCAGAGCGATGCCGCTGTCGTAGGAGACATTGAGCCACTTGTGGGCGTCGGTGGCCCAGGAATCCGCCGCCTGGACACCGTTCACCAAGCCAGCATAAGCCGGCGCCGCCGCCGCCCACAGACCGAAGGCTCCGTCCACGTGCACCCAGGCGCCGTCGGCGTGGGCGCGGTCGCAGATGTCGGCTATTGGATCGAAGGCCCCGCTGTTCACGTTGCCGGCTTGCGCGCAGATGATGGTGGGTCCGGTTAGCGCGGGCAATGCGTCCACACGCATGCGGCCCTGAGCGTCGGCGGGCACGCTGACTACGCGCTCACGACCAAGGCCCAGAAGGGCGATGACCTTGAATAAGCTGGCGTGGACCTCCTCTCCGACTACCACCGTCACCGGAGGCGCACCGAACAAGCCATCGGCATCCACGTCCCACCCCGCGCGCGCCAGCACCCCGTGGCGCGCCGCCGCCAGGGCGGTGAAATTTGCCATGGTGGCACCGGTCACGAATGCGCCGGCGCATTCATGGGGCAGCGCAAGCACTTCCTTCAGCCAGCCCAGCGCGATGGGCTCGATGGCCGCGCCTGCCGGGGAAGTCATGGTGCTGAAGGCATTCTGATCCCAGGCGCTGCCGAGCCAGCCGGCGGCCAGCGCCGCCGGCAACACACCGCCGGTAACGAAGCCGAAGTAGCGCCCGCCGGCGGACGCAATGGTGGCGGGTGAACCTGCGTCGTCGAGTAATGCCAGCACCTTCGATGGCGCCAAGCCGTCCTCGGGCAAGACACCGCCCAGTTGTTCGAGTCCCGCGACAGCACCAGCCGCCGGTGCGACCGAACGATTGCCGAGATCCGCGAGATAGCGGTGGGCGCGCCGGGCCGCGTCCTGCAATAACTCGCCGTCGACGACGCGTGTCACTTTCGAGAATCCCTCGCTGGTGCCGGATAGGCGGTCATGAAATGAATCAGTCGCGGAAATTGATGTACTGCAACGGCATGTCGAATTTCGCTTCCCGCAGGGTCGCGATAACTTCCTGCAGGTCGTCGCGTTTCTTGCCCGTGACGCGCACTTTGTCCCCTTGAATCGCGCCCTGCACTTTGAGTTTCGACTCCTTGAGCATTTTCACGATCTTGCGGCTGAGATCCGTCTCCAGCCCCTGGCGGATAGTGACCGTCTGGCGCGCCTCCTTGCCTACCAACTCGGGCTCGGCGATGGCCAGGCAGGCAATATCGATGCCGCGCTTGTTGAGTTTGCCCTGCAGCATGTCGAGCATCTGCTTCAACTGAAAGTCCGACTCGGATTTCAGCGTAATCGCCTCGCCCTCGCGAGAGAAACTGGAGTCTGTTCCTTTGAAATCGAAGCGCGTGCGCACTTCGCGATTGGACTGGTCCACCGCATTCGTGACCTCATGCATGTCCACCTCGGATACCACATCGAACGTTGGCATGAAGCGTGCTCCTGATTGTGTCAATGCGCCCCACGGTGCCGGGGGCACGCGCTACCGATGGTAGAGTGCTCGATTCGCCGGTTCAACCGCCCCGGCGCCAACGCATGCTAGACTCCCGTCTGGTCACGATTCCCCCTTCGGTGGAATTCTATGCAGTCAATCCATCGGCTCAGCGTGGCTCCCATGATGGAGCGTACCGACCGATTTTACCGCTACTTTCTGCGCCTCATCACGCGCCACACGCTGCTTTACACCGAGATGATCACCAGTGCCGCGGTACTCAACGGTGACCGCGATCAGTTGCTGGCCTTCGACGCCGCGGAGCATCCCGTCGCCCTGCAACTGGGTGGCAGCGAGCCTGGCGAGATGGCGGCTTGCGCGCGTATCGCCGAGGAGCATGGCTTCGACGAAGTGAACATGAACGTCGGTTGTCCGAGCAAGCGCGTGCGTGCCGGCAGATTCGGCGCCTGTTTGATGGCCGAACCCCAGCGGGTGGCGGACTGTGTAGCGGCCATGGCATCCACGGTGGGCATTCCGGTGACGGTGAAAACGCGCATCGGCATCGACGAGCAGGATTCCTACGAAGCCCTGGCGGCCTTCGTAAGCCTGGTAGCCGGGCACGGCTGCAACACCTTTATCGTACATGCGCGCAAAGCCTGGCT
>JAACFO010000217.1 GCA_009937425.1 Gammaproteobacteria bacterium
GGGACGGCAAGAATGGTGGGGGTTGGGGCATTGCCCCCTCACCCTACCCTCTCCCCCTAAAGGGGGAGAGGAGATGAGGATGGGGAGGATTGTTTATTTGGATGCGGACATTGTCTACTCCACCGTGTAACCAAACTCTGCTGCGCCGCCTTGCAGCCACTCCCACAGGCTCGCCCCGAAGCTGCGGAATACGTACACATCGGCACTGTTGTCACTGACGCAGTGAATGATGACGGTAAAGTGGCTGAGAAGGCTGGCGACGCAGTCACCGGGGATCATGGCGTCCATGTCCGCCGGGCAGCCCTTGGCGAGAAGATCCCTCCAGGCGGCACCGCTCACCCGCAGCACCGTGCGCGCGTGGCTGAGATCGCTCAGGGTGGCTTGGGTCGAGGAAAGCCGTTCCTGAAGCTTGGCGAGCAACGCGTCTGCGTCCAGTGACGCGGACACGGCGAACCATTGACCGGGGCCGGTCCACAACAAGCTCACGTCGCCTTCGGTCACACAGCCCATCACCCCCGGACCGCCCTCGAGGGGGGCGCCGTTGACCTGCGCCATGGCGAGCCCCCGT
This sequence comes from Gammaproteobacteria bacterium, assembly GCA_009937425.1. Lineage (GTDB taxonomy): Bacteria > Pseudomonadota > Gammaproteobacteria > HK1 > HK1 > JAABYT01. Next base: position 569 of record JAACFO010000217.1, read on the forward strand.
CGTTCGCTCAGCACCAGCGCCAACCCGTCGTCGCCGGCGGCGCCGAAGCTGCCCCGTTCATAATGCCGTTCCAGCGCCGAGCGCCCTTGCCTGTCAGCCACGGGCCCGCTCTCCTTGTGGATCGATGAACACCGAGTGCCCGACGCGCACCGGCACGTGGCTGTTGGTGAGCGGTGACGAGGCGTAAAGCAGCTTGCCCTGATAGGCCTCGGAATCTTCCAGCAGCGCCAATGCGATGTACTTTCCCAGGTTCGGACTGAAGCAGGTGGAACTCACGTGCCCGAGCATCTCCACCGGTTTCGCGGCCGTCGGATTCCAGACGATTTGCGCGCCCCGCGGGATTTTTTGTCCGTCCTCGGAAGTGAGACCGACAATGCTTTTGCGCGGCCCGTAAGCCAGCGCCGGCCGCTCGAGGGATCGCTTGCCGATGAAGTCCACGTCCTTCTTCTGCATGCGCTCGAAACCAAAATCCACCGGGATCGTCCGCCCGTCCAGCTCCGCACCCACCACATGGCCCTTCTCGATGCGCAACACGGACATGGCTTCTGTTCCATAGGGCGCGATGCCGAAGTCCTCTCCCGCCGCCAGCAACGCTTCCCACACCCGCGTACCGTAGCCGGACGGCGTGTGCACCTCGTAGGCCATCTCTCCGGAGAAAGTCATGCGGAACAATCGCACCGGCAGGCCGGCGATACGGCTTTCCAGATAACCCATGAAGGGCAGCGCTTCGTTGCCAACGTCGCTGCCCACGTCACTGGACTGACAGGCCTTTGCCAGCACATCCCGGGCCCGCGGCCCGGCGACGGCCATGCCCGCCCACTGATCCGTCACCGAGGTGAAGTGCACATGAAGCTCCGGCCACACGGTCTGGGCGTAGTACTCCAGATGCGCCATCACGGGTCCCGCCTGGGCGGTGGTGGTGGTCATGTAGTAGCAATTCTCGCCGGTGCGCGTGGTGGTGCCGTCGTCGAGAATGAAACCGTCTTCGCGCAGCATGAAACCGTAACGGCAACGCCCGACTTTGAGATTCGTCCAACGATTGATGTAAACGCGATTGAGAAACTCCGCGGCGTCGCGCCCCTGGATCTCGATCTTGCCAAGGGTCGACACATCCACCATGCCGACGGTGTTGCGCACCGTCAGCACCTCGCGGTTGATGGCCTCCATCATCGTCTCACCGCGGCGGGCGTAGTACTGGGTACGCAGCCACAATCCCACGGTGACGAAATTCGCGCCAACGCCCACATGCCAATCGTGCATTGGACTCAGGCGCAGCGGCGCCAGATCGGTGCCCACCTCGCGGGCCGTCAGCGCGCCGAGAGTCACCGGAGCGAACGGCGGCCTGAAAGTGGTGGTGCCGACGTTGGGGATCTCCGTGCCCTGCAAACGCGCCAGGATGGCGAGACCGTTGACGTTGCTGGTGCGGCCCTGGTCGGTGCCCATGCCGAGGGTGGTATAGCGTTTGAGATGCTCCACCGAGTGATAGCCCTCACGCTCGGCCAGTGCCACGTCATCCGCGGTCACGTCGTTTTGCAGATCCACGAAGCGCTTGGCGCGGCGTCCAACCGGGAGCGGTACTTCCCAGAGTGCTTGTATCGGCGCTTCGGCAATGTCCTCGCAACGCGCAGGCGTCATGGCGGCGGGCGCGGTGAAGCCCGTCATACGCGCCGCTTCAACACCTGCCTCCAGCCCTTCGCGCAAACAATCAGCCAGGGCGAAGCTGCCCTGGGCGGCGCCTGCCGAGCGCTCCGCCTGACGGGATTGCTCCGGCACGAAGCTCGTAATGCGATCGTCGTAGCGTAGCTTGCCCTGGGATTGGGAAAACAAATGCACAGTGGGATTCCAACCGCCGGACACGCACAGCAGATCGCACTCGATGCGCCGTGGGTTGCCGCGGTCGGCCAGTGCCATGATCTCGACGCCGGTGATGTGTTTCTTGCCCAGCGCGCTGACCACTGCGTGGCCGCTGAAGAGCTCGACGCCTGCGCCATCGACGATCGCCCTGGCGCCGCTGCCCGGCCCCCCGGGTCGGGCGTCCACCACCGCCGCAACCGGAACGCCGCCGCCCATGAGGGCGGACACGCAATCGTAGGCGCTGTCGTTGTTGGTGAACACCACGGCGCGCCGGCCGCACTTGACGGCGTACTGCAACTGGTAGGTGCGCACCGCCGATGCGAGCATCACCCCCGGCAGGTCGTTACCGGCGAAGACAATGGGACGTTCGATGGCGCCGGTGGCGAGAACCACGCGCCGGGCACGCACCCACCACACCCGTTGACGGGGCTGATGCGCTCGCGGTTTCGCCACGTGATCGGCGACCCGCTCACAAACCGTCACCAGATTTTGATCGTAGTAACCGAAGGCAGTGGCACGGGAGAGCACGCGCACGTTGGCGGCGGCATCGAGCTCACCGGCCACTTGATCCACCCAGGCGAGTGCAGGCACATCGTCGATGGTGGCGGATTGGCCACGCAGACTGCCTCCGGGCACGGGATTGTCGTCCACCAGGATGACGCGGGCGCCGCTCTTGGCCGCCGCCAGGGCCGCGCACAAGCCGCTGGGGCCGGCGCCCACGACGAGTACGTCGCAATGCACGTGGCGGCGTTCGTAAACATCCGGATCGGCGAGCAACGGCGCCTTACCCAATCCGGCGACGGCGCGGATGATGCGCTCGTAGAACATCCACGCGCTGCCCGGCCACATGAAGGTCTTGTAGTAAAAGCCCGCCGGCAGAAATCGCGACAGGATGTTGGTGATGCTGCCTACATCGAAATCCAGAGACGGCCAGCGATTCTGGCTGGCGGCGCTGAGGCCGTCGAAGAGCTCGACGCCGGTGGCGCGCAGATTGGGCTCCTCACGATTGCCCTCGCGCAGAGCAATGAGCGCGTTGGGCTCCTCGGCGCCGGCGCCGAAAATTCCGCGGGGGCGGTGGTATTTGAAGCTGCGTCCCACCAACCTGACACCGTTGGCGAGCAATGCCGAGGCCAGAGTGTCGCCAGCGTAGCCAGTATAGGCGTGGCCGTCGAAGCGAAATGCCAGCGGTCGATCGCGATCGATGAGGCCGCCCTCGAGCTTTCTGAACGGCTGGCTGCTCACCGGCCGCCGTCCTCCACTTCCTGCCCGGGCGGCGCCGAGCCCAGCACCTCGTGGGTAAGTGTGTCGCGGCGCACCTGAAACCAGCGGCGGCAACCGGCGGAGTGATACCACCACTCCAGATGCGGCCCGCGGGGATTGTCGCGCAGGTAAACGTAATCGAGCCAGGCTTCCCGGGAAATCTGTTCGGGATCGGGCGGGCGCTCCACGGTGGCGTCACCGCCGTAACCGAATTCGGTTTGCGCACGTGCACCACACCAGGGACAGGGGATGAGTAACATCGCTACCTCTTACTCAATGGGCGCCGGGTGTAGCGCCCGCGCCCTTCTCGTCGAGAAGATAACCGGTGTTGAAGCGCTCCAGATTGAAGGCTTCGTTCAATGGATGGGGACGATCCTGAGCGATGGTGTGAGCGAATACCCAACCGGATCCGGGAGTCGCCTTGAAGCCCCCGTAACACCAGCCACCATCCAGATAAAGACCCTCCACCGGCAGCTTGCCGATGATGGGGCTGCCGTCCATGCTCATGTCCATGACCCCGCCCCAGGTGCGCATCAGCCGCAGACGGCTGAGAAACGGAAACATACTGAGTGCGCCGGCGATCACGTGCTCGATGAGGGGCAGGTTTCCCCGCTGCGCGTAGGAGTTGTAGCCGTCCAGATCACCGCCCATCAGGATCTCGCCCTTGTCGGTTTGACTGATATAGAGATGCGTCGCACCAGAGGTGATGACGGTATCGAGGACCGGCTTCAAGGGCTCGGTGACCATGGCCTGCAGCACGTGGGACTCGACGGGCAGGCGCACATCCGCCATGGCGGCGAGACGGCTGGAGTTGCCGGCGACGACGATGCCGACCTTGTCTGCGCCAATGTAGCCGCGGGTGGTTTCCACGCCGACCACGCGCCCGCCGTCCCGGCGAATACCCGTGACCTCGCAATTTTGAATAATGTCCACCCCGCGCGCGTCGGCGGCACGGGCGTAACCCCAGGCGACGGCGTCGTGGCGCGCCACACCACCGCGGGCTTGCAGCAAGCCTCCGGTAACGGGGAAACGCGCCGTCGGTGAGCAATCGAGCAACGGCACCATGCGGGCGATCTCGTCGCGGCTCAACATGACTGCGTCGATGCCGTTGAGGCGCATGGCGTTGCCGCGGCGGCTGAAAGAATCCAGCTGCGGATCGCTATGGGCCAGGTTGATGACACCGCGCTGGCTGAACATGACATTGAAGTTGAGATCCTGGGAAAGTCCCTCCCAGAGCTTCAAGGCGTGGTCGTAGAAGTGCGCGTTCGCTTCCAGCATGTAGTTGGAACGCACGATGGTGGTATTGCGCCCGGTGTTGCCACCCCCCAGCCAGCCCTTTTCCAACACCGCAACATTGCTGATGCCGTGTTCCTTGGCCAGGTAGTAAGCAGTCGCAAGCCCATGCCCACCACCACCGATCACGATTACGTCGTAATGAGACCGAGGTTCCGGACTACGCCAGGCCTTCCCCCAGCGCTGGTGATAGCTGACGGCATTACGTGCCAGATTGAATATCGAGTAACGCACCCTCGCCCCCCCGGCGCAGACAGCGCGACTATATACAGGAGAAAATCGGATCGCCAGATCACCCAACCAAACTGGTGCCGGAGGATTCCCCCCTCACCCTAACCCTCTCCCCCACAGGGGGAGAGGGGACAGGAAATCGCGAACCAAACTGGTGCCGGAGTCGGCCAAATAAGGCAAGACCGAGAAGAACGGTGCCCGGTACCGGTCTTGCCTTATTGGGCACGGCTAACAACGAAGGGTCCCTCCCTCCCTCGATGGGAGGGAGGACAGGAGGGAGGGTGTGGACAAGGAGCGGTCGGGAGCCCCCTCACCCTAGCCCTCTCCCCCAGAGGGGGAGAGGGGACAGGAAATCGAAACGAAGGAGTAGCTCTCCCCGCA
>JAACFO010000218.1 GCA_009937425.1 Gammaproteobacteria bacterium
ATCAACACATAGCGAATAGCCCGCTCTGGAATGTCCATGGCTGGAAATACGACGTCCGCAACCTGCATAACCAGCCAGGTACCGACGATGTATAGCGCCGCAGTGCGAAAGACACGCCGTCTGCGCATCTCGCGCAACAACCGACTGACCGGCGTATCGTCAGCACTCATAGAAACTGCTCTCTATCGGACTTTCGAGCCGCAAGACTAGCAGATTGGCCAATCCGGGCGGGCCACAGGGTATTTGGACGCGACGTATGCAACTCGCGATACACTTCACGTGAACACTCGATTGGAGACCAGAACAATGAAACGATGGCTAATACTGCTATTTCTCCCGGCGATGGTGTCAGCGGACGGTTCATCCAGTCGTGATTTTGCGTGGCTCGAGGGCTGCTGGGTGACGGCCGACAATAGAGCCCAGGAGGTCTGGGTGATTGATGACAAGCGATCGCTGGTCGGGTTCGCGGTTTCGATCAAAGACAGCAAGCTTGGATCCTACGAGTTGCTGAGCATTAAGCAGGCCGAAGATGGCTCATGGATTTACACGGCGCATCCTTCCGGGCAAAAACCAGCATCATTCCAGGCCGAAGAAATGGCCAAAAATAGTGTTGTTTTTGCGAATCCGGATCACGATTTTCCACAGGAAATCCGCTATCTGAGAGAAGGTAAGCGCCTCTCGGCAACAATATCGATGCTTGGCGGCGTTGACGCGGTCTCCTTCGAAAAGGTCGCATGCGAATAGTCTGATCGGTAACTACTTATTCGAGTAATTGCCCGAAATCTGTATATTTCGGGTTGATAAATCAGTCCTTGTAAGACCATTCATGGAAGTAGCCGCAGGCCGGAAGTCGCCTGCGGGGTGATGCAGTGATTGAGATCCGAATTCATGGCCGCGGCGGCCAGGGCGGAGTCACCCTGGCAAAGCTGATAGCCACATCCCGATTTCTTGAAGGCCTGTCGGTGCAGGCTTTCGGCTTGTATGCTGCCGAACGCTCCGGCGCGCCCATCCAGGCGTTCTGCCGCTACTCCGAAGACCCCATCATTAACCGCAACCTGATTTACGAGCCGGATCACGTCATTGTGCTGGACCCGACTCTGGTCGGACCAGCAATCGCGGCAGGGCTGAAGTCCGGCGGTTGGATACTGATCAATTCACCGCAGGCACCGACTGATTTCGCAAATCAGTTCGATCACAATCCTCTCGCGACGATTGATGCCACAACGATCGCTCGCGAAAACAACCTGGGAACCCGAAGTCTGCCGATCGTCAATACGGCACTTGCTGGAGCGGCCGGCCGGATGCTGGGGTTCCCACTTGAAGAGATTCATTCCGCACTGGAGCATCTCGGTTTCAAGGGTTCGAATCTGACGGCTGCGACGCGTGCTTTCGAACAGGTTCGACTCCTGCATACACCACTCAAGGCCGGGCCCGCCGAAGACAGCGTGGCGCACGTGGATGAAGGGCGCAGCGAGAGCATCCTGGAAGGTGCCGGCGCGGCTTTACCGGCGATAAAGACCGGACTGTGGGCAAGCGAGCAACCACACCGACAGCAGCTGATTCCACCGTGCAATCACATCTGCCCGGCGGGCAACAATGTGCAGGGTTTCCTCAACGCCCTGGCACGCGACGACGCTAACGAGGCACTGGAAATTCTGCTTCGCAGCACACCGTTTCCATCGATCTGCGGCAGAGCCTGCCCTGCCCCGTGCATGGATGCCTGCAACCGCATCGAACTCGACGGAGCTGTCAATGTACGCGAGATGGAGCGCTATGCCGGGGATCACGGCCAGGTAACCATCGAACCGCTCGCAGAACGTAACGAACGGGTTGCCGTAGTGGGATCGGGTCCCGCCGGCTTGACGGCGGCTTACCATCTCGCCCGCTTCGGCTACCAGGTCAAAGTATTCGAATCCGGACCTGAAGTCGGCGGCCTGCTCACAACCGGGATTCCCGAATTTCGATTACCCGATGACCTGGTCGCACGGGAAATTAATCGCATACTCGGTCTCGGCGTTGAAGTTGAGACCGATCACCGGATCGATCGCCAGTCATTGCTCGACCTTGCGCGGAATCACGATGCGGTACTGGTAGCCACCGGACAGCAGGTGCAGCGAGATCTGCAGCTGGGAATGAACGGCACCAAGGCTGTGGTCCAGGGCATCGATTTCCTCGAGCACGTGCATCGTGGAGATGTCCGCGTCGATGGCGAGAGAGTTATCGTAATTGGTGGTGGCAATACGGCGATGGATGCTGCTCGCTCCGCCTTACGCCTTGGAGCCAAGACTGTAAAGGTTGTTTATCGCCGGTCGCGCCAGGAGATGCCTGCCATCCCCGAAGAGATCGACGAAACCGTCGAGGAAGGCGTCTGCATCGAACTGCTCACCCAACCGATTGCCCTGCAAGCGGTGCCGAGTGACGGCGTCCGGAGACATTATCGACTGACGTGCCGGCGCATGGAACTTGGCGAGCCCGACGAGTCCGGGCGTCGCAGTCCAATAGAGATTCCGGACTCTGATTTTGAACTGCCCTGCCACCGGGTCATCCTCGCACTCGGCCAGTCGCCGGACGTTTCCGTATTCCCGGAAGGCACCGAGGTCAGGGAAGGCAATCAGCTCCTCGGCCTGCTGGAGACGCCGTTGTTCGCAATCGGTGATCTCGCTACACGCGACGGGACCGTGGCTGGTGCCATTGGCAGCGGCCGACGCTCGGCCGTGCATGTTCACAATGTACTGAGCGGAGAGCACGAGACGCTCACCGAACATGCCGAGGCGCTGCGCGACGTGGATGTCTGGCATGACGAGGTCATCCGTGCTGATGCGATGAAGCTGCACCTGTTCGAGCGCCAACCCGCATCCCACGGGGAATCAATCGGCCTGTCCGAACGCCGCTCGACCTTCGACGAAGTGCACCTGGGTCTCGAAGATACAGCCGAAGCAGCCCGTTGCCTCTCCTGCGGCGTCTGTAACGAATGTGACGCCTGCTGCACGTATTGCCCGGAGGGTGTGTTGAAGCGTGTAGGTCACCGCCTTGAATTCGACTACTCCTATTGCAAGGGCTGTGGCATTTGCTCCGCCGAGTGCGCGCGCAATGTCATCTTCATGAGCCATCTATAGCCGGGACGGAGGCCGACAATGACGCTACAAGTCATCACTGGAAACCACGCCGCTGGCTACGCTTTGAGTACCGCGGGCGAGGCTAACCGGACGGCGCGTGGCACCGCCTGCGGAATCTACCCGATCACTCCACAGACCGAGATCGTTGAGTACGTCGCCAGGTTCCCGTTCAGCAAGGGGCGCGTCGTACCGGTCGAAAGCGAACACAGTGCAATGGCCGTTTCCATCGGCGCCTCCGCGAACGGTGCGAGGGCGTTCACGGCGAGTTCCGCCAACGGGCTGGCGTACATGGCAGAGAACATCATGGTCGCCGGCTATTACCGGCTGCCAATCGTGATGGTCGCGGTAAATCGCACGCTGGGCCCGCCCTGGAACATCTGGGCCGACCAGGGCGACACGCTGATGCTAAGGGATTTCGCCTGGCTGCAGTTCTACTGTGAGACCAACCAGGAAGTGCTGGATACCACCCTGCTTGCCTTCAAACTCGCAGAGGACCGACGGATCCTCCTGCCAGTCATGACGTGTATGGATGCGTTCATCGTGTCTCATACCCAGACAGAAACGGATCTTCCCGAACAGGAAGCCGTCGACCGCTTCCTGCCGGACCTCGACCTGCCGCATCGCATGCATCCTGACGAGGCGCGCACACTTGGCGGCCTCACCTGGCCCCATGAAGACCTGTCGATGCGGCTGGAGATCGACGAGGCAATGAAACGAGTGCCAGAGGTCTACCAGGAGTGTCGGAAAGAATTCACTGAGATCTTCGGTCGCGATCCCGGTGACGTGATCCAGACGGTTGACACCGACGATGCCGAATCGATTCTTGTCGCGAGCGGTTCCATGGCCACGACGGCTCGAGAGGTCGTCCGGCAGCGCCGCGAGGCAGGCGAGAAGATCGGTCTCGTGAAACTGAAGATGTATCGGCCATTCCCCGAACTGGCGTTGCGTGAGGCATGCCAGTCAGCCACAAAACTGGCGGTTTTAGATCGCAATTATGCGGCCGGCGCCGGCGGCGTGTTTTGGCAGGACACGCGGGCCGCTTTCCAGGGGCACCGCGAAGGCCTGCTTATTCAGAATTACATTACCGGACTGTGCGGCGGCGATGTGACGCCGGCCGTGATCGACGACATCCTGGCTGACCTTAGCTCGCGCTCCGAAGTCGGTGATCCGGTATGGATGGGCATCGAGACAGGCGAGGAGACATTGCAATGAACGCGACCGCGCCGACAATTCCTCGTACCGATGAACACCTGCTGCGGCCCGGTAATACCAACTGCGGTGGCTGTGGGATGAGCATTGGCCTGACCATGCTGGATCGGGCGCTTACTGACGCCGCCGAGACCTGTTCACTCGTCATCCCGGCCTGCTGCGGAATTGTTACCGCGGGCGCATTCCCGACAACCAGCTACGGTGTGCCGACGATCGCGACGACCTTCGCATCCTCGCCGGCCGTGGCATCAGGCGTTGCAGCGATTCGTGATCTCAACGAAGAACCCGGCCAGGTCATCTGCTGGGCAGGCGATGGGGGAACCTACGACATCGGCATGGGAACGTTGTCGGCGGCTGCCGAGCGCAACGAGAATATCATTTACATTTGTTACGACAACGAAATCTACGGCAACACCGGTGGGCAGCGCTCATCGGCAACGCCGGCCCGAGCCCGAACAACGACCACGCCGTGGGGCAAGACCCAGGACAAGAAAGACATCATGACGATCATGGCGGGCCACCGGATACCTTATGCTGCGACGCTGTCCATTGCTCATCCGGAGGATTTCGCGCATAAGTTGGCGACCGCGCTGGCACTCAAGGGAATGCGTTTTCTTCTGCTGCACTCGCCCTGCCCGACCGGTTGGAAATCCGAGCCTGCGGATTCCGTGAAACTGGTGCGCCTCGCAGTTGGGAGCGGCTTATTTCCGCTTTACGAGGTTTTCGACGGCGCCACCTATCGAATCAACGTCGAACCCGACGGGACTGATCCAGCGGAGTACTTCCAATGTCAACGCCGCTTCGACGCCGAGGAGATTGACCTGAGAGCAACGCGTCGTGCCTGCGCGGACCGCATACAGCGACTGCAGGCGCTTGCGACGCAATACCCTGCGGACGGATAAAATCTGATCGCGGCGTAACGGTACGTTTTCACCAGGGCAATTGCCTTAGAAACCTGTAGCCCCATCCTTGAGATACTCATCCTCTTCGGGCGTATTGCGGCGCCCGAGAACAGCGTTTCGGTGCGGAAAGCGGCCAAATCTCTCGACTATTTCCAGGTGATTGAGCGCGTACTTGTCCGTACCGTAGCCCGCTTCATTGAGTTCCCTGGTTTTCACCAGGCCGAGCTCCTGCATGGCCAGGTCTTCTGCATGCCGCAGTGGCAGGTAGAAGAATGAGCGTTGTTCCAACGAAAGATCTTTGTCGGCCCCGTCTCGAATGCCATCGACAGTTAGTTGAA
>JAACFO010000219.1 GCA_009937425.1 Gammaproteobacteria bacterium
GTCGCGGATGCCGGGTGCACGCCCCGCGCCAATGCGGGGATGATCCAGAACTGGCTCAATCCCAGCAATGCCGTCACCGCCGCGAATAAAAAGCCCGCTTCGTAACCACCAGTGATATCGCGAAGCCATCCAGAACCCCAGGCGCCGAAGGCGGCGCCGGTACCCATGCCCAGAGTCAGGGCGCCGTAGATGGCGCCGATTCCGCTACCGGCAAACAGCTCCGCGCACAGAATGGAGACCACCGGTCCCCGGGATCCCTGGCTGATACCGAAACACAACACGAACACTACCAGCAGCCAATAGTACGGGAATTGCGCCAGCAAAAAGAGGCATCCAATACCGACGATGGTGAGCACGTAGCTGACGGTGGCGGTGGAGCGCCGCCCGACGCGGTCCGTCAACCAACCCGTTGCGATCATACCGAGCACCGACATGACGCCGAGGGCGCCGAAAGCCGTAGCCGCCTGCAGAGGCGCGAAGCCGATCTCCACCAGGTAGGCGACCGCCTGCAAAATCGTGCTGAAGATGGCCGCCGCGGTGAAGAAAAACACCGCGAACAATCCCCAGAAGGCCGCGGTTCGGATCGCCCCGGAGAGCGTCCAGCCGGTCACTGCCCGCGGGCCGCCCTGGCTGCGGTACTCCGGGTTTCCGGCGGCAAAATGCTTCCAGGGCAGAATCAACAGCACAGGCACCAGCATCAGCAGGAAGCTGCCCAGGTAGGTGTACGCCGAACGCCAACCATCGAGTTCCACCAGCCATTGGGTAAAGGGCACCACGATGATGACGCCCAGGCCGAGGCCCGCGTAGGTCACGCCCATGGCGGTGCCCAATCGTGCCCGAAACCAGCGGCTCACCAGGGCCGACGCCGGCACCATGCCCATGGCGGCGACGCCGATGCCGCCGAGCAGGCCGACGCACAAGTGGAACTGCCAAATTTGTTCCAGACGGCCGGCGAGAAAGTAGCCGCCACCCAGACACAGGGCGCCGCCGGCGTAGAGAATCCGCGGACCCAGGCGATCGAAGAGCAGTCCCACCAGGGGCGCCGACAGCCCGTGCACCAGCATATAACTGGAGTAGACACCGGTAAGCGTGGCACGACCCCAGCCGAACTCGTTCTCCAGGGGCAGCAGAAATACCGCGTAGGTCTCGCTTACCCCGCGGGCGAGCAGGTTCATGGCGACGCATACGGCGACCACTACCAAAGCGGTGGCCGCACGGCTCAAATGCACCAATGGAAGCTTCCTTTCCCCTGAATGGACCGCATCTTAACCGCATCGCCCACGGTGTTTGATGCTCGTGGGTCGACGGGTTACAGTCTCCCCGCAAACGACCAGGAAGGCAGGCCATTCGGCATCGTCGGGCATGGAACAACGAGCCCGGGATCTATCGGTCCCTGGACCGATACGAGACGCACCCGTGTCAGGAGGAGAATAATGCACAAATTACTCACTATATTGGGCGCCCTGTCCGTGGCCGTATTGGCCCTCGGCGTTGCGGGCACCAGCCCGGCGCTGGCCCAGGAAGTCCAGGGACCGAAGGTCAACTGGAAATACAATGTATGGGGCAAGCGGCGCGCCTTTACCGAAGGCGTGGAGACCGTGGCGAAAATCGTCTCCGACAAAACCGGCGGTAACTTCACCATCAAGATCTATTACGGCGATCAGCTCGGCGGCAAAAAACAGAACCTGGATAATTTGAAGGCCGGCGTTTTCGATATGGCGCAGATTTGCTCGTCCTATCACCCCGGGAAAAACACCGCACTGACAGTTTTGAATCTGCCCTTCCTGCCCATCAAGAATCCCCACGTTCAGGCGGCAGTGCACGAATCCGTGTACCAGCACCCGGCCGTGAAGAAACAGCTGGCGGACAAATGGAACTCCTTTGCCCTCATGTCCTCGCTCCTGCCCCAGTACGAGTTCCTGGGCAAGGGTGATGCACCGACGAGCCTGGATGGTTTTAAAGGCATGTCCGTAAGAGCGCTCGGCGGTCTCGGCGATGCCATGGAAAAGCTCGGCGCGCGTAAAAACACGGTAACAGCCACAGAAGTCTACACGGCCATCGATCGGGGCACCGTGAATGCGGTGTCGTTCCCGTTCACCTACGCCCACGTGGCCTACAAAATCGACGAGGTGGCTGACTGGTTTACCTCAAATCTGTCTCCGGGTACGGTGGATTGCCCGACGGTGATCAGCTTCCGCTCCTGGAACAAGCTGCCGAAGCAGTACCAGGACATGATTATGGAGGCCAAGAAACCCGCCTATGCAGCCTTGAAGGCGGCGTACAAGAAGGCGGACGAAAAGAATCTCCCGAATTTCATCGCCAAGATGCAAGCCATCGAGTACAGCGATGAGCAGCTCTCAAAGTTCCGCGAGGTGGGGGGTGCACCCGTATGGCAGGATTGGGTTAACAAGCACAAGGGTGAATTCGACGCCCAGGGGCTCCTCGATCACGTCATGACGACGGCAACTCGCGCCAACCAGAACCAGTAGTAAAGGCGCAAAATCGCGCCGGGCCCATGACGGGCCCGGCGCGAATTTGTTCCGGATCGAGCATTCCTGATGGAAGCAAATTCCAATTCTGGACAAGTGCCGTTTACTTCGGCACTCAAGGTCGCTGACCGCTGGCTCGCTCGCATCGAAGATATTCTCGACCTCGTAGCGGCCTTCTTCATCGTTTTCCTGATGATGTTCGCAGTTGCCCAGGTTATCTCGCGAAAGCTCTTCAATTATCCCCTGTGGGGATATGTGGACATCGTCGAGATCGTCATGGTGACTTTTGCCTTTCTCGGCATTTCCTATTGCCAGCGGCTGGGGGGGCACATTCGCATGGAGCTCCTCGTGCGTCAGCTGCGTGGCCGGGCGCTGTGGATTTTCGAAATCCTGGGCATCATCGTTGCGCTCGGGATCATCCTGGTGCTGCTGTGGTACGGCTTTACACACTTTCTGCGCGCCTTCCAGCTGGGCGACAGCACTATAGACCGGGAAATTATTCTGTGGCCGGCAAAGCTGGTGATCCCCATTGCGTTCTCCGTGCTGTCGGCGCGATTACTGATTCAGTTTTTCGCCTATACACGGCTTGCCCTGCATCCGGAAGCCGAACCGATAGCAATTCCCGTGATCGAAAAATTCGAAGAGCTGGCGCAACACGAAATTGAAGGCGCCATCGGGGACGCCGCCGGCGATGATAACGACCAGGGAGCGCCGCGCTAGATGGATGACATCACCATCGGCTTCATCGGAACCGGCGTGCTCATCACTCTGGTGCTGGCGGGAGTGCGGGTCGTCTATGCCACCGCCGCGGTAGGACTGCTGGGCGTCGTGGCCATGATCGGCTGGGACGCAGGCGCCACGAACATCGGCATGATCCCCCATGCCAAGGGCAGCTTGTACGCGCTGAGCGTAATTCCGATGTTCATCCTCATCGGCTTTCTCGCCTTTCACGCCGGCATGACCCAGTCACTGTTCGATGCCGCCCGCAAATGGCTTGGCTGGGTCCCCGGCGGCCTCGCCGTGGCAACGGTATTTGCCACGGCCGGCTTCGCGGCGGTATCCGGCGCCAGTACCGCGACCGCCGCGGTATTCAGCCGCGTCGCCATTCCCGAGATGCTGAAGTACGGCTACGACCCGCGGCTTGCCGCCGGCGTGGTGGCGGCAGGCGGCACCCTGGCCTCGCTCATTCCCCCCAGCGCCATCCTGGTCATATACGCCATCATCGTCGAGGAATCCGTGGGCAGGCTGCTGATTGCCGGGTTCGTTCCGGGCGTCGTCTCGGCGCTCGTCTACGCCGCCATCATCATTGTGCGGGCCAAATTGAATCCCGAGCTCGGCCGTCCCATCACCGGCTTTACCTGGAGTGACCGCATCCGTTCCGTGCCCGGCACCCTACCTATCGCATTCGTCATCGTCATCATATTCAGCTCCATGTACTCGGGCTGGGCGACGCCCACAGAAGCCGGCGCCGTGGGTTCCTTCGTGGTGTTCGTCATCGCGCTCGTCAACGGCATGCGCTGGAAGACCCTGCGCGAAGCGCTGTTGGAAACGGCAAAGCTCACGGTAATGATTTTTTCCCTCATCTGGGGCGTGCTGATCTTCGTGCGCTTCCTCGGATTCGCCGGCCTGCCGGAAATGTTCGCGAACTTCGTCATCGCACTACCCTACCCGCCCATCGTGATCATGATTTGCATCCTGCTCTTCTATGTGGTCCTCGGGATGTTCATGGACGCCATCGGCATGTTGCTGCTGACCCTTCCGGTGGTATACCCCGCCGTCATCGGCCTCGGCTACGATCCCATCTGGTTCGGCATCATCGTCGTCAAGATGTGCGAGGTATGCCTGATAACGCCGCCCATCGGACTCAACTGCTACGTGGTGGCCGGCGTACGCCCGGACATACCACTGAGCGCCGTCTTCCGAGGCATCGGCCCGTTTTTCATCTGCGATGTCCTGACCCTGGGCCTGTTCCTCGCATTCCCGGAAATCATCACCTGGCTGCCCGACCAGATGATGAATCGATGACCTCGGATCACATCTACGTAAAGGGCGCGCGCCAGAACAATCTCAAAGGACTGAATCTACGCCTGCCCCTGAACGAGCTGATCGTCATTACCGGGGTTAGCGGATCGGGGAAGTCATCCCTGGCCTTCGATACCATCTACTCCGAAGGCCAGCGCCGTTACGTGGAGACGTTCTCTCCCTACGCGCGGCAATTCCTCGACCGCATGGATAAGCCCCAGACGGAACGCATCGAGGGGATCCCTCCCGCCATCGCCATCGATCAGACGAATCCCGTGCGCACATCGCGATCTACGGTGGGTACGATGACGGAGCTCAACGATCACATCAAGTTGCTGTTTGCCCGCGCGGCGCGCCTCTACTGCCGGAGTTGCGGGAAACCCATCAGAAGAGATTCGCCCGAAAGCATTTATGCGAATCTGCTCGATGATACCAAGGCGCTGCGGAAAAACGCCGCCACATCGCCACGGCTCATGATCACTTTCCGGATTATGGTTCCGGACAATTTCACCCAGGCGGAAATTACAGGATTTCTAAACAGGCAGGGCTACACCAGAATTCATAAGCAGGATCGCCACAGTATCGAAGTGATCCAGGATCGCGTCCGATTTCAGACGGGTCGACGTGGCCGCATCGTCGAAGCGCTGGAGACGGCACTGGATCGGGGTCGCGGAAGTGTTTGTGCATACCTGCTCGACGAGGACAACGCGGCGCAACAGTCCTGGCGGTTTTCATCCGACTATCGCTGCGCGGACTGCGACATCCGATACAAGGAACCGACCCCCAGTAGCTTTTCTTTTAATTCACCCATCGGTGCCTGCGAATCCTGCCGCGGTTTTGGCCGCACCATGGGGATCGACTACTCCCTCGTGATCCCCGATGAAAGCAAAAGCCTCGCCGAAGGCGCCGTAAAGCCCTGGCAAACAGAGAGCAATCGTCGATACCAGCGGGATCTCATACGCTTCGCCAAGGCTCGCAAGGTGCCGGTGAATATTCCCTGGCGGCGTCTCGGTAAAACCCACAAACGCTGGGTGCTC
>JAACFO010000220.1 GCA_009937425.1 Gammaproteobacteria bacterium
GGAAGTAGCGCCCGGCGAGCTCGAGCACATTCCGGCATCCGGCCCGGCGGTGATCGCCGCCAATCATCCCTTCGGTGGTATGGAAGGACTGCTGTTTTCCAACATCATCCTCAATCGCCGCAAGGATCTCAGAGTTCTCGCCAATGTCCATCTGCACCGCATTGCAGAGTTGAGGGAGCTGTTCATCTCCGTCAATCCTTTCGAGGGCAAGCGCGCGGCCAGGGAAAACATCCAACCTCTGCGCGAAGCCGTTCGCTGGGTCCAGGATGGGGGTGCGCTGCTGGTGTTTCCCAGCGGCGAAGTGTCCCATTTTCAGTTTCGGCGTACGCGTGTCACCGATCCCGAGTGGCGGCCAAGTGTCGGGCACATCGTGCGCCGGACCGCCGCACCGGTGATCCCCGCCTTCGTGTGCGGGCATAACACGTGGGCTTTTCAGCTCCTGGGCTGTATTCACGCACGCTTGCGCACCGCTTTATTAGCGAGGGAGTTCCTCAAAAAGCGCCATCATCGCATCCGTATCCGCTTCGGGCCTCCAGTGCCACCAAGACGCTCCCAGGCGTTCTCATCTTCACTGCAATTGGCGAGGTACCTGCGCCTGCGAACCTACAGTTTGTCCGACCTGGACGATACTGCGCGCAACGTCCCCGCAACGAATCTGTCGATTGCGGGAAAACCGTTAGGCCTCGCACCGATCATCGATGAAGTCGATCCAGGATTGCTGGAGACCGAATTCGATACGTTGCCGGTCGAGCAGATACTCGTGCGCAACGGCGACCTGAATGTGGCCTATGCCGGCGCGAGTCAGATTCCGAACATCCTCATGGAACTCGGCCGGCTGCGTGAAATAACCTTCCGCAAAGCCGGCGAGGGAACCGGGGAGTCCACGGACACCGATCACTTCGATTTGAGCTATTTGCACCTGTTTCTGTGGAACAGTGCGAAACGGGAGATCGTGGGCGCTTATCGGTTCGCGCCGGTGGACGAAATTCTGTCCAACTACGGCGTGCGTGGCTTGTATACCTACTCCTTGTTCAAGTACACACGGGGATTCATCGATGGCCTGAGCGACGCCATGGAACTCGGGCGTTCTTTCGTCCGACCCGAGTATCAGCGCAGTCGCGCGCCGCTGTTTCTTCTCTGGCAGGGAATTCTCCGCTACCTGACGCAAAATCCGAAATACAGCCGCCTTTTTGGCGCCGTCAGCATCAGCAATGACTACCACCCTGTTTCGCGGCAGTTCCTCGTAGATTTTCTCCAGGAGAATTGTTTCGACGACAATCTGTCACGCCAGGTCCGGCCCCGGGCCGGGGTCCAACGCCGCCTTGCCACCTTCTGGCAGCGTAAGGAGCTCGCGGATTTGTCGGATATCGGTGCCATGTCGGATGTCATCGGACAGCTCGAGAACGGGCAACGGGGTGTCCCCGTTCTGCTGAGACAGTATCTGAAGCTGGGCGGTCTGCTGCTCGGCTTTAATCTCGATCGAAAATTCGGTGATGCACTGGACGGTCTGATTCTGGTGGACCTTCTGCAAACAGACCGGAACTTTCTGGAACGCTATATGGGACACGAGGAAAGCCGGGAATTTCTGCGTTATCACGCGGCTCTGAAACTCGGTCTGGAAGTTCCAGATAATGCCGAAGACGAGTCGAAGCCCGCGCGAATAGCGTGATTTGGGCTACATCGGCTACGCGCAGCCTGATTCGGCCATCGAATTCATGAAATAACGCGCAAGCGCTAAATCACGACTGGGAAAGTCGTGGCCTCACTTCCTGGGCGAAGCGCTCCATGGTATCCAGCGCCGTGGTCAGACTTTCCGGCACGAAATCCAATACCAGCTGGCTGGCGCCGGCCTCACGATAAGCTTCGATGGCGTCGATGATGTCGGTGACGCGTCCCTGGGTCGGCGGTTGGCCGCTTGCCGGCGGCCCGTCCTGGAATATCAGCGGCAGCTTGACCGCGATTTCCAGGCTTTCGGGGCTACGGCCCACCTCCTCGAGATAACCATTCAATACCACCCGGGCTTCGCGCAGGTTTTCCAATGAAGGACGCGCCGGATGCCAGGCGTCCGCGCAGCGTGCTGCACGTTTCAAAGCGGCTTTACTGCCACCGGCCACCCAGATGGGCGGCGACGGCTGCTGCACTGGCTTGGGCGCGAAGAACGCGTTCTCTACCCGATAGTGTTTCCCGGCGAAGCTGACCGGGTCTTCAGCCCACAGCACCTTCATGAGCTCTATGGCTTCGTCGGTGCGCGCGCCCCGATTGTGAAAGTCCTGACCCAGAACTTCGAACTCCTCTTCGAACCAGCCGACACCAATACCGAACACGAAACGCCCGCCACTCAGTTGATCCACCTCTGCCACCTGCTTGGCGAGTTCGAATGGATTGTGCATCGGTACGATGACAACGCTGGTACCGAGAGTAATCTTGCTGGTCACGGCGGCAAGATAGCTCAGCACCGTGAACGGTTCCCAGTAGCGCTCCTTCCAATGCTCGGGATGCATGACGCCGGGCATGAGTACGTAGCCGGATTTGACCTGTGGCGGCAAAACCACGTGCGCGCTGCACCACAGGGAGTCAATGTCCAGCGCTTCGGCGCGCTCTGCGATCCGCGCGAAGCTGTCCGGGGTCGCGTCGTTGCCGCGTACGATCAAGGAAAAACCATATTTCATTATTTGTTCCCTCTAGGCATCAGCCGTTATTTTTTTCGTCGCGCCAGGCCAGCCAGTCTTTAACCGGCGCGAAATCGTAATCGGGTCCGTCCACTCCCATGTGGATTTCATCTACGCCGGCCGCGTAAATGTCATCGGCCATACTGATGAGTGCTTTGTCGACACCGATGGACCGCTCGATGGTGCCGGGATCCCGGCCGAGCTTCTTGCACCACCCGTCCAGCACGGCGTTCTTGTGCGCCACGGTCTGCGCGGGGGTATGGGTATCGGTCTTTCTGGCGAAGCCGTGCCAGATATCGGCGTACTGGGCAACAATGCGCAGGGTGAGCTTTTCACCCCCGCCGCCGATGAGAATCGGCAAGCGACCCTTGGGTTGCGGATTGAGTTTGGCGAGCCGCTGCTTGATGCGCGGCATGGCCGCGTCCAGTTCTTTGAGGCGGCTCACCTTTGTACCAAAATCGTATCCGTACTCTTGGTAGTCCCGCTCGAACCAGCCGGAACCGATGCCGAGAATCGTGCGCCCACCGGAAATATGGTCCACCGTTCGTGCCATGTCGGCGAGCAGCTCCGGATTACGATAACTGTTGCAGGTGACCAGGGGCCCGATTTGCACCCGCTCCGTTGCCTCGGCAATAGCGCCGAGCAAGGTCCAGCACTCGAAATGCTTGCCTTCCGGATCCCCCATCAGGGGATAGAAGTGATCCCAGGTGTAAACCACATCCACACCCAACGCTTCGGCCTGTGCCGCGGCGCGGCGTATATCCGCGTACTCCGCATGCTCCGGATAGATTGAAACAGCCACTCGAACCATAGTGCTTACACCTTCTCTGATATGCGCAAGTTGCCCCAACTGGCTGCATGTTCGATACGAATTGCCACCACAGGCAGCCCTTCGATTCGCATGTCGCGGAGTTGCCGGTAGCGGGCACGCAGACCCGCCTGTGCCCGGTCATGCTCGTCCCCCGAGTCCAGGATCTCCGCTGGACCCTGTACCATAACCCAGCCAAGCCGGCTCCAATCGTCGTCGTATCGGTCAGCAACCAGGGCAACGAACGGATTTTCCTGAATATTGGCGACACGTTTCAGTGGCGCTCCCGATATCCGCTTGGGCTTCTCGTCGATGGTGAAGTACACCGTTTGCGCCATCACCACGAAGCATATCGGTATCACGTGGGGACGTCCGCCGGAATCCGCGGTGGCCAGGCGTGCAACCCGTTGCCCATCTAGAAACCGCCGCTGATCATCCGTTAGCATGAACCCGGTACGAAACCCAACGAAGCACTCGAGGATATTATCATGGACGTCGGATTGACCATTCCCACCCGCGGACCGCTGGCGACCCCCCAGGCCGTGGAAGCGTTCGCCCGGCGCGCGGACGAACTTGGCTACGCGCATTTAGCGGTGCCGGATCACGTGGTGGTGCCACGAAGCATCGACTCCCGCTATCCCTATTCCGCATCCGGGGAGTTTCCCGGCGCCGCATCCGGCGCCTGCTTCGACCAATTCACCCTGCTTGCCTTCGTTGCCGCCATCAATTCGACGGCGCGACTGCTCACTTCGGTGACGGTCATTCCCCATCGGGGCGCGGTACACACGGCAAAAACCGTCGCTACCATCGACGTACTATCCCAGGGCCGCATGATTCTCGGCGTTGGAGCCGGCTGGATGAAAGAAGAATTCGAGGCCCTGGGGGCGCCGGCATTCGAGGAACGGGGCCGCGTCACCGACGAGTACTTACAGGCGTTCAAGGTGCTGTGGACCGAGGACGACCCCCACTTCGAAGGCGATCACGTGCACTTCGCCAACATCACCTTTTTACCGAAACCGGAACAGAAGCCCCACCCGCCCATCTGGGTGGGCGGTGAAAGCCCCGCCGCACTGCGCCGTACCGTGCGCTACGGCGACACCTGGTTCCCCATCGGCAACAACCCCCGCCATCCCCTCGATACCGTGGCGCGCTTCGCCGATGGCTGCGCCAACATGCGCAACCTGGCGGAAAAGAACAACCGGGATCCGGATAGCATCGGCCTCGCGTTCTTCGCCAACTGGTACGACGAAACCAAGACCATGAGCACCCCGGACGGACAACGACACCTCTTAACGGGCAGCGCCGAAGAAATCGCCGAGGACATAAACGGACTCAGCGCCCTCGGCGTACGCGATCTAATCCTCAACTTCCAACGCGACACCCTGGAACAGTCCCTGAACAGCATGCAGCACTTCACCGAAACCATCCAACCCCTGACCCCACCACAATAAGTCAACCCGGCACCAATCCGGTACCGGGTACCTCTTGACTTATTAAGTCAATCCGGTGCCCGGTACCTCTTGTCTAATTGGTGGGCGAATGAGAGGACGTGGGTTGCCAGGGTTGTTTTGTCGTCTTCGCTTTCCATCAGGATGGGGGTGTGCAGGCAGGGGAGGTTTGTGACAGTGTCCTGGTCGCTGTTATCGAGGACGAAGCCGGTCAACAGTCCATTGTAGTGCTCGGCTACGGCGCGGGCGCTTTGTGGAATGCCGAGCTCCTTCATCATTTTCGCGGTCGGTCCCTTGACTGCGTTGCCGCCGATGATTGGTGACACGGCCACCACCGGTGCGCCGCAATCTGCAATGGCGCCGCGCAGCCCTGGTACCGCGAGGATGGGGTCGATGCTGATAAACGGGTTGGAAGGGCAGATCACAATCGCTTCGAGCTCGTCGCTGGTGAGCGCCTCCCAAAGCGGCAGGGACGGGTGCGCATCACCGGCGCCATGAAAAGTGAATCCGGTGACGGCGGGTTCACAACGATTCTGCACGAAGTAGCGTTGGAAGGGCAGAACGCCGTCGTCCGTATGTACCATGGTTCGCACGAGTTGGTCGGACATGG
>JAACFO010000071.1 GCA_009937425.1 Gammaproteobacteria bacterium
GGGGCTGGAAGAGCTCGCTATGACCATCCGCCGGCGCTAATTCACAGAATCAGAAAACTGAGGCCCGCGTCACTTTGCACCCGGGGGCTCACAGCGCATACTGGAAACTGGTGCCGGGGGCATCGCGGAGCACCCTCGGAGGGGCTGAATGATAAGTAATACGGGGAAAGCTCAGGGGTGGAGACCATGAAGTTCCTTTTGGTATCGGCAGTGGTCCTGTCCGTAGTGTGCCTCGCCCTGGCGCTGTTTCATTGGGTGCGCCTGCGCCGTGACCTCAAACACGGGCCGAAGAATGCGGTCGCCCAAAGACCCATGTGGCTCGAGTTTCCGCGGGCCTACACCAACCAGGGCCGCCATCATCAGCGCCGGTTTTTTGTTTATTTCATCGTCTTCATTGTGCTTTTGATCGGGCTTTTCCTGCTTCACGGTACCGGCGTCATAAGCACCTGATCCTGGGTTATGATCCCGGCTTCGAGCCATGACGCCGGGGCCCGCATTTGTCCGCGCCATCCCAATTCGCCGTAGATTCGCCCAGCGATGCACTCGTGCGCTGTTATCACTGTGACCAACCGGTTCACTCAGGCACCGATATACGCGTATTGATCGCCGGTGCTTCGCGACCAATGTGTTGCGAGGGGTGCAAAGCCGTTGCCGAGGCCATAATCGCCGGCGGGCTCGATGACTATTACCGGCAACGCAGTGAGATGCCGGGGAAGCCGGAAGAGCTGGTGCCCGAATTTCTACGCGAGATCCAAGTCTACGACCATGAATTCGCGCAACGCTCCTTTGTTCGCCGGTTTGACGGCGGCGAGCGCGAAGCATCACTTGTGCTGGGAGGAATCGAGTGCGCCGCCTGTGCGTGGCTCAACGAACGCCATCTGCGGCAGCTGCCTGGTGTTATTGATGCCCAGGTCAACTTTTCCACTCACCGTGCCAGGGTGCGCTGGGATCCCGAGCGTACGCGCCTGAGTGATATTCTCGCGTGCGTTAAGCGCATTGGTTACGAAGCACACCCTTACGATCCCGAGCGACAGGAGGCTCTGTTAGAACGTGAGCGCAAGCAGCAGTTGCGGCGGCTCGGGGTAGCCGGGTCCCTCGGCGTGCAGGTAATGATGATCGCCATTGCCCTCTATGCCGGGGATTGGTACGGCATACAGGAGAACTTCCGAAGCTTATTCCTGTGGTTGAGCCTGGCGCTGACTACACCAGTACTGTTGTACTCAGCCCGCCCGTTTTTGAGCGGCGCGCTACGTGATCTGCGCAATCGCCGTCTCGGCATGGATGTGCCGGTCAGCCTCGGTCTCTTTATTGCCTTTTCCGGCAGCGTGTACGCCACGGTCACGGGGGTCGGCCCCGTTTACTACGACTCGGTGGTGATGTTCGTATTTTTTTTGCTTCTAGCACGCTACCTGGAATTGATGGCGCGACGCCGCGGTGCGCAACTGTCCGAGGCCCTGGTGCAACCGGTGCCGGCGATGGCTACGAAATTGGACGAATCCGGAGGGCTCACCGTCGTGCCTGTAACCGAGCTCGAGAGCGGGGATCGCGTACTGGTGCGCCCCGGCGCGCAAATCCCGGCGGACGGGCGCGTACTGGAAGGCCGAGCCGGTGTCGACGAAGCGCTTTTGACCGGTGAAAGCCGGCCGGTCATCAAATGCGTGGGAGACTTCGTCACCGGTGGCTCAATCAATCTCGACAGCCCATTGCAGGTGTTGGTGGAAAGCGCGGGCCCGGACAGCATACTGTCGCGCATTCTCGACCTGGTGGAGCGCGCCCGCGACGAGCGCCCGCACCTCGCCCGTGTAGCCGATCGTGCCGCCGGTTACTTCGTCGCCGCCGTGCTGATTTTCGCCTGTGCCGCCGCGGTTTACTGGTGGCAGACGGCGCCGGAGCGATGGCTGCCGGTAACCATCGCCATTCTCGTGGTGACCTGTCCATGCGCCCTGTCGCTGGCCACGCCCACCGCCATCACCGCCGCCACCGGCGCGCTGACGCGCCGTGCCCTGATCATCACGGGCAACAATGCACTCGAGACTCTTGCACGGGCCACGCGCTTCGTCTTCGACAAAACCGGCACGCTCACCCACGGCCAACCGCGGGTGATCAGGACGATAGTGACCTCTGACATGCCCGGGAAAGAATGTTCACGGATCGCGGCGGCGCTGGAGCAGAGTTCGGAGCACCCCATTGCCAGAGCGCTGACCGAAACGCATTCAGCGCAAGATGCCGCCACCGACATCGTCAACACGCCCGGCGCGGGGCTGCGAGGCAAGATTGAGGGCACTATGTACACCATCGGTACACCGTCATTCATCGAATCGCAGACGGGACACCGGCTGCTACAACGGCAACTCCTGGATGACATGGAGGAGAACTGCTCGCTGGTACTGTTGGCTGACCAGGCGTGTGTGCGCTGCGCATTCATTCTCAGCGATGAGCTTCGCCCGGACGCCCGCGAACTGGTGCGTTCTCTGGAGCACCAGGGCATGACGGTAACGCTTTATTCCGGTGATCGGCCGGACGTTACCAAGCACGTTGCCGAGAGAATCGGTATCGCCGATGCCGCCGGCGGCCTTTCCCCCGAGGACAAGCTTTTGCGGGTACGCGATCTACAAGCGCAAGGCGAAATAGTTGCCATGATTGGAGACGGCATCAACGACACGCCGGTTCTCTCCCGGGCCGACGTCTCCATTGCCATGGGTGACGGTGCTCAAGCGGCGCGAGCCAGTGCCGACATGATCCTGCTTGGCAGCAATCTTTCGAACCTCGCTGACGGCGTGGCCATCGCGCGCAAAACACTCGCGGTTATCCACCAGAATCTGCTGTGGGCCGTCACCTATAATCTTCTCGCCATCCCGGCGGCGGCCGCCGGTTGGGTGGCGCCATGGATGGCGGCCATCGGCATGTCGGCAAGCTCACTGCTGGTAGTCGCCAACAGTTTGCGTCTCGCGCGCTTGCGGGATGATTCGCCCCGGGTCTGAGCACATGGACATCCTCTACTTACTGATTCCCTTGTCCGTGGTGCTGGTGGCGGTAATTGTGGCGGCGTTTTTCTGGGCCATCCGCTCCGGCCAGTTTGATGATCTGGAAGGTCCCGCCCATCGCATCCTGCTCGACGATGACGAGCGCCCGGAGCCCGAGCCCGCCGACGACAAAGACAAGCGTGCTCCGCATACGGGTGCCGGGAAACATTGATCAAAATCAATGGTCCCGGGGGATGGCCTCCTCTAAGATGGGACCGGTGCAAGTACGACGATAATCGATGGGGAGAATGGCATGTCCACGATCATGGAGCAGCTCAAGACCGACCACGGCAACATTTCCCACCTGCTGGCGACGTTGGAGGAACAAATGCGGGTTGTTCACGATGAGGAGAACGCCGATTTCGAGCTCATGCACGACATCATGATGTACATGACCCACTACCCCGATCACACACACCACCCGATGGAAGACCTGGTGTTCAAGAAACTCAAGCATTACGACGACAGTGCCGAGGATGTCGTGACGCGCCTCGAACGCGAACATGCCGGAATCGCAGAGAAGGGGCAGCGCTTCAGGGAGATGCTTCGCCACGTGGTGGACGGCGCGCTGGTCGAGCGCGACGTACTCGAGAACACGGGCCGCGAATATATCGCTTTTCTCAGAAGCCACATGGAAATCGAGGACAGCGATGCGTTCCCGCGGGCCGAAAAGGCACTCTCCCCTGCGGATTGGGAAGATGTCGCATCCAGCATCAAGGCGCGCACTGATCCAATATTCGGGCCGGTAATCGCCGACGAGTTCCGCTCGCTGTATGACTATATCCAGCGCGAGAGTTAAGGGTCCTGCGTGGCCTTGATCTCGTCAGGTGAATGCCCGAGATGATTAGTGTGCAGATAACCGGAATAAGCGCCCAGCGATAACACGACTCCGAGCACGCACAAGCTCGCGCCGGCTGCACGCCGCGCGCCGGAATTGCGCAGAGCCGCCAACCATCGCCCGGCGAAACCCAGCGAGATCAATGCGGGCAGGGTACCGAGACCGAAAGCCAGCATGGTCAGTGTGCCTTCGAGGGCGCCGCCGGAGACCAATGCCACGGCCAGCGCTGCATACACCAGGCCGCAAGGTAGCCAGCCCCATAGCAGCCCGATGGAAAAGGCACCGCGCCAACGGGTTACCGGCAAAATACGACTACCAAATGGTTGCAGGTAGTGCCAGAGCTTCGACCCCAGTCGCTCGAAAGCTGCCAGCCCCCGCCACCAATCGCCAAGGTAAAGACCAAGGGCAATGACGAAGGCACTGGAGATCGCAATACCGAGGCCGTGCGCCCAGGAAGTTGGCAATAAGACACCGGCTCCCGCGCCAAGCATACCGAACAAGGCGCCGGCCACCATGTAGGACAATATACGCCCCATGTTGTAGGCGACGACGAAAGGCAGCATGAGAGACGGCGAACGGCGCACGCTTTCCGGCAATCCGGCGGACAAGGCACATGAAATTCCACCGCACATGGCGACACAGTGGCCTGAGCCGAAGAATCCCATGCCCACCGCGGCCAACAGTGACAGCTCCGCGGTCATTATTGATCCGGTGAACCCGCCTGTCCGAGACTCACGCGTTGGGATAGGTGCGACGCAGTGAGCCGGGCTTTGAGGCGCCAATCGTCGGCGTCCAGTTGCGCGTGCCAGTCGCCGGCTTCCAACTGCAACCCGCTGGCAACATAACGCCCGGAGGCGACACGGCGCATTATCAGGTGGCGATCCAAGCCGGCGCGGGTGGCGTGAAACAGCCGCAGGTGCACGATCTCCGGAGCGCGGAACCGGGGATTGCCGGCAAGCGTTACTTCCACTGCCTCACCCGGTGCGCCCAACAGGACCTCGCCGGCGAGATCGTAGCTCGCCGCCAGCGCGTCGCGCTCCATGGAGCGATTGATCTGCAACCCCTTCTTGTAATAGTCGTCGGTGACCAAACCATCATAGGTCGTCACGGCGAGTGTCAGCATGACCGCTCCCATGACGACGGCAGAAAATGGGATCATGATGACCAGCCACACCATCGGCTCGCGATACCAGACCGATGATTTGAGATGCGACTTCATGTATCCCGTGACTCCCCTACTGTGCCTGTGCTACCGGACCGAGAAAGCGCGCCTCTTCCTCGACCTTTAACGCCACATCGTCCACCGATTGCAACGTGAATACAATGGTCGAGCTGGCGCGCTCGAGCGAGTAAGGATCCGCCCGCACCCGTGCGGAAACGCTCAGTACCTCGTGGGCGGCAACCGGGATCTGGTCCCTGTCGAGATCGAGTTCCATGCCCTCGATTCCGGAAACCGTAATCGCGTATCGGTGGTCCGTGTCGTCCATGTTGATGAGCTTGAGGGTATATACATTCTCCACCAGGCCTTCACCGGTCTCACGGTAGAGCGTGTTGCGATCCCTGATGACATCCAGGACCAACGGTGTTCTGCTGGCGATGCCGACTGCGAGCGCGACCACCAGCGCGAGCAGCGCGATGCCGTAAATGACTACGAGTGGTCTGAGTATTCTGGCTTTCTCGCCCGAAAGCGCATTCTCTGTCGTATACCGGATGAGGCCCTTCTCGTACCCCATCTTGTCCATGACTCTGTCGCAAGCATCCACGCAGGCGGCACAGGCAATGCACTGGTACTGGAGACCGTCACGTATATCGATCCCGGTAGGACACACCTGCACGCACATGGTGCAATCGATGCAGTCGCCAAGACCAGCCGCCCGATGGTCGGTGCTGCGTTTGCGTGCCCCGCGGGATTCTCCGCGCGCGGAATCGTAGGAGATGACCAGCGTATTGTTGTCGAACATGGCGCTCTGAAAGCGCGCGTACGGACACATGTAAATGCACACCTGTTCGCGCATCCACCCGGCATTGCCATAGGTGGCAAAACCATAAAAAAAGATCCAGAAAAACTCCCAGGGCCCCAGATCCCAGGTCATGAACCGCGCACCGAGTTCCAGCACCGGTGTGAAATATCCTACGAAGGTGAACCCGGTCCACAGAGAAAGTGCGATCCAGATCCCGTGCTTGGTTGTCTTGATGGCCAATTTGCGGACCGTCCACGGGCTCTTGTCCAGCTTCATCTGATTGCGGCGATCGCCTTCGACTTTGCGCTCAATCCAGAGAAAGACCTCGGTCCATACCGTCTGCGGACAGGCATAGCCACACCACAAGCGACCCGCCAGCGCGGTGAAGAAAAACAAGGTCAACGCGCCAATGATCATGATCGCGGAAAGATAGAAGAAATCCTGGGGAAACAGAGTAAGTCCGAAAATGTGAAAGCGCCGCGCTGGAAGGTCGAAAAGCAAGAGCTGCTGCCCGTCCCAGTGCAGCCACAGAACGCCATAGAACAGGCCGAGCAGGATCACCACGGCGAGCACGCGCATGGTCGCGTATATGCCATGCACCTCGCGGGGGTAAACGCGCTCGCTCTGTACGTAGAGTGACTCCGCGACTTGCGCGTCGAGCGATCCGGGAATGTTCGAGTTCACCGGGCCTGGGGGCCCAGGAAGTACGATGTACCGACCGAAGACGTGATGCACAATAACCAGAACATGAAAAATCCCAGCGTGTAAGCCCCCATCCGGCTCATGGGAGGCTCGCCCTCGCAAGCCAACAATACTACGGGGTCGAAGAAGGTGAAGAACACGCCGGTGGCACCACCCGCGCACAGGAAAGCGGGCCACAACACTGCACTGATGCGTTGTACGAGCGGGATGCTCGGCGATTCCGGCTTTGTCTGCATGACCCGTTGCTCCTTGGTTGGCACCCTCACCCCGTCCCTCTCCCTGGAAGGGAGAGGGGGCCCTTCGCTCTTTCCCCTCTCCCCTTTTGGGGGGGAGGGCCAGGGTGAGGGGGGATCAACGAAGCCCGCTACCCTCAGTTACCTTTTGCTCAAACTGAAAACATAGGCGGCCAGTAAATGTGACTTGGCCTCACCCAAAAAGTCGGCGTGGGGCGGCATCTCACCCTTACGGCCATTGGCGATGCTGGCCGCGATGCTCTTGGGCGAACCACCGTACAGCCAGATATTGTTGGTCAAGTCTGGCCCGCCGAGTTGCGGATTTCCGGCACCGTCTTTTCCGTGGCAGGAAGTACACAGGGCGTTGAAAGTCTTCTCACCGGCGCTTGCGGCAGCCCCATCGAAGTCACGTCCGTTGAGACTCAAGACATACTGAGTTAGATTCTTGACGCCTTCCTCGCCTACCGCCTCACCCCAGTTCGGCATTACACCATTGCGACCGTCCATGATGGTGGTCTTGATAGCTTCGGGTGTGCCGCCATGCAGCCAATCATTGTCGCGCAAGTTGGGGAACCCGGGGTTTCCGCCAGCGTCTGAGCCGTGACAACCGGCGCAGTAGTTGACGAACAGGCGGCGTCCAATTTTCAACGCATCGGAGCTGCGTGCAACCACCGCGATATCTTCGTTCATGAACTGCTCGAAGATGGGTCCGTAGCGTTCTTCAGCGGCCGCCATCTGCTCGTCGTATTGCTTTACCTGCGACCAGCCGAGCAACATGGGATGGGTGCCGACACCAGGGTAGAGGAGAAGATAGATGACTCCCCAAATCATCGTGATGTAGAACATGTTCAGCCACCAACGCGGCAGCGGATTGTTGAGCTCTTCCAGATCGCCGTCCCATTTGTGGCCCATGCTCTGAACGCCTTCACCTGCAGGGCGTCCCGCCGAGTAATTTTTCACGAACACGTACAACACGATTATGCCGCCGACGGTGCCAACGAATATGACCATGTTCCAGATGCCGTCGGTAAAGCTAGTCATATTCGTTCCTCTTACTCTCGGCGCCGGAACTCTCCAGCTCGTCGTCGGCGAGCGGTATGTGCGCCGCTTCGTCAAAACCCTGTTTGCGCTTGCCGCTCCAGGCCCATACGACGATACCGATGAATATCACCAGCAGCGCGCCTGTCCAGAGTCCGTGAAAAACTGCCACGTCCAAATCTGCTACCTGCGCATCTTGATGGATGTGCCGAGATCCTGCAGATAGGCGATTATGGCGTCCATCTCGGATTTCCCTTCGAGCATTTCCGTAGCTTTCTCGATTTCTTCATCGGTGTAGGGATGGCCGAGCACGCGCAGCACGCGCATCTTGCGCTTGATCAAACTCGCGTCGACAGCATTCTCCTCCAGCCACGGATAACCCGGCATCACGGACTCCGGCACAACATCGCGCGGATTGATGAGATGCACGCGGTGCCATGCGTCGCTGTAACGCCCGCCGACACGGTGCAGATCCGGGCCGGTACGTTTCGAGCCCCACTGAAACGGCCGGTCGTACACGAACTCCCCGGCCACCGAGTAGTGGCCATAGCGCTCGGTCTCTGCGCGAAAGGGCCGGATCATCTGCGAGTGGCAGACCATGCAGGATTCACGGATATAGATGTCCATGCCGGCAAGCTGCAGTGGGTTTCGCGGCTTGAGCCCCTTCACCGGCGTGGTCAATTCTCCCTGAAAAAACTGCGGTACGACGGTTACGATACCGCCGACGCTGATGACGAGCAGTATCAGCACGACCATCAGGCCGATGTTGGTCTCCAGCTTCTCGTGTCCTGTTGCCATTGGCTCGCGCTCCTCAGTGCGCCGGGGCAGGTATAGCTGCCTCGACGGTCTTTGCACCAACCACGGTCTTCCAGAGGTTATATGCCATGACGAGCGCACCGCAGAGGAACAACAGCCCCCCCAGGAAGCGGACGATGTAGAACGGATGCATGGCCTGCACCGACTCGACGAAGCTGTAGGTCAGCGTGCCGTCGGTGTTGACGGCCCGCCACATCAGCCCCTGCATGATGCCGGAGACCCACATGGCGGTGATATATAGAACGATGCCGATGGTGGCGATCCAGAAGTGCAATTCGACGAGCTTCAAGCTGTAGAGCTCGCGACCGAATAATCGCGGAATGAGGTAGTACATGGTACCGAATGTCACCAGCGCCACCCAACCGAGGGCCCCCGAATGCACGTGGCCGATGGTCCAATCCGTGTAATGGGAGAGCGCATTGACAGTCTTGATGGCCATCATGGGTCCTTCGAAAGTCGACATACCGTAGAAGGACACCGACACGATCAGAAATCGCAGCACCGGGTCCGTACGCAGCTTCTCCCAGGCGCCGGACAGGGTCATGATGCCGTTGATCATTCCACCCCAGGACGGCGCCAGAAGAATGAGCGACATGACCATGCCCAGGGATTGGGCCCAATCGGGAAGCGCCGTGTAATGCAGATGATGTGGCCCCGCCCAGATATAGGTGAAGATGAGTGCCCAGAAATGCACGATGGAAAGACGGTAGGAGTAGACCGGCCGATTGGCCTGCTTCGGCACGAAGTAGTACATCATGCCGAGGAAGCCCGCGGTCAGGAAAAATCCCACCGCGTTGTGGCCATACCACCACTGCACCATGGCGTCCTGGACTCCCGCATACGCCGAGTAGGATTTCCACAAACCCACCGGCAGAGCCGCGCTGTTGACGATGTGCAGCATCGCCACGGTTAGAATAAAGGCCGCGAAGAACCAGTTGGCCACATAGATGTGTTTGACGCGCCGCTTGACGATGGTGCCGAGAAACACGACGGCATAGACCACCCAGACGACTGCAATCAGAAGGTCGATGGGCCATTCGAGCTCCGCATACTCCTTGGTGGTGGTAATGCCGAGCGGCAAGGTGATTGCCGCCAGCACAATGACCGCCTGCCAGCCCCAGAAGGTGAATGCCGCCAAGCGATCCGAAATCAGGCGCACGTGACAAGTGCGTTGCACCACATAGTACGAGGAGGCGAACAGCGCGCATCCGCCGAAGGCGAAAACCACTGCGTTGGTGTGCAACGGTCGCAGGCGGCTGAAGGTTATCCACGGAGTATCGAAATTCAGCACCGGCCAGGCGAGCTGGGCGGCGATGAAAACGCCCACCAGCATTCCCACGATGCCCCACACGATGGTCATCACGGCGAACTGCCTCACGACCTTGTCATTGTACGTATGTGCTTGCGCCATCTCGTTCTCCAGGATGGTGACGGACGTGAATTCAGCTCGTGAACGACGGCGCGAACCCGGTGCCCCAGAGCAGAGCCGTGACCGCGAGCATCGCCACCAGGGTGACGAGGCCGAAAGCCAGCATCGCCGATGAAAACAGGAACCCGCGGTCCTCGGAGATTTCCATCATGATGGGTACACCGGTGAAGAATATGTAGATGGTGAATGCCAGAACCGGCAAACCGACGATGAAATTCAGCCACAGCACCGGGTAGGCCTGCAGAATGCCGATCAAAAACAAGGGTGTGGCGGTAAAGGACGCGAGCGCGATGCACTGGCCGATCGGCTGGTCGGCGCCGTAGGTCTTGCCCATCCAATGGATGGCCCAGCCCACGGTTCCCACGCCGGCGAGCATTGCCAGATAGTAGAGCACAGCAATATTGCCGGCGCTGTCGCCGGTGAGCCGAATGACCTCACCGCCGGCAATCTGCCAGCCCACCTGGGTGGTACCGATAAAACCCGCGATGGCGGGAATCAATGCGAATATGAGTGTATGTCCGAGGAGAACACCGGCGGCGGAGTAGCGCCGGGCATGAATGGCCGCCCATCCCGCCCTCGGATGGATGAACAGCTTGATCACATAGCTGAACGACATGGACCCCTCCCGTTAGGCGCGCCGGCCGCGCACCCCTGTGATACCGTCCCCGGACCGCAAATGGTCCCTGAACATCGAGGCACACAACCCCCTCGGCAGCGCCTGCGATCGGCGTACACTATCGCATTCTGCGCACAGCGCACATTGCCGAGGTCAGCAAGTGCCGTCGATTCTACTTCGGTCCGGCTGCATAGCCAAAACTCTTCGCGAGTCCTCGCGCTTGACTTGTCGGACAGCGGAGCTTATCTGAAGAAGGGCTTATGGACCGCGAACGCACATCGAACGACAGCGCCGAGCTCGAGCGCACCCGTCAGCTGCTCGACGATCGCGAGGCGCGCCTCAATGCCATTCTCGACACGGCCGTCGACGGTATCATCACCATCGATGAGCGCGGCATTATCGAATCCGTCAATCGCGGCACCGAGCGCATATTCGGCTACACCAGCGACGAGCTGGTGGGCCGCAGCGTCAAGTTGTTGATGCCGTCGCCTTATCGCGAGGAGCACGATGGGTACATGGCCAGGTACCTGCAGACGGGCCAGCCGAGGATCATCGGCATCGGCCGGGAGGCCGAGGGGCAACACAAGGACGGAACACGCTTCCCCATCGACCTGGCGGTCAGCGAAATCCGAGTGCCCGGCGCACGGGTGTTCACGGGTATGGTGCGCGATATCTCCGCTCGCCGACGGGCCGAGGCTGAAGCACGGCGCAGGAACGCCGAGCTCGCCCACGCAGCCAGGCTTTCCACCATCGGCGAGCTGACTTCGGGGATCGCCCACGAGGTCAACCAACCACTGACGGCAATGGTCAACTTCGCCGAGGCCTGCCTGCGCATGCTGCGCTCCGGCAACGCCGATACCCACAAGCTCGAAGACGCCCTGGGGCAAATTACCGTCCAGGGACAACGCGCCGGCCACATCATCCGGCACATGCGGCGCCTGGCGCGCAAGGGCGAGAGTGAGCGCGTCACGGTTAATGTCAGCCACCTGGTGCAGGACGTGCTCGGCCTTGTCAGCAACGAGCTGCGCGCCAGCGGCATCGCGCTTCACCTGGTGCTCGACGAAAGCCTACCGGCGGTAAAATGCGACCGTATTCAGGTCGAACAGGTGGTGCTCAACCTGGTGCGCAACGCCATGGATGTTCTCGAGGAGGGCCCGGCTGAGGGAAGAGAGCTCACCATCCGCACCCGGGCGGATGGGCACGAAAACATCGAGATCCTGGTGGAAGATGCCGGTGAAGGGTTCGCAGTGGGGGACGACGAACGGATATTCGAGACCTTCTTCACCACCAAGCCCGACGGCTTGGGGATGGGTCTGTCCATCAGCCGCAGCATCATCGAGGATCACGGCGGCCGCCTGTGGGCCAGCCCGCGACCGGGTGGTGGCGCGATTTTTCACGTAAACCTGCCTGCGGGTGATGGGGAGATCGCGTGAGCCCGGAAATTACGGTATTCGTCGTCGATGATGATCGGGCCGTACGCGAAAGCCTCGCCCTGCTGGTGCAGTCAGTGGGGCTCGAAGTGGAAACATTTGCCGGCGCCAGCGACTTTCTCGACAGCTACCAGCCCGATCGCCGTGGCTGCCTGATCACGGACATACGCATGCCCGGCATGAGCGGCCTCGAACTCCAGGAACGGTTGTCGGCAGACCACCAACACATCCCGGTCATCGTCCTCACCGGCTTCGGTGACGTGCCGGCTGCGGTGCGGGCACTCAAAGGCGGCGCCGTGGACTTCGTCGAGAAGCCCTTCAATCCCCAGGCGTTATTGGATCTGGTCCAGCTCGCCATCGCCAGGGACACCGAAATCCGCGAGCAGGCGGAGAGGGAGGCGGAGCTTGCCGAACGCATGGCTGTGCTCACACCGCGAGAACAGGAGGTCATGGCGCTGGTGGTGGCCGGCAAGGCCAACAAGGTCATCGCCATCGATTTGTCCATCAGTGAACGGACAGTGGAGCTACATCGTGGCCGTATCATGAAGAAGATGCAGGTACGCTCGCTGGCCGAGTTGATACGAATGGTGCTGCCGCCGAGCCACGATATCAGCAAATAAGTACGCCCCTTTTTCCCCTTTCGAAAACCCCTACTCACCTAAGGGTAATTACGTATGTTCGCCGCCCCGGGCTTCATGGAAACTCTCAATTAACAGTTGATCCCGATCAATAATTGCAACCAAGAGGGACTGGGCCATGCAGAGCAGCGCACAAATAATTCCCATCAGGACACGAGAATCCACCTGTAACGAGTGCGCATTTCGCGCAGAGTGCCTGGCGAAGCCGGACGATGATTGCCCGGCGGCTGGCCTCGAGATCCAGGTAACACCTCGCATTCTGCACCGGGGTGATCATTTGTTTCGCACCGCCGAGCCTTTCCAGAACATCTACACGGTGCGTTCAGGGGCGATCAAGACGTACGTCATTCTGCAAAGCGGCGAAGAGCAGGTCATTGGCTTCCACACCCCCGGCGATATCGTCGCCCTGGACGCCATTTATTCGGGCCGCTACGTGTGCAACGCCATGGTTCTCGACACTTCCTGTGTCTGCCCCCTGCCCTATGAGCAGCTTTGCCGGCTGAGCGCGCGCTCGCCGGAAATTCAGAGCCGCTTGATTCAAAAGATGAGTCGCAGAATTGTCGACCACGAAGGCTTGCTGCTGGTACTCGGGCAAAAGACCGCAGAGCAGCGAATGGCCGCCTTTCTACTGCATCATTCAAGAAAGCAGCGGCAACTGGGGCTCTCGGAGTTGGACATCAATCTGCCCATGTCGCGGGCTGACATCGCCAGCTATCTAGCCCTGGCGGTGGAAACCGTGAGCCGCGTGCTGACCAGGCTGCAGGAAGCGGGGCTGCTGATTGTCGAGCGTAGCCGGGTGCGCATCGTGGACCTGGACAATCTGACGGTCATCGCCGAGGAGATCATGGACGGAGGGCCTCCAGCGCGCCGAGGCGCCAGGGGCTTGCACTAGCTCCTGGAGTACGTGGTATCCCTTATGGCGACGCCGTCGTCATCGGGGCTAGACTGACAGCCGATGACAGGTGCAACGTCATCGTATTTTCTTCCTTGAATTTTCAGGTGTCTTCGAGGCGGTCTCCCCCGGACCGCCTTTTTTTTGACCCCTGAATAATCACAATACCCGCAGCACTTGCTCCTGGAGCGTTTCGCGCTGCACGCCGACGAGATTCTTGGGGATCTCCGCGACCAGCGCGTCGCGCACCGTCTGACCCAGACTTTCGCGCAAATAGCTGAGAAAGGTCGGCCCGGCTACCAGGATCAGCTCGTCGAAACGCAGGTCCAGGCGGGCTTTCTCAACATAAAGCGCCACCTGGGTGGCAAAACCGCGCGCCTGCCGCTCCACGCAGTCGGGCACCGGCTCCGATGCCTGGATGTCCCCGCCACAGGGCTCGCCGGCGTCGCCGTTCACCGGCATCGGAGAGTAATGGAGTTCGGCGAGCTGGCGCAGCCGCGCCAATCCCCGCGGGACGCTGAAGACGGTCGCACAGTTGCGATCAGCCACCACTACCCAGGTAGCCTGCATGGACATTAAACTCCTCGTCTCAAGCATTGGCGCCTGCAGCCGGTGCCACGCAGGGCAACTATAATCGGGCCACAAGTCGACTGGGGTGATCTCGGTCAATGACGGGCACCGCGACCGAGTGAATACATGAGAACCCCGAAGCCACTTCCTGTGAAAGCCCTCTACCGGGCCTGCGACGTCCGCCTGTTCGATTTCGAGACCACCGAGGAGCTTGACGACATCAGCGCCGTCAGCGGCCAGACCCGGGCCATGGGCGCGCTCCACTTCGGACTCGACATCCGCCAGATTGGCTTCAACGTCTTTGCCCTCGGGCTCCCCGGCGTGGGCAAATTCACCGCCGTCGAAGAGCTTTTGCGTCAGGTGGCGGGCGACCAGGACGTGGCTCCGGACTGGTGCTACCTGCACAATTTCGAGCAGCCCAAGCAGCCCACCGCCGTCCGGTTACCGGCCGGCAGGGGAGCGCGCTTTCGCAAGGATATGGAAGGTCTGGTGGAAGAGCTTGGCAGCGTGATTCCGGCGGCATTCGATAACGAGGATACCCATGCACGCCTGGCGGAGATCGAGGAGGAGTTTCGGGAACGCCGCACTCAGGCCCTGGAAGAGTTGCGCCAGGTTGGCATCAAGCGCGGCATCGCGCTGGTCGAGACACCCACGGGCTTTACCTTTGCGCCCATCGGCGAAGCCAAGCAAATTCTGGACCCGACGCAGTTCCAGCATCTTCCAGAGGCCGAGCAGAACCGCATTCAAAAAGTCGTCACCGAGCTCCAGGAGAGCCTGCAAAAGCTGCTTCGCCAGTTTCAGGGCTGGCAAAAGGAGAGCCGTGAGAAGCTGCGGGCGCTGCATCGGGAAATAACCCGCTTCGCGGTAGGCCATCTCATCGATAGCCTGCGCGAAGACTATGCCGACATCGACGCTATTCAGGCGCATCTGGCCGCCGTCGAGCACGACATCGTCCTGCATGTAAATGACTTTCTCCCGGGTGCCGAGGGCATGGGCGTCCTCAATATCGGTGCTTTTGGACAGCCGGCGCCGGCACTAAAACGCTACAGCGTCAATCTCGTCGTGGACAACGGCGATCACCGCGGCTCACCGGTAGTCCTGGAAAGCCTGCCCAATCACGAGAACCTCGTGGGCTGCGTCGAGCATCAAGCACAGATGGGCACCCTGGTGACGGACTTCACGATGATCAAGGCCGGCGCCCTGCACCGGGCGAACGGCGGGTACATCCTGTTGGATGCACAAAAAGTACTCATGCAACCGTTTGCCTGGGAGAGTCTCAAGCGCGCGCTGCAGTCCCGGGAAATTCGCATCGCAGCACCGGAACGTTCCTTCGCCCTGGTGAGCACCACGTCCCTGGAGCCCGAGCCCATCCCCCTGGAGATCAAGGTCGTACTGGTCGGTGAGCGTTATCTCTATTATTTCCTGCACGAGCTCGACCCGGACTTCAGCAACCTGTTCAAGGTGGCGGCGGACTTCGACGACTCTGTGGACCGAACAACCCAGAGCCAGGACGATTACGCGCGGCTTATCGCCACGCTGGCACGCCAGGAAAAACTCAAGCCGTTGAATCGAGCCGCCGTTGGCCGTGTCATTGAACGCGCCTCGCGACTGTGCGAGGACGCGGAAAAGCTGTCGGTGCACAGACGCGATCTCGTCGACCTGCTGAAGGAAGCCGACTACTGGGCGAGTAAGGCGAAACGCAAGCGCATCGGCGC
Organism: Gammaproteobacteria bacterium; assembly: GCA_009937425.1. Lineage (GTDB taxonomy): Bacteria > Pseudomonadota > Gammaproteobacteria > HK1 > HK1 > JAABYT01. The sequence goes on from JAACFO010000071.1 coordinate 15,902, forward strand.
CAAGGATATTCAGCACGCCCTGGATCAGCAGCGCTACCGGCTCAGTCGCGTGCAGATGCGGCTCCAGGAAGAGATCCGCCGGGGAACGATGATGATCGATACCGAGGGCGAATCGATAGGCCAGATAAACGGCCTGTCGGTGCTCGATCACGGCGATCTGATCTTCGGCCAACCGGGCCGCATCACTGCTACGACCCGCGTCGGTGACGGCGAAGTCGTCGATATCGAACGCGAGACCGAGTTGGGCGGCGCGATCCACACCAAGGGCGTGCTCATATTGTCGAACTTTCTCATGTCACGCTACGCCGGGGATCACCCTGTTTCGCTCACGGCAAGTCTGGTGTTCGAGCAGTCCTACGGATCCATCGACGGCGACAGCGCCTCACTGGCAGAACTTTGCGCCCTGCTCTCGTCGCTTGCCGGCGCGCCTGTTCGGCAAACTTTCGCGGTCACCGGTTCCATCAATCAACATGGACAAGTACAAGCCATCGGCGGAGTGAACGAGAAGATTGAAGGCTTCTTCGATGTGTGCCAGGAATGCGGTCTTAACGGCGACCAGGGAGTTATTATTCCCGAGTCGAATATCAAGCACCTGATGCTGCGACACGATGTCGTGCAGACGGTAAAGCGCGGACGGTTCCGGATTTATGCCGTGAAAACAGTGGATGAAGCCATTCAGCTGCTCACCGGAATACCAGCCGGCGAGCCGCTCAAGCAAGGAGGCTTTCAGAAGAACTCCATCAACGCCCGGGTTGAGGCACGGCTCATCGAACTCTCGGATGTGCGTCGCGAGTTCGGCGCCAAGGGCGATGAGCACGACAAGGCGGGTGGCGACGGTGACTGAGCCCGCGCCGACGGCCTCCTCCACGCCGATCGTGGTTGCTATTAACGCAGCGCGGCGGTGCGGCGAAACACTCGAGCTGGCGACAGCCCTGGCGGCCAGCATCGGCGCCGACTTGGAGGTCGTGTTCGTCGAAGATGCCAAGCTGCTGCAACTCGCGGATCTACCGGTTACCCGTGAAGTGGACCGTATCTCCGGCACGACCCGTGAAATGGACAGCCAGCGCATGCTGCGCACCCTGCGCTGCGAGGTCCTGCAACTGCGCCGGGAACTCTCGCGGATCGGCAAGACCACTACGGTACGCTCGACGGTGAGGGTGGTGCGAGGCCACTACTTCAGCGAGGCGTTGGCGGCATCGGCAAGCGTGCAGGTAACCTTCATGCACGGCGCACGATCCCGGCTGCCCGGCGAGCATAAGCCACGCACGCCGGCGACCAGTGGCGCGGCGGTGGGATGGGCCGCCCGAAAGCAACCCCTGTGGACACTCTTCGACGGCTCGCCCGCCAGCGCCCGAGCGCTCAAGGTGGCGATCAAGCTGGCCTACACCCTGGCGGGAAATCTGGTCGTGCTGGTACCCGGGGGCCGTGCAGAGGACGTCGAAAATCGCAAACGCGAAGCACAAGCCGCCGCCGACAGGGTGGACCTCCAGTATCTGGTGGTGGCGGAAAACCGCTTTTCACAGCTCGGAAGGGTGTTGGCTCCAGGCGCGGGCGGCCTGCTGGTCCTGGCCAGGAAAAGCCCCGATCTGGAAAGCAGCGCGGCGCTAGACTATCTCGAGTCCCTCGCCGTGCCGGTGGTGCTGGTGGCCTGATCCCCTAGGCGGATTCCGCCTTGGACTGACATTGGACACAGCGGTTTGCTGAAGGGTAAGCCTGCAGGCGTTGGAAACCGATGGCTTCACCACAATCCACGCAAAGACCGTAAGTGCCGGATTGCACGCGTGAAAGTGCGGCCTGAATGCCACTGATCTCATCCACGTGGTGATCAATCATGGCGGCATTGGCCTCCCGCCACTGATCGGTATTCGCCTCGTCTCCGCGGTCCTGCACCTCGCGTGCGCTGCGCCGATCACGCTCGTCGTCGGACTTGGCGCGTTCTTCCTGTACTTCCGCGCGCAGCCCTTCCTGCTGTTCCCTGAGCTGGCCTTCGAGCAAAGCCATTTGTGAATCGCTGAGGTCGTTGTAGGAATCAGCCACGTGCAGGTCCTCTGGGAGCTTTCATTCAATGCATTTACACCATCCATGGGGTACTCCACAAGTCTGAATTCTCAGATGTGGATCCTTCAATCCGATTCGACTGAGCGCAGCTACGCCGGCGTCACTTCACCACGATCACCTCGCAGTCGGCGCCGTGTGCGACCTTATGGGCAACGCTGCCGAGAACCATACCCTTGAAGTCACTCAAGCCACGCGTACCCATTACGATCGTGTCGACGCCCTCGCGCCCGGCCACTGCCAGAATGCCTTTGGTGGCATCGCCGTGCTCGACGGAACACTCGACATTTGGTGCGTCATCCGCCAAGGCCTGGTCTCGGGCTGCATTGAGAACATTTTCGGCTATAGCGGTTTCGTAGAGATACTCCGGTGGATTCCGCATATGCTCGACTTCGGCATATCGCTTGAGGCCCGCGGGGACCTCCTTGTTGGGGACCACATGCAGCAATCTAATGTTCTGGTTCTGGGCTCTTGCAAGCATGCAGGCTACTTTGAGTGCACGAAATGCAGGCTCCGATCCGTCGACGGGAACAAGAATCTGTTCAGACATGGCGACACCTCCGATTTAGATTCTCAAGCCACAAAGACACCATAGCCCGCCCGTAGACTACGGTTGCTGATCCATGTCAAATGTGAAATCACGCATCACTGCCGGCAAATTGTTTCACGAAATCGGCTTCGCTTATCATACCCACCAGGCGCTCGCCATCGACCACCGGCAAGCAGCCGACTTTATTGGATAACATGAGATTTGCGGCGTCGCTCAAGGGTGAGTCTGGAGAGATGGTCACTACCTCATCGTGCATGGCGTCCTTGACAGACAGAGAGTCGAGCATTTTCTGCTCGGCACGACTTCCATACCCCAGGGATCTCAGCAAAATACCCCGAAACAGGTCGCGCTGGGTGACAATACCGCAAAGCTCACCATCAGAATCCACAACAGGTATGTGCCGGATTCGCTCCTGTTTCATCAGATCGTCGGCGACGCTCAATTTCTCATTTCGCCCGAGCGTGAAAATGCCGGTGCTCATGACCTCTTCGACCAGAATATTTCGTACACTCATGGGAACCTGCCCTCAAGGGAAAACCATCCGGGTGCCGTCACCGTGAATCCGACATTCAAGCAAGTATACGACGAACTCGCCGAAGAGCACCGCGAGCTCACGGTGCTGGTCAAGCGAGTCGCTGCGCTTCACAGCACCATCGGCCTGGTCCCATTGCTGGAGGAATTGCATACGTCGCTCATCAAGCATTTTTCCCGAGAGCAGTTTCCCGGCGGACTGTATGAATGCATGGGTGCATACGGCTCGCGCCATCACGATGAACTGAAGATTCTGGTTCGGGACCACTGCACCATTCTTTCCGCCGTACGTGGCCTGCTCGAACGCACCCGCATCGCCGACCAGCAAGACCAACCGCAACTGCTCACAGAAGTGGCCGAAGTACTGGCACACCTGCACGACCACGAACAACGCGAACACGCCCTGGCCGACAAACTAATGACCCAGTCCCAGCAATAGTCAAGAGGTACCGGGCACCTCTTGACTTAATAAGTCAAGAGGTGCCCGGT
>JAACFO010000018.1 GCA_009937425.1 Gammaproteobacteria bacterium
GAATTCACTGGTGCACAGGGAACGCTGGCAGATCGCCTTCAGCAAGACCGGCTTCACCCTGGAGGCCGGCAATTGCTTGTTGATGCGTACCACCATCGCGGACCGTGCACTGATCGTCGTGTTGCTCAACTCATGGGGGAAATTGAGCAAGTACGGCGATTCGGGCCGTATTCGCGACTGGCTCGTGGCCAGCGAGCAGGCCGCGCAGGTGGAAGCGGGACAGGCGGGAATCGGGTCGATCATAGACGACGCCCGGATTAAGGTGACGGCGGTGCAAAAGGAGTTCATCGAATGAATCGTTCACTGGGAAGGCTGATGGCGATAGTTGTCGGCGCAGGGCTGGTCGCGGCAAGCGGTGATGCTCGGGCAATAAGCGATACTCAACGATTTTCGCTTGCCATCAGCGGAGGAGCCAGCAAAGGCGCTTACGAAGCGGGTCTCAATTGGGCTGTCCTCAAGCTGATTCGGGAATCGGTGAATTTGGAAACTTTGAGTGGCGGCCAGATTCGGCCGTTGGAAATCGCGAGCGTAGCGGGCGCCTCGGCTGGCGGCGTCAACACCATTCTGACGGGCTTGACTTCGTGTACACGTGCCCATGACGAAGGCGGACTACCGAACCGAATCGACGATAACGTGTTCCGCGACGTGTGGCTGCGGATCGATATCAATGCGCTCCTTCCCCCTCAGGCCGACTCGCCAACCTACCTGCCGGATGACGCATTATTTTCTCGCCGAGATTACTTCGCCAGCGCCAGAGATCTGAAGGAAAAGTGGCGCAAGCCTGCCTACCGTGATGGATGCAGAATTCCCATGGGAGTTACGGTCACCCGGGTCGAGCCGATGAAGTTGAAGGTCGGCGATATCGAGGTAGAAAATCAACGCTTCTACATCCCCTTTGAGCTGCGGGTCCAGGAAGACGGACATGTCGCCTATTTCTTTGACCCGGCCGACTATCCCAAGGTTGACGATCCGGCGATGATACTGATGCCACGCCCAAGAAGCGCCCCCGAATTCTCCATTTCCGATGACCGCATAATAGAAGCTGCCGCCGCGACCAGCGCCTTCCCCACGGCATTCGGCCGCAGGCGATTTCAGTACTGTCATCGGCTATTACGACCGGACATGACACCATCCGAATCCGAATCGCAGCAATCTGACAGCGATCTGATATGCCCGGAGGGCTATGAGCTCGATGAAGCCGAATTCGCCGACGGGGGATTGTTCGACAACCTGCCCATCGGTCTTGCCCGCACACTTGCAGAACGCAATCGCGGCGCATCCAGGGACCCTTTTCCGGTCACGTACTTCTACATCGATCCGAATCGCATCCGCTACGAAGAACCCGAGCCTCCGGACTACACCGCGTGCGCCTCGGACAATCCGCCCGAGGCCTGCCGAATCATGGAGTTCAGCTTTTTCTCGGAAAGCAGCTTGCTGGTTGGGGCCCTTGGTACGGCCAGAAGGTATGAACTTTACCGGGAGACCACGAGTGACAACTGGCAGCTCAATCTTTCCCAGTTGAGCTATCAGCTGGCACACATTCTCAACGAGCAGCAGCCGGATTTCGCTTGCCGGGAGGAATTGCCGTATTTCGATTCTCCCCTGGCTTGCGACCAAGCCGTGCGTCGAGCAGGCCGCTTCCTCGAGATCGCTTACGACAGACTCAAGCCCCTCGTGTCCCCACCGTACTCGCCCGACGCTCTGATGGACGCCGGTGTCGCCGATAGTTGCGAGCCAATACCGGAAGAGTCGGGCTCCGGGCGTGGCATCCAATGCCGCATCGATATCGTAGCCTACCGCAATCAGCTGGCCGCGGCTTTGATGACGATCATTGAGCGCGCGAACATCGACGACAAGAAACTGTATGTCAGCATCAGCCGATCACGTCAATCGATCCATGATGACCGTGCACTGCGGGTTTCCAGTCGTGGCGGACCCATAACCGGAACCCTGCTCGCCGACTTTGGCTCATTCCTCGATTTCAAATTTCGCGAGTACGACTATTTCGTCGGTGTGTACGACGCCATCACCGCGATCTCTCTCAATCTCTGTGGCTTGCAATTCTCTCGCAATCAACAACCAGACGACTACGGCGGGTGCGTCGAACGACTGGGAAAACAGCTTTACGATGCCGTGGGAGTGGGGACCGATGCACGCGGTCGTTATGTTTTCGCACGGCTGGCTGAGCGAGAATTTAGAAACGACGGCCACTTCGCATTTTCTTATTCGCCGCTGCCGGCCACGGATCGCGACATGCAAATTATCCATGACGCGTTGGCAAAGGCACTCGCCGCTGGAGAAGCGGACGATGACGACGACAAGAACGTGTTCGTCACCGAAAGCACTTTCTTCGAGTATCTCAAAGAGGAAAATTTCGTCCCCAGCGAGACCGACGACGGAGCCGAGCCGCTGCTGGCGCAAATTATCGACGATCCGCAGACCTGGCCGACGGAGATGACACGCCGATTTTCGGCGCGCCTGGTCTACCTCGAGCGCCAGGCAGCAGACCTGTACGCCGCGCGCGAGCCGGATCCAGACCTGCAGGAGGAGTCCTATACAACCCTCATGGGAGCCACTGCGCATATTTTGCAACGCGCCACTTATAACCCCCCTGCATTCACCTTCTCGCCATCAACGGCACCGGAAAGCTGGATCTGGCGCTACGTGATTCCTTATGAGTTCGCTTTAGATCTGGTTGAGGGCGATATGCTCCTGACCTGGCAACCAACCCTGGCGCTGTCGAAAAACAATTTGGTCAACCTGCGCGCCAGTCTTGGGTTCGCCGGTGGTTTGTTTCGCTCGAGCTCCAACAAAAACCGGGAAAACTATCTGGGGCTCGGGCTGGGCTATACACGCCGTACCAGCTCGGGGACTATCTCGAGCTTCGGGATTACCCCCACTTGGTACCACGCATGGAGTCAGCCCACGATCAGTGATCAGGATACACTCGGTGGCGATATCAACGTGAGCTTCATGAGTGATCATCTGCGCGTGGCAGTCGGAGCCCGGGATCTCAGGGACTTCGGCCAATCCTGGTTTTTCACCTTTGGCTTCACCGACCTGCCTGGCACGATGTACTGGCTGACACGATAACCGACCAACACGGGAGATCGCATTCAGTCGGACTCGTCTGCGGGGATCTCGCATACGGATTCGCATTGCCGGTGCAGGGCTGCCTTTGCGATCAGGTGGGCGCTGACCGGCGCGGTCAGGAAAAGAAAAACGGTAATCAGCAGTTCACGGATGGCACCTTCCTCACCCCGGAGGACGAGAAAAAGAATAGTGCCCAGGAGCACGCCTCCAACCCCGAGGGTGGTCGCTTTGGTGGGGCCGTGCAGCCGGGTAAAGATATCCGGGAAACGCACCAGCCCGATGGAGCCGACCAGCGCGATGCCGGCACCGAAAAGGATCAATGTCGCGCTGACAATTTCAAGAATCATCTTGCCTCCCGCTACTCGATGATGTCGCCGCGCAAAAGAAACTTGGCCAGCGAAACGGTGCCTACGAAGCCGAGCAAGGCAATGAGGATGGCGGCCTCGTAGAAGAGTTGCTTGCCGTATACGGCACCGGTCAGGACCAACAGAGCGACAGCGTTGATATACAGCGTGTCCAGTGCCAGTACCCGGTCAGTGGCATCCGGCCCGCGCAGCAAGCGCCAGATATTGCAGCCCATGGCGATAGCCAACATGGCTCCAGCAATGCCCAGCAGGTTAATCAACATTGGAATATCTCCTTGATCGGCATCTCGTAGCGCTCCTTGATCGTGCGCACCAGCGCCGCTTCATCATCCACGTCCAGCGCATGAATCAGTATGTGCCCGCGATCGGGCGCGATCTCCGCGGACACAGTGCCCGGTGTCAGTGAGATGGTGCTCGCCAGTGCAGTCAGAGCAAAGTCGTCGTCCAGCGCCACCGGAATGCGCACGAAGCGCGGCTTCAGCTTCGACATCGGGCCGAGGGAAAGGCGTGCGACAGTGATACCTGCTGCCACGATGTCCCACAGCACCGTAACAAGAAACCGTAGAATCGTGCCGGGCCGCGAGAGATAGACCGGTTCGGGGAAAAAGCGCCGGGTGAACAACGGAATTAGAAAACCAAAGGCGGCACCGAGCAGGATGTGACCAGCTGAAAGCGAATGGTTGAGTAATAACCAGACCACAAAAAGTAGCGCGCTTGTCGCCGGGTGGGGCAGCCACTGTCGCTTCGCTGACATTGTTCCTACTCCCTCATTGATGCCGGCGTGCTCACCGATTCGTTGGCGAGCACGGTGTCCACGTAGGCTCGGCGGTGCAGCAGCTGCTCGGCCGTCGCTTGCGCGTAGTCGAAAGTCTGGGCGCCAAATACCATCAGCAGCAGGGAACCCGCGAGCAAGCTGCCGGTGGAAAACGCCTCGCTGCCGCGCACCGGCCGCGGCGCACCCCGGGTGTCCTCGGTGCGCCAGAAAATCGCCGTGCCGGCCCTGCTCAACGCGACGATGACAAACAATCCGGAGATCAGGATGACTCCCCAGATCCAGGCGCCGGCGGCGGACCCTTGTGCCGCTTGCAGGATGGAGAGCTTTGCCGCGAATCCACTCAGCGGCGGCAAACCGGAGACGGCGACCGCAGCGAAGAAGAACAAGGCGCCGAGCAGTGCCGGCTGATACACCGCGTGGGACCGATCCAGGCGTGCCCCCACCTTGCCGCGCTGGCGTGCGATCAAGTCCGTGAGCAAAAACAGGCCACCGGTTACCAGCGTACTGTGAATCAGATAATAAAGTGCCGCGGTCAGAGCTTCCCGGGAGAATACACCCACGACCGCGAGCAGCGTGCCGACGGACACCACGACCAGGTAAGTCACAGTGGCGCGAAGCTCCGAGGCCGCCAGTGCACCGATGGTTCCGAGTACGATCGTCGCGAGGGCAAGCGGCAATAACCACGCCTCCAGGAAAAACCCACCGTCCACCGGCTCGACGAATATCAGGATATGCACGCGCACAATGGCGTACACACCCACCTTGGTCATGATGGCGAACAGGCACGCAACCGCCGCCGTTACCGAGCGGTAGGCGGCCGGCAGCCAGAAACCCAGGGGCAACAACGCCGCCTTCAGTCCGAAGACCACGAGCAACATCAGGCCCGCCACCCTGACGAGTCCGATGGAATCGGCGTCGGCCGCCGCAACCTTCACTGCCAGATCGGCCATGTTCAACGTCCCCAGCGTCCCGTAGACGACGCCCAGGGCAATCAGGAACACCGATGAGCCGACCAGGTTAAGCACCACGAAATGCATGGCTGCCCGTGTGCGCGCCGGACCGCCTCCATGGGCGATGAGACAGTAGGAGGCGATGAGCAGAATTTCGAAAAAGACGAATAAATTGAACAAGTCGCCGGTGAGAAAGGCGCCGTTAATACCGAGGAGCTGAAACTGAAACAGCGCGTGAAAATCCGCCCCCTTCGTGTCGTCACCGCCGACGGCGTAAATAACACTCGCCGTAGCCAGAATACTCGAAAGCAACAGCATCAGCGCGCTCAGGCGATCGAGAACCAGCACGATCCCGAATGGTGCCGGCCAATCTCCCAGGTAGTAAATCTGTTGCTCGCCGGTAGCCGCGATGCTCAGCAATCCCATCGCGACCGGTATCAGCGCGGCCGTCGAAGCCACGCTGAGCATTCTTTTGGAAGCGAGACCGGAAGCCTCGAATGCCAGAACGAGCGCACCCGTAACAAGCGGCAGCAGCACCGGAGCGATGATCCAGTGATTCATTTTTCCACGTCCCCATCGACACGGTCGGTGTGCAGCTCACCGTTGGCCTTCAGGGCTAAAACGATAGTGTAGGCGGTCATGCCGAAACCGATGACAATGGCGGTCAGAACCAACGCCTGGGGCAGCGGGTCCGGATGGATCGTCACTTCGGCCAATGCAAGCGGCGCGCTGTCTGCGACAAGGCGCCCTGAGGCAAACAAGAAAACATTTACGCCGTAACTGATGAGCGTGAGCCCGAGGACCACGGGGAAGCTACGGGCGCGCAAAACCAGATAGACCCCGCATGCAACCAGCACCCCGATGACGATGGAGAACAACGCTTCCACTATTGCTCCCTGTCCCGCCGCCAGCGGATGGTCGGCACACTGTCCAGTGGCGCGTTCAATCGACCGAGGCAGGCCAGTGTGAGCATTACAGTGGCGACCACGACGACGAATACCCCCAGATCGAACAACATGGCGGTAGCGAGCTCGAACTTTCCTATCACCGGCAAGCTGACATAAGTGAAGGACGTCGTAAGGAAGGGGTAGCCGAACAGCAGACTGCCGATACCCGTGGCGGCAGCGATCAGAATGCCGACTCCCAACAGCATCCGATACCGCCAGCCGATACGCGTTCGCGCCATGGCGGAACCATCGGACAAATACTGCAGAATCAGCGCGGTACTGGCCACCAGCCCGGCGATAAAGCCGCCGCCAGGCAAATTGTGCCCGCGCAGAAACAAATACACGGCGACCAGCAGCGCCAGGGGCAACATGGTTCTCGCGATCACTGCAAGCACCAACGGATGCCGGTCCCAGGTCCAGGCTCGGCCCTCCATATCGACACTCGGGATGCGCACGCTGGTATTGGAGAGCAACGCGTAAATTCCCACCGCCGCGACTGCCAGCACGGTGACCTCACCGAGGGTATCGAAGCCGCGGAAATCCACAAGGATGACGTTGACGATGTTGGTGCCGCCACCCCCCGGTTTTGCTTCCGCGATGAAGAACTCGGAAATACTGTGCAGCGGCCGAGTGAGCAAAGCGTAGCCCAAAGCACCGACCCCGGCGCCTGCCAGCACTGCTGTCAAGGCGTCGCGCACCCGCCGCAGGACGCTCGAGTCGACAGGCGAGTTCCAGGGAAGAAAAAAAAGTGCGAGTAGAATCAATATGACCGTCGCGAACTCGACCAGAAGCTGGGTCATGGCGATGTCCGGACCGGAGAAGCGTACGAACAGCAATGACACCATCAGGCCGACGACGCCTATGATTACCACAGCAAGAAATCGTGAACGGTGAAAGAGGACGGTGCCAATGGCACCGGCCACCAGAAAAACACCATAGGCAAGTGTCTGGGTGTCCAGGGCTTGTGTAGGCGCCGAGCCGACCAGGGGTTCACCGTGAAAGGCCGCGACACCAACGATCAGCGTGCTGCCTATAAGCAGAAAAAGGTAACGCTGAAGCGATCCGTTTTCGATCAGATTATTCACGCCCACGGCCCAGCGAAAAATCCGCTGGAGAAAACCTTCCGCTACATTGCGCCCGCTGACCGGAGGAAAGAAACGATCGTGCAGCGCGAAGATCCGCTGACGGAGCGAGTACACGATAACGCCACCGGCCAGGGCCACGAGGCTCATCATGAAAGCCAGATTGAAGCCGTGCCAGGGGCTCAAGCTGAATTCGGGAAGCCCCCGTTGCAGCACGCTGCCAGCCACTACGTCGAGGATCGGCCCCACCGTGTAGGCCGGAGCGACACCCACGGCAATGACCAGTACCACCAGGACCTCGATGGGAACCTTCATCCATCGTGGCGGTTCGTGGGGCGTTTTTGCGAGCCCGATGGGCTCACCATTGAAAAACACGTCGTGGATGAATCGGCAAGAATAGGCCACCGATCCGATGCCGGCGATTACCGCCGCCGCCGGCAACCCATAACCCGTGTAGCCCAGCTTGGTCAGGTCCACCGCTTCCTGAAAGAACATTTCCTTGCTGATGAATCCGTTGAGCAGGGGCACCCCCGCCATGGCAGAGGCCGCGACGATGGCGAGCACAGCTGTATAAGGCATGTACTTGAACAGCCCGTTAATCTTGCGCATGTCACGGGAGCCGGTTTCGTGATCGATGATGCCGGCGGCCATGAACAAGGAAGCCTTGAACACAGCATGGTTCATGATATGGAAGACACCGGCGATGGCGCCAAGGGAGGTTCCCAGCCCGAACAACAATGTGATCAGCCCCAGGTGACTGATGGTGGAGTAAGCGAGCAAGCTTTTGATGTCGTGCTGCCACAGTGCGTGATAAGCACCCATCAACAGGGTGATGACGCCGGCACCGCCTACCAGCGTGAACCACATGTCGGTGCCGGAGAGCGCAGGAAACAGGCGGGCCAGGAGAAATATCCCGGCCTTGACCATGGTGGCGGAGTGCAGATAGGAACTGATGGGCGTCGGCGCCGCCATGGCGTGGGGCAACCAGAAGTGAAAGGGAAACTGCGCCGATTTGGTAAACGCGCCGATCAGTATCAGGACCAGGGTCAGGTCGTAGAGCGGATGCGACTTAATCGCCGGTCCCGCCATCAGTACGTCGCTGAGTGCGAAACTACCGGCGATGTGCCCGAGAAGCAGAATTCCCGCAAACAGTGCCAGCCCGCCGCCGCCGGTTACCAGAAGCGCCAGGCGCGCACCCTGACGCGCCTCGGCGTCATGCTTCCAATAGCCGATGAGCAGAAAAGAAATGAGGCTGGTGAGTTCCCAGAAAATCAGTAGTAACAACAGATTTTCGCTGAGCACGACCCCCAGCATCGCGCCCATGAACAACAGCAGGAACCCGTAGAAACGTCCGGTGGAGTCCTCCGGCTTCAGGTAGTAGCGCGCATAAAGAATGACCAGAAGCCCGATGCCGACGATCAGGTACGCAAACAGCATCCCCAGTCCGTCGAATCGAAGTGCAAGTTCCATTCCGATGCTCGGGAGCCACGGCCAGCTGACGACCAGTGTTTCGCCCCTGAACGGCGCCGCGGTCAGGGTCACGAGACACACCAGCGCCAGGCCGGCGACGAGTGCAGCGCCTATCGCCGGATCGATTCGCAGGCGTGACTTGAACAGGTGCGGAAGCAGTGCGCCAATAAAGGGAATGGCGACCAGGCTTGCGAGTAAAATGCGATTCTCCCGAGTGTCAGCCGCCGGGGCGGCCAGCCATTATTGCCGGCGCACGGGAAATGTCCATGGCGCAAGCTGCATCCAGTCGCGTTCAGCTACCGGATGCGGGTTCCGGCTCGGACTCTTTCAGCAAGGTGAGATAGAGCTGCGCTTCCCGGGCCGTGTCCGCGTCTCCCGCTTGATTGGCCAGGCTGCGGGCACGGGTGAGCAGATCATGGGCGCGTTCGCGAGCGCCCTGATGCAAGGCACTGCGACCGGCGCGCAGATAGTGCACCGAGGCTTGCGACAGGCGCCCGGCTGCCTCGGCGGTCTCACCGGCCTTGGCCAGGGCCCGCACCGTGCCGCGGTAGTCCGAGCCCGCGCGGCGAAGCCGGGCGGCTTCGGCAAAAGCGGCGACCGACGCGTCGTAACGCTGCTCCAGAAGCGCGAGATGACCGGCGAGTTCCGAGCGATCCGCTTCGAGGCGATCGTCGGTGGCAGGGTCGAAATCGGCAATAACCGCTTGCAGGCGTGCCTGATCGCCCTGGTCCGCGGCGATCAGGCCGCGAAGAAACTGCGACCGGTGTGCCGCCTGGGAATCCGGGGCGCTGGAAATGATTTGCTCGGCAAGGGACCAGGCCTCCTGATAGCGCCGCTGACGGTAGAGCACCGTTGCCTCGAGCAGGCGCAGTTCTATCGGTTCGGCCTGGCCCGCCCGGCCAAGCTCGGCCTTGGTGCGCTGAAGTAACGCGTCGGCCTCGTCCACCTGGTCGAGGCGCACCAGGCAGACGGCGGTATTGTACTGGGCATCGACAGCGGCGTTAACGTCATCCCGTTCGTAGGCGAGATCCGCCACCTGCCGGTACAGGGACGCGGCCTGAGCATAGCGGCCATGCTTAAAGGCAACATGGGCAATACGATTGGTGCGCTCCAGTCTGTCGTCAGCCGCAGGCGTCTCCGCGACGGGCCTGTTCGGTGCACAACCGATGAGGTACGCAACGATCGGCACGAGCACTACCCACAGCGGCAGCCTTCGCCGATAACTGATGCCCTGGTCGATCACGGTGTTACTTCCAGGGGTGATATGCGCGCCGCCGGCCGGGGCGGCTCACCGGCGCCGCCTCCCACAATCCAACTGGCGCGCAATTGACGGATCAGAAGCTCGAGCTCGGACACCGTCTGCTGCGTCTGCAGGAGCAGCACGGGCAGATTCTCGGTAGTGTCGGCCATGTTGCGGGTAATGCGCGGCAACTGCGGTGTGGTGCGCCTGAGATCCGCCATGATGGCGTCCACCGAATCGAGCACCGAGCCCATGCGCTCGGAGACTTCCGGAATGGCCTGGGACTGGGCGCTGATAGCTTCGCTCATGACGGCGATGTTGCGAACCGTCACCTGTAACTCATCGAGCACCGGCCCCATGCCGCCGAGAGTGTGGTTCAGCCCCGCGACCAGGGTTTCCAGCTCGCGGATGAGCGCATCCTCCACCAGCAGGCGGCCGACGGCCCCTTCGCCCCTGGCGAGGCGGCCGGTAACGGCATTGAGATTGGCGAGTGTCTGCTGCAGATCGCCCTGGGGATCCTGAAGACCATCGGTGAGTGCGGCAAGCGAATTGATGGTGCTCGCGGCATCGTTGATGACCGGCAGAGCCTTGTCCCTGAGTTCCGCAAGAAGCTCACCCGCCGTTTCCGTTGCCGCACGATCGATTCGGCCCTCTAGAACTGCGTATTCCTCGTCCAGCGGCTGGCCGCGGCCGCGGCTGATGTCGACAAAGGAATCTCCCGCGATGCCGAAACGCTTGCGGATGAACACGTCGGAATCGCGGCGTACGAAATGCGCCATGGAATCATTGATGCGCACGTCGGCGTAAATACTCTCGTCGGGTTGGATGACGATTCGCCCTACCTGCCCCGCCTTCGAGCCGAGTATCTCTACGCTGGCGCCTTCCGAAAGACCATAGAGACCTTCCGATGGCATGATTATTCGCACCTGGAGACCCGGGTTCAGCCACTGATCGATACGCCCACCAACGAACAAGGCCAGGACGAAGGCGATCAACGACACCAGCACGAGCGTGCCTACGATCTCGCTGGCGTATCGATGCAGGGTCGAGTTGCCGGCCATCAGCGGCTCGCGACCTCCATCAGTTCGTCGCCGGCCATGCGGTAGCGCCGGGTCACGGGAATGGACTTGTCTCGCCAAATTGCCGCGGAGGGAGAGAACCACAACACCGCCGCGCCGCGATTGCGGGTTGTACGGATAACGTCTACCAGCGGTTTCAGCAGCTCCGTATGCGCGGCGTAGGTGGGATCCTCGAGGATCACGAGCACAGGATCGCCCAGAAATGCGCGCACGCAGGCAGCCCGCTGCAAGTCGATGCGCGCGAAGCTGTCAGGCATACCGAGTGGAATGCCTGGCATGCCGAATGACGCGGCGAGGGACGACGCATTCGCTTTGAGATCGTCATCGCTGCGTCCCGAATGGTGCCGCGCCGAGAGTAGAACGTTGTCGATAAGACTCAGTCGATCCATCCAGTTTCCGCGACTGAATACGCGTCCGACGCGGCTGCGCAGCCAATTGCAGGTCTCCGTATCGAGGTCCGATAGATCGTTGCCGAAAATGGATACGCTGCCGTTACTCGGAATCCGAAGGCCGACGGCCAGATCCGCCCAGAGCTCAGCCTGATGAAGATCGACAACTTGAATCAGCACGAGATCACCCGCGCCCGCACGCATGCTCCCGCGCATGAGGCGTTCGTGGTCATCGCTGGAAACGGTTGCACGCATGATTTCGAGTACACCGTGACCGTTAAGACCGCCGTCGATGTTCACTCCAGTCACAATACCACCATCGCCGAAATCGCACCGGAAAGAATCAGTGTCGTCACAACGGCGCGCATGTAGCCAAGCGGCAGCAGCTCCCTGACGTCGGAAGCAGCCTCAGTCGGCCTTAGTGCGGTAACACAGGTCACCACACCGATCACGACCCCGATGCTCAGGGTCTTCAGCGGCAGAATCAGGTAATCCGCAGGCGACAGTAATCTGGTGGCCTCCACCAGAAATGCGAAGAATCCGACATTGAATACACCGGCGGCCGCGGCCATCAAATGTCCGGCTACAAGCGCCGTCAGCACGAATATGACGCCGAGGGCAAAGCTGCACGCCGCCAGGGCCGCGATTCTCGACACCACCAGATAGTCGAAGACGTCGATACCCTGCGCGTCCAGCATGTGGATCTGGCCGCCAATGCGTAACTCAACGAGCTCGGCAATCATCACCGTCGCACTTCGACCGATGACGATCAACGCCACCAGCAGCGGCGCGATTTCCCGTACCAGCGTCAGCAATACGAGGGTGTTGACATTGAGCGCGCCCAGCACGTCGCCGAATTCACCCCGTGAGAAAAAGAGAATTTGGAATATCAACGCGATGCCGATAATAACGGCGGTGAGCAGAGTGGTCGGCAAGGCCTTGATGCCCACCTGCCAGCAGTGGCGCACGAACTCTTGTCGTACCGTGGGTCGCCAGGTGCGTAACCACAGTATCCGCCACAGTGCAGTCAAGCCGACGGATATCGACAGCGCAACGCGTCGCCAGATATCGATAAGGAAGGCACCTGCGCGCCCCACGAATCGGCGTTTGCGCGCCGACACCTTTGATGCCCTGCCTGCGCTCGGCGGCACAGTCTTCATGATTTCACAGCCGACCCATCAAAATGTAAGTGGTAAATTCACCGAAACCCTGCAGATAGTAACTACCGCGCACGCGGAACAGAAAGTCCTCATGCAACCGCCTGTAGGTAGATTCGGTAGCCTGAATGTGCCCGGCGACGCCGGTCTCCGCCATTCGCGACGCAGTGAGCACCGCGTCGCCCCAGAGGTTGAATACCGAATGGTCACGGCCAACCGCACTCCCGATAACCGGTCCCGAATCGATACCGACCTGAAGTTCCATTGGCCGTTCCAGCTTGGTAAAGAGCCGTGCGCAGTGATCCATCGCGTCAAGAGCAAAATCCGCCATTACATCCGCACCTCGTCGAGATTCTTCGGTAAATCCCGACGCGCACACGATTTGGTTTCCGAGTAGCTTCAGGTACTCGACCCCGTAGTCCACTGCCAGCGTCTCGAGCTTTTGCGCGAGGTCGTCCACAGCATTGCGACCTTCACCATCGACGGCCACAGCAAGAGAAACCGGGTCGGAAAATCGCATCACCACGACGGTAACGTCTTCGAATATCTGCGCCTCGATACTTGTGCCCTCACCGCGCTCACTGGCAATGCGGGCCAGAAATGCTTCCGCGCGGCGTCCCGTAACGAGTTCTGTTTCACGCATAGGCTCAGCAATGTCGCTGCGCTCTCCCACCGCCCGTCGAGACCCGCCATTGCGCGCCCTCCCGATTTCACCCGTGTCATCACTACGCATGCGCAATGCAAGCATGTTGGCGACAGCCTTTGCGAAAGCCACGTCTTGCGATTCGTGATCGGTCCAAGCTGCATCGTACTCGAGCCACATCACACCCAAGGTCTGCACGCCTTGAACGATAGGCACGGACGCGAGGGCCCGACAGTTGAGTGGGTGAAGATAAATGCGGTGAAGCTCCGCCGTACGTGGGTCGGTGGCGGCGTCTATAACGACAATTTCTCCGCCCTCCGCCATCGCTTGAAAGAATTGCGGCAGCTCATTCGCGCTGAGCTCCATGCCTGCCGTATGCCCGCCGGTCTCCTTGTCGAAGGCATCCACGCAGACGAGCCGCTCTGCGTCACTGCCAAGGTGCCAGATACTGATTCGGCGTGCGCTCACGGTGCGCGCAACGGTTTCGGTAAGCGTGGCAACGGCGGATTCATCGTCGCTGTCGAACAGCGCAGCCTGCGAAGCAAGCCCGGAGAACGCGCGGCTCTGCGCTTCGAGCTGCTTCTGACGTTCGAACACCAGCTGGGCGTTTCGGTCTGCGCGCAGTCCCTGGAAAACCAGAAGGCCCGCGAGAAGCGATGCCAGGCCGAGAACGGCCACCGACATATAAAGACCCTGGCGGTCGTTCTCTGCGACGAAGCCGACAAAATCTTCTTCGGGCGCTACGATCAACAACGTCCAATCACGGCCGAGCGCGGATTTCAGAGACGATGCCGTGTTGATGTGTCGGCGACCCTCCACTATGAGCTCGCGCTTTCCGGGACCGTCGATACGGAATCGGTCGAATGCACGATTGAGAATCGGATCGGCGAGCTCTTCGATGTGGGCGCGCTCGAGAACGCCGTCGGTCTTCTTGAGCATTTTCTCCAGAACAGGATAAGCGACGAGTACACCGTCGTCATCGATGATCATTGCGCGACCGCGCTGACCGATCTCCAGATCGCCGAGAAAGGCACTCAAATGCTCCAACGCGATGTCAACCGCATAAACGGCGGCTAAATCTCCACTTTCATCGTATACCGGGAGCGACGCCGTAATGCCGGGGCGCTGATCGGTGAAGAATATATACACATCGCTCCAGAAGAGCTTTCCCGTCGCTTGCGCGCCCTGGTACCAGATCCGGGTCCGAGGGTCGTAGCTGTCGTCGGGGTCCCGCTCGGTTGCGACAACATTTCCGCCGCCATCTCTGCGAACCCAAGTCGTCTCGACACCGTCGCCGCGCCGGTCCATGAATTTCGTATGTATGGGCCCGCCGGGCATCTTCTTCAGCATCAAGAAATTGCCTCTGGGGTCGGCGAAATTGAAGGTGGAGAGTTGCGGATTGCTCTCGAGGATGTGCATGGTCAGCGGCTCGGCCAAACGCTTGCGTTGGTCCTCGAGCGCATCGTCCTTGAGCACCTCCTGGGTGAGGCGCACCATCACCGACGCCGGCTGGAGAAAGTTCACCACCTCGGCGACGATGCGCCGCTCCAGCTCCTCGAGAAGATCGTCGGTAAGCACCCGCGCGTCGGCGCGGTTCGCCTTGGACAAATAGACCCCGATGCCTGCGATTGCAGCAAGCAGGATCAAGAGGGTGACGATGGGGACTGCGACCCGCAGGAAACGCCGCACACGCCGTCTGCGCTCGGCCCGCAGATCGAAAGCGAAGTCCAGGGAGCCGGCGGAGGTGGTCACCGGCCCGGGCCCTGATCGCGAGCACGGCCAGACACAGATTCCGTGGAGAACGGCAGCTTACGCATTCCGGTGCGCCTCTATTGTTATTTTCCCCGCCGCTCGGGCCCGGGTGCGGAGCCGGAGATTCGGCTGACGATGGGGTGCCTCACCAGGAGGCTTACCTAGAATTCTACAAAAGGGCCCCCGGCGTCCAGTCCGATTCCGCCAGCTCACCGGACCACCGCGCTGGTTTACGGATTCCGGACGCCGTGGCCGGGGCGCACCGGCTCAGTTTGTCTTCCAGCGATGGCGCCGCGCTATAATTGACCGGCGCTGTTGATACACGAGGAGAATTGATGGCTGTGGGGGTTTACCGGGCCAATCCCATGGCTTCTCGGTGTCTGCGAGCGGGGCTCAGTGCGGCGTTTTGCCTGACCATCCTGTTGATGGCGTCCGGTTGCGCCACGCGCTTCTCGCCTGTTCCCATCGACGAGGTTCCCTTCAAGTCACGGGCCCAGACCCAGGCCAAGAACGGCTTGACGGTAACTGTGGCCGTCCCCACCAGCGAAGAGGCAAACGCCATCTACGGGGCCGACCTGGCATCGAAGGAGATTCAGGCAGTTTGGATCGAAGTGGCGAACGCCCGAGGGACCCATTACTGGTTTCTGCCCTCGGGACTCGATCCAGCCTATTTCTCGGCGGTAGAAGCTGCCCACGCTTTCGGCTCATCGGCGTCTACCGATAAACACTTCAAGACTCTCCAGTTCAACAATCCAATCTATCCGGGAACTACCGCGTCCGGCTTCGTGATCGTCAACCGTGACGAAGGCTACAAGGCATTGGATATCGATCTCATCGGCCCGCACGACTCGGAAAGCTTCACCTATATCGTCAGTGACCCATCATTCAAGGGCGACTACACGCTTGTGGACTTCGACAGCATTTATGCGAGCGAAGAAATCACCAACTTCCAACACGACCATGCCCTGCGACAAGCGCTCGAACAGCTTCCATGCTGCACCACCAACGAGGACGGCGACCAACAGGGAGATCCGCTGAACCTGGTACTGATTGGTAGCAGCGCGGACATTTTTCCCGCGCTCATTCGCCGTAACTGGCATGGCACGGAAAAGATCTGGTCAGAATCCCTGTGGCGTACGGTCACATCCTTCCTGCAAGGATCCCGCTACCGCTACTCACCAATCAGTCCTTTGTATGTATTCGGGCGGCGGCAGGATCTGGCCGGCCAGAAGGCCCGTGGCACCATTCACGAACGCAACCACCTGCGCCTGTGGTTGGCGCCGCTCCAGCTCAGAGGGAAGCCCGTATGGATCGGTCAGATCAGCCGTGATATCGGCGTCAAATACACATTCAAGTCACCGACGATTTCTACCCACGTAATCGACCCGGACGTGGACGAAGCGCGGCGTTATCTGCTCGAGGATCTCGCCTACTCCCAGGCCCTCGCTACGTATGGCTTTGTCCACGGAGTCGGCGCTGTCGACGAAGACGCACCACGGGAGAATCTGGTGGGAGATCCCTGGTTCACCGATGGACTTCGCGCAGTCATGATATTTACGCACAGACCACACTCTCTGTCTGACGTGAAATTCCTCTCATGGGCGTCGCGCCCACCTGAGGAAGCGAGGCCGTGACGGATCGCGATCCACTCGTCCGGGTATTTACGCGAGTCTGCGCGGCGCTCATCGTTTGCCTGGCGACACTTTCCGGGGGTTGCGCCGGCACGAATTTTCAACCCCCGGTAGAGCTTGACGTCAACCTGCTGCGGGAGCGCGCGGTAAGCGCGGTCGAGGATAATATACGCGTTTCCGCGGCAGTTCCCGGTCGCGTGGAAAGTTCGGAAATATTCGGCATCGACCTGTCAGAAAAGCACATTCAACCCGTTTGGCTCGAGATCGAAAACAATTCCGACCGCGTCGTCTACTTCCTGCAAACCGGCTTGGACCCGGAGTACTTCTCTCCCGGAGAGGTCGTTTTTGCGTTCCGCGGATCGTTGTCCGACGATGGAAAAAACCGCTTGGGAAAGCATATCGAGGGATTGAGTTTTCGCGATCCCATCGACCCCCGTTCCACGGTCTCGGGATTCGTTTTCACCAACAGTGACCGGGAAACCAAGTTTGTCACCGTCGACCTCTTGAGTCGCGAATGGTCCACCCATCTGACTTTGATGGTCCCGATTCCTGATCGCTTACTGAGCGATTCTCATGTCGAAAAAGTGCTTGCGATGATATCGGAGGCGGATCCGGTGCATGTTGAAGACGAGTCACGTTTGCGCACCCTACTCGAGCATTTGCCGTGCTGTGCAGCGGACGAGAACGGTGTTCAGAGCGATCCTCTCAACGTCGTTCTGATTGGCGGTCTGGGCGCCACGGGACCAGCACTCCTTCGGCGCAAGTATCACTATGCACCGGCAAGTCCCCTGTACCTGTTCGGGCGCTCTCAAGACCTGACGTTGAAGAAAGGGGACAGATGGATCGCCGCGCAGCCGCACGTGCTGCGCGTATGGCTGACAAATATCCGCTATCACGGAAAAATCGTTTGGATCGGTCAAATCAGCACACCGTTGGGCGGGCGTTTCGCCGGCGCACCCGGCGACGAATCAGTAGCAATTACTGATCCCGATGTGGACGAAGCCCGATTCGACTTTATCCAGGACGCCATTTACTCACAGATGGTTAGCGAGTTCGGCCTCGTCAAGGGCGTGGGACCCGTTGCAAGCGCGAGCCCGCGAACGACGCCAGGGGGATCCGCCTATCACACCGACGGATTGCGCGCCGTGATGATTTTTGACAGAGAGCCCACCTCCCTGTCAGCAATCGAGTTTTTGAGCTGGGAGCGACTCGTGGACCATATCCATCAATAAGCCGGCATCGTGCTGTGCAGTCTGCCGTCAACAATCGTCATCGGAGCGGCTGAACTTCCAGCGGCGATGGGACCACAGCCACGATGACGGGTCCGCCTGAATCATCGCTTCCAGCGCACGGGCGTAACGCTCCACAATCGTGTGGCTGTTCTTTTCGTATGGCGGTTCCGCGATCACTTCAAGCGACACGTCATAGTGGCCACGCTTCTGACGTTTTGTATTCACGAAAACCACCGGCATCTTCGTCAGCCATGCGAGACTGTCAGTACCATCGATAAATGCAGTTTCCTGATTTAAAAATGTCGTCCAGTACTTTCGCTCATTCCTCGATGGGCTTTGATCGGCGAGAAGTGCCAGCGTTTTCAAAGACTTTCTGTTCAGAAGAATTTGCCTGACCAGCTCCGTCGACGGGACGGCCATTCCCCCGAAACGCGTACGTGCTTTGAGCATGAACTCATCAAATTGCTGATCGTGAAACGGCTGGTACGCGACCATCAGTGGATGAGGTAAGTGAATGCAGGAGTACAACAGCAGCCATTCCCAGTTGCAATAATGTGCCGTCAGGAATATGAGCGGCGTCCCCTTTTCGGCCAGCTCCCGCACCCGAGCAGAGGCGGTTATCGTCATGCGGCGCTCCAACTCGTCGCGGGACATCCCTATACCCTTGATGGATTCGACGAAGATATCGGCGAGGTTGCGGAATGTCTGCTCCGTGAGCGCGTCTATTTCGATTTCTGACCGCTCCGGAAAGGCGTTGCTCAGGTTGCTGTGAACCACGTCGTAGCGATAGCGAATCACGAACCTGTTGAGCAGGTAGAAAATGTGCGAGACGAAATAGAGGGCCGCAAAAGGAACTTTGGAAATCAGGGTTAACAGAACCCTCATTTATGTCTCGACCGCCGGCCCCGCGACAGAACCGGCAGCCGCGCCCTCACCGGATCCATGAAGTTTGGACTTATCGAGTGTGAAGAAGAACAACTGGATCAACCGTGCGTTCTCCCCTTGATCGCCAAAAGACTCCCCGGATGTGTGCCAGAACCACGGTCTGAACAGGACGCACCGATTGAATCGCATGGGTATGGTCATCAGATGCTCCCATTTCGATTCGTCATTGCTGTCCCTGCGGATGATCTCATGGGTAAACTGTGCACAGGACTGAGCGCCATACGGGGCAACTTCGCTATCGTAAATAGGCGCGCGATCGGAGCCCAGTTCCTTGTGCCGGTAGAACTCCGTTCCGCCGCGGCAATGTTCCGGCAGGCTCAGGTAGACGATGCCTGACCAGTAGGAATTTCCGTCCACGTGCATTCTGAGCCGAGCCTGGGATTCGGCACCGGCTGTTGCGATTCGAAACCTGCAATGCGACGTTTCCGGAGTACCCGTCACCGGCTCACGGACCAGACTCGAAACCAGCTCGTTGAGTCCTTCCATTTCAAAGGCATCAGCCGAGTTATCACCGGGATAGTTATGACCGTCAACGAAACGTGCATAGTCAGTGTGCAAAGCAGCGTTGCGGACCACGTGCGGATCGTCGTAGAAATCATCGATGATGAGGTAGGTGATTCTCACGGCCTTGGCTCCGATGCACTCTGTGTTGGAACTCAAGAGTAATCGAATGCCCGAGCGAACGACAAGCGACTACTATCATGCGGCATTCGGGGGTTGCCCGAGGTTTTGTTGCGACTGGTAAGCCCGATTCTCTGAACGCTCTTTTCAGATCACGGCGGGTTGCCGCAGGCGCGGCCGACGAACGCGCGCATGCTCTGCTCATCGGCATCGGCGGGAACCGGCTCGTAGAACAGGACCCGTTGCACGAGCCCGCCGGCGTAACGATCTCGAATCTGGTCGGCCAGGTTCCCGTCAGCTTCCGAGACCGCGACCGTCGCCAGCAGCTCGTCGCTGATAAGAGCCGGCATCTCCTTCAACCGTCCCTCGCGCATGAGCGCGCTCAACTGTTTCCCGATGTCGGGGTAACCATGGAACTCGAGAAAACCACGGTAGCTTGGCGTCGAAGCATAGATTGCGATCTGCCGGCGCACTCTCTCTTCCGCACCGCTTCGCTCGCTCTCGGTGCTGCCCTGAACAATAAAGCAATCGCTGACAAGCACGATGTCCTCAACGGTTTTACCTCGCGTGCGTGCGCCTTCATCGATTGCCGGGCGCACGACCTCACGGAGATAGTCAGGCGAGTGCATGGGATGCACACTGAAACCGTCGGCCGCCTCGCCGGCCGCCCGCGCCATACGCGGATTCACCCCGGCAAGAAAAACCGGAATGTGTGGGTGCTCGATGGGGCCGCCGGTGAACATTTCGTTCATCAGCTTGAACCGGTAAAAAGGTCCATCGTAGTCCGGCTTCGATCCGGTTTGAAAAGTATCCCAGATGGCGCGCAGGCAACGAATGTAGTCCGTGATGCGCGCAGCCGGATGATCGAACTCCACCGAGAAGCGGCGCTCCACATGGGCCCTCACCTGGGTGCCCAAACCGAGGAACAACCTGCCGCCGCTGGCCCGCTGCAAATCCCAGGCGGTCATCGCCATCGAGAACGGCGTACGGGCGAAGGCGACGGCAATGTTCGTCCCCATCTGAATGCCTTTGGTTGCCAGTGCCACCTGCAGGAGTGGCAGAAAAGGGTCGCGGCTGGTCTCGAAGCTCCACAGTGCGCCGAAGCCCATGCGTTCCAGGCGGCGCGCCTCGTCCGCTACGTCGACCAGTGGCAGGTTTCGAAGAGGTGCATCAAGGTACATTGTTACTCACCCGTGGGGACCGTGCGTGCGGCGCCATCTAATTCGTGAACTTCAACGTTGCAGGTGAAACCAGCACGCCGAACTGCTCGCACCAGATCACCACAGACCCGTACCTGGCGAGGTCCACACCGGCCGGGATCGGATAATTCTGACTCCCGGTGAAGGCCTTGAGCCGGCCCAGATCCACGAACATGGTTTCCTCAACAGGTGTCGCCGGCGTGATGTCTGACTCGGGAACCAGGTACACGTGGAACTTGGGTCCTGGTCCGACTTCGAAATCGGTTTCCAAGTGCAACACATTCGGATAAACGCTTACTCGTCCCTTACCGTAGTGCACGGGATCCGACGGCTTGGCGTGAATAAACGATCCCGTGGCAACGATTTCGCTGCTGATTGCGCTATCGACAGCTTCGTTGACCGGCGGCGGCGGAAACAAGTAGGGAAAGACGAAGATCCCCGCGGCGAAACCAGCGACGAATCCCAGCACTATGCCGAAAAAAAGCCCGCTGATGAAGTTCTTCATTGTCGATGCATCCTGGCGGCCGTTTCCGAAAATCCGCTCACCCGCGTGTCTCCAGTATTGGCTGCGTAAATTCCGCCAGACCCACTTTTTGCCGGCCTTCGCGGTCGAAGTTCGAGGGATCGAGCCAGCGAGTGAATGCGTGCTCCAGTTCGGGCCATTCGCTGTCTATGGCTGCATACCAGGCGGTATCGCGATTGCGGCCCTTGTAGATCGTCGCCTGACGGAATATTCCCTCATATGAGAATCCGAGTCGCTGCGCCGCAGCCCGTGACCTGGCATTCAGCGCATCGCATTTCCACTCATAGCGCCGATACCCGGACTCGAAGACCCGCTTCATCATCAAGTACATCGCTTCGGTGGCGGCGATGGTGCGCTGCAAACGGGGTGAGTAGTTGATGTGCCCGACTTCGATGGTTCCACTGATTGGGCTGATTC
Source organism: Gammaproteobacteria bacterium (assembly GCA_009937425.1). Lineage (GTDB taxonomy): Bacteria > Pseudomonadota > Gammaproteobacteria > HK1 > HK1 > JAABYT01. Next base: position 21,511 of record JAACFO010000018.1, read on the forward strand.
GCAGATAGCTGGCTACACCCGTCGCTTCGCCGGTCCCAGTGTCCACGATTGCAAAAAAAAGCGGATCACTTTCCCTGCTGACCGCGTCCACCCACGCGCGATAGGCGTCGAAGCTCTCAAAAGGCCCGTAGGCGAGGTACAACCAGATCCTGCTGTCCGGATCCTGCGAATTCGCGTCGTACAAATCCTTTGCGTGGCGCTCCGGATCCAGCACCTCGAGACGGCACGCGCGGCCGATCATCGGCTGGCGCGACGGCGGATCCGGTGCCTGCCAGTCATGAAGGGAAAATCCAATCGGGTCGCTCAATCAATTCACCTCCCTACCAAGGCCAATTCAGTTTCTATTTGCGAGACGATGTCCTCCAGGGAATTACTGATATCCATGACAATCGCGTCTTCGGGCTCCTCGAGGCTTGCAAACTGCGAATCCAGCATACCCGTCTTCATATAATGGCGATCCCGGGAGTTCATTCTCTCGCGAATAATCACAGGATCCCCTTTCAGGTAGACGAATCGGATCTCCGGTTCACCGTCGGCAAGACGCCGGCGGTACTTGCCGCGCAGGGCGGAACAGGCGATCACTGCATCCGAGCCACGCGCGCAGCACTCGTCAATAACCTTTCTGATGCTTGCCAGCCAGGGCGATCGGTCGGCGTCCGTCAGCGCGATCCCCTTGGACATTTTTTCGATATTGGCGGCCGAATGGAAATCATCACCCTCGTAGTAAGTCCAATCGAGGCGCCGCGCGAGCAATCTTCCCACTGCGGTCTTCCCGGATCCCGATACACCCATCATTACGACAATCATTGCACCCGGCCCGGTGATCGGTCAGAGACGATACTGCGGCCAAAGTGTCTCACCGGCCAAATGCGTTGGCAATCCGGATCCTGGCGGCACCGCCACCTGCTTGCCTGGGCGAGCGTGGCCCTGCCAGATGCTCGTTTTCCGACGGTCGCCACGCTAATCTAGGGCCCCCCGGGCCATCCACGGACCCGGGTCCCGTTGGAGGGGCAGGGTGAACGACACGATATTCAACGGATTCCGTATCTCGCCAGGGCCCTGAACATGCAGGACGTGGAGCGTCTACATAAGCGCCTGGAGCGCGAGCGCCAGGCTCGTAAGCAGGCCGAGGCCATTGCCGAGGAGCAGAAGCGCGAGCTCTACCAGGCGAACCTCGAGCTGCAGCGCCTGAATGCGAAACTGGAAAAGCGCGTTCAGCAGCGCACCGCGGAGCTGAGCGCCGCCCGCGATGAGACGCTCCAATCCATCAAGGCGCGCTCGGCGGCGGAAGGCGCGTTGTTGGCGGCCCAGAGCCGGCTCGCCCACCTGCTCACCTCGTCACGAGTGGTGATATTCAGCCTGGAAGCTGAAGACGACCACCGAAGGACCTTCATCAGCGAGAACGTGCGCGAATTCATCGGCTACGAGCCCCACGAGTGCCTGGCGGATCCTGACTTCTGGTCGACCCACGTGCACCCCGATGACCGCGACGGGGTACTCGAACGATTTCCCACTTTGTACGACGCCGGATACCTGACCCAGGAGTACCGCTTCAGACTGAGGGATGGCAGTTTTCGCTGGGTGTGCAGTGATCTTCAGCTCATATACGACGATGAGGGCAAGCCACTCGAGATCGTCGGCTCGTGGAGCGACATCAACGAACGAAAAGATGCCGAAGCGGCTCTGCGAAAAACCGCCGAGGTTGTCCAGCTTCTCCAGGTTATTGCCAGCGCCGCGAACGAAGCCGTCACTGTAGAGAGCGCGCTTCAGATCGCCCTGGATCGCGTTTGCGCATTCACCGGCTGGCCCGTGGGTCACGCATACCTGGTAAGCGATGAGGCAGACGGGGTAGCCGTGTCCGCGGGCCTTTGGCATCTCGATGATGAAGAGCGCTTCGCGAATTTTAGAGCAGTGACCGAAGGCCGAAGCTGGGGATCATCCAAAACCGGGCTGGTCCGACGGGTGCTGACCGATGGAAAACCCGCATGGATTATCGACGTCACCAAGGATCCTGGATTTGTAAGAGCGAAGTCGGCGAAGGAGATTGGCGTCAGGGCCGGCTTTGCTTTTCCCGTGCTCGCGGGCAGCGAGGTGCGTGCGGTGCTGGAATTTTTCTCCGACAAGCCCGCGGAGCCGGATGAGGCGGTCTTGGAGCTCATGGCGCAAGTGGGCACACAGCTGGGGCGCGTGATGGAGCGACATCGCGCCGAGGACCAATTGCGCGGCGCCAAGGAGGACGCGGAAGCGGCAACCATCGCCAAAAGCCGGTTCCTTGCCAACATGAGCCACGAACTGCGTACGCCGCTCAATGCCATTATCGGAGTATCCGAGATGCTCCAGGAGGATGCCGACGCGTCCGGTCAGAGCAACACCATTGATCCGCTGCAGCGGATTGTGCGCGCTGGCAGAGAGCTCCTGTACTTGATCAATGACATTCTCGATTTATCGAAAATCGAGGCCGGCAAGCTGGATCTGCATCTGGAACGCTTCGAGATCGCACAGGTCATCGAAGAATCGGTGGCAACCGCCCGGCCCGTTGCCGAGAGAAACGGCGATCGATTGAGCGTCCAGTACGATGACGAACTTGGCGGCATGATCGCCGACCAGACCCGGGTTCGCCAGGTGATCAGCAATCTACTCAGCAACGCCTGCAAATTTACCAACAACGGGAGCGTATTTATCGATGCGGTTCGCGAAGCCATGGGTGGCCAGGATTGGTTGCGGCTTTCGGTCTCGGACACCGGAATCGGTATGACGGAAGAACAGATGGCAAGACTGTTCCGGGAGTTCAGCCAGGCGGATCCGTCCACGACGCGAAAGTACGGCGGCACCGGGCTCGGCCTCGCTATCAGCCGCCGGCTCTGCAATCACATGGGCGGTGACATCAGCGTGGAGAGCACGCCCGGCGAAGGCAGTACCTTTACAGTGCTCTTACCCGTCAACTCGGATTCCACCGGCAGCAGCACGACCAGGCGCATACAGCCGGTTACAGCCGGGATCAGGGATTCCGGGCGAAACACGATTCTGGTGATTGATGACGACCCTGTCGTGCGGGAAATGATGCGGCGTTACCTGGAGCGGGAAGGTTTTCATGTTGTTACGGCCGCCGACGGTAGCGAGGGACTACGGATCGCCAGGGAAATCTTACCGTCGGTAATCACTCTGGACGTGGTAATGCCGGACAAAGACGGCTGGGATGTGCTCCGAGCTTTGAAATCCGATCAGAAACTTGCCCACATACCCGTAGTCATGCTGACCATCATCGATGAGAAAAACAAAGGCTACGCCCTCGGCGCCTCGGACTACGTGGTCAAACCGGTAGATCGACGACAGTTGCTGTCTGTACTGAAGAAGTTCCGAGTGGCAGATGCGAGGAATAAAGTACTGGTCGTGGAAGACGACCCGGATATGCGCCAGCGCCTTTTCAGCTTACTCTCTGAAGAGGGTTGGGAAGTCGGCGAGGCAGAGAATGGCCGCGTCGCCCTGACTGCCTTATCGGATCTACAACCGAATCTGATTCTTCTGGATCTCATGATGCCCGAGATGGATGGCTTCGAGTTCCTGGCCGAGTTGCGCAACGATCAGCTGCATCGGAAAATTCCTGTTGTCGTGGTTACCGGCGCCGATCTTACGGCAGAAGATCATCGAAATTTAAACGGCGGCGTGGAGAGAATATTGAGTAAGTCCAGCTACAGCCGCGAGGAATTGTTCGAAGAGGTACGGGCGCTGGTGGCGCAATACGTTCAGCGCGATCCTGACCACAGCGAGACCGCCAGCCATGACTAAGATCCTGTACGTGGAAGACAACGAAGACAACATTTATATGCTCAAGTCTCGCCTCGAGCGGCGCGACTTCGACGTGGTCGTGGCCATGGATGGCGAACAGGCCGTGGAGATGGCGATGGCGGAAGAGCCGTCCCTCATCATCATGGATCTGAGCCTGCCGAACGTCGACGGCTGGGAAGCGACACGACGACTCAAGGCCAACGAGAAGACGAAGCACATTCCAGTAGTTGCGCTGTCGGCCCACGCCATGGTTGGTGATCGTGAAACGGCGCTTGACGCCGGCTGCGACGACTACGATACGAAGCCGGTGGAATTTCAGCGACTGCTGGACAAGATCCAGGCCTTGCTGGACAGCGCGCGAGACAGCTGACACTGCGCCCGGTACGGGCCGCACTCGACGCGATGCCGGAATCCCGGAATCAATCCAGCGAAGTGCGCGAGCGTACGGTTGACGCCACGGCCGCGGCCCCCCTTCGAAGCCTGCTCAACGATGCGGCTTTCCTGCGCATCTGGATCGCGGGCGCCCTGGTAGGCACGGTTCGCTGGCTGGAGGTGCTGGCGGTGGGCGTGTACACCTATCAACAGACCGGCTCGCCGCTCATCGTCGCCTCCATGTTGTTCGCGCGCATGCTTCCGACCATGCTGCTGGGAGCCTTTGCGGGAGCGATTGCCGAGCGGGTGAACCGCCGGCACCTGATGATGGCGGGGCTGGTGGTGATGTGCCTGGTGTCCGCGCTGCTGGTCACCCTCGCCCTGACCGACCGGCTCGCGATCTGGCACATGGCCGTGGGTGCGCTTGTGAGCGGCGTATTCTGGTCCGGTGAGTTCCCCATACGCCGTACCATGCTGGGCGAAATTGCCGGCCTGGGTCGATTGAGCGCCGGCATGGGTCTGGACTCCGCCACCAACAACTTCACGCGCATGGTGGGCCCACTGCTGGGCGGCGTACTGCTGACCACCCTGGGGCTGACGGGCGCTTATGCACTCGGCGTTCTTCTCTATGGCATCGCCTTCATGAATATGGCGTCGCTGTCTTTCGAAGACAGGTCGGGGGTGGAAAGCGATTCCGCGGGCGTGTTGAAAAGCATCGGCGAAGGGTTGGCCTATATCCGCACCAACAGGCTGGTCGCCGGAACGCTGGTGATCACGGTGTTCGTGAATTTGTTCGGATTCTCCTACGTTTCCATGGTGCCGGTAATCGGCGAGCAACGACTGGGGCTCGGAGCGCTGGCCATCGGCGTGCTGATGTCAGCGGAGGGTTGCGGCGCGCTGGTGGGATCCCTGTGTGTCGCGGCCTGGGCTCGATCCCGCTACTTTACGGCGATCTACATGTCGGGTTCGACGCTGTATCTGGCGATGATTCTGGCCTTCTCGTTATCGCCCTGGTATACGGCCGCCATTGTGGTTCTCTTCGCCGGTGGTCTCGGCATCGCATTCTTCGGTTCCATGCAGAGCACCTTGATCTTCTTCGCGGCCATTCCCCGCATGCGCACCCGCGTGATGGGTGTGCTGGTGGCCTGCATCGGCGCCGGCCCCATCGGTGTACTTCACGTGGGTTTGCTCGCGGAATGGCTGGGCGCCCATCAAGCAGTGACAATCATCGCCGTGGAGGGACTGATAGCGATCGCCGTATCAGCGTACATCTGGCCGGAACTGCGACGACCGCCGATACTGCCGAGCGAGCTCACCAAGCAACCGTTATAGCTTCACATCGTGTAACGGACGACCCCAGTTCGCGGCGGCGGCGACGCAGCGCTGCACGTCTTCTTCGAGCATCAATCGTTGTTCCACCAGAGTGCGGGCGGCCTTCTCGATGGCGCGAACGTACGCGCCGGTATCCTCGTAGCGTTCTACGTTCGAGGCACGGGGATCACCGGTGACTTCACGTTCTTCGGCGGTATCGGCAAAAGGAATGTAGCTGCCGTCGAACATGTACATGGCGCCGTGGCCGTGGCCGCGGGACCGCAGATTCCAGCCCGTGTAGGTTCCCAGCGGCGCCTGCACCATGGGGGCGCGAACGCCGGCCAGATCATTTCCGTCCGCGTCCACTGCCGGCACCAGGATCGCATAACCCTCGGCATCGATGATGTCAGGTGGTTCTTTGTCGAGAATACCGCTGTCGAAACCCGTACCGAAATCCAACAGCGGCAGGGAGTTTGCAGCGTGGGGGATTGCCCCTCCGGGGATCGACGGAAACATCTCGCGCCAGCGCGCATAGGGCACCAGGGTGGCATCGCTGCCAAGTGGTATACGGCTGTCGGGAGGCGGCGTGCCGTCGCTTACCCAGGCGTCGAGGGCATCCAGCATGGCGCGAAACAGCATCGATGTTTGCACGACATTGGTGTAATTCTGGCAACCGCCAGTGGCGGGTGATTTCTTGTTCGGATCGGCAAAGTGCTGCGAACTGGCCCACATATATACACGCACGTTGTCCGGCTGCGTGAGGTCCTTTCCCTGGGTATCGGTATGCACCAGAGAGCCACGGCGTTGCCAGTATTCCGTTGCCGTCTGCGTGTGCAGCACCAGCGGATCCGTATCCGGTCGCTTGAGGATCGCATCTGTTTTCCCGGTCAGATGATCCGTGGATTCTGCATACGAGAAAGGGAAACGATCCGCGCAGTTCCAGTGGTCTTCGTACTGCTGCCCGGCGGGGCTGACGACGCTGGAAAAACGGTGGTTCATCCACATGAGTCCGCCGCCGGATACGTGGGGCAAAACACCATCGAACACCTTGCGGCCGGCAGCATCGGCGTTGTTTCCTGAATACAGAAAATCCCGGATGCACCGGCCGGTTTGTGACCGTCCCCAGCAGTATGCCTTTTCGATATTCCCACCCAAGGGATTCGCGTTGCCCGCCGAGTCCCGAGTCTCGTACCTGAGAAAACTCACCAGGTCGCGCACCACCACGTGCCCGAGGCCGTGCACGCGCGGATCCTTTGCCGTATACACCACCTCGTAAATCCATCCGGGCTCGAAGCCCTTGGCCATATGGATATTGGTGTCGGAAGGCACAACGGCGGTTTCGATACCTTGCGCGTCCAAACCCTGTCCGCCCTCGACCCGTGCGAAACGCCAATCTTCAGAAGCGACGGGTATGCGTTTGGAATTCGCGTAACGGCGCCGGGTGAGGGTTGCGTCACGGGAGTCCTGGGAATTGCTCGGGTAGCTACGGGTGGACGCTTTGCCGCTCAATGGAAAAGTGGTGATGCCGAAACCGTTGGCGATGTACTCACTGCGAACAAGACCGGTAATGGGTCGGTCGCCATCCCTGGCCACGGGGACATCGAGAATCATGCGCCCGTCGCCTGGCAGCAAGTCACCTTCCCAGGCGGCCCAGACGATGGCATACCCTCGGCGCATGAGAAAACCGTTGCCGGCATCAGCAAGGGTTATCGGATCGTTTGACGCCGGCGCGTCGTTGAAAAACTGCAACTCGCGCATGTTTCCGCGATTGCCGTAACCGTAAAAAAGCCGCCGATTACCCAGACTCATGTCCAGGGGTTTCAAGATAATAAGATCGGCAGTGAAGACCACCAGACCCTCGGCGTTACGCGGCGCTTTATCCAGATCGACAATGCCGGACTGGGCCGCCGCTTCCGGATCCACGGAAAAATGCGCGCGTCCCACGAGGCGCTCATAGGCTCCGGCGTCACCGAATGCATGACCGTCGGCAAATGGACCGCGTTGCGCGATCCGAATCTCGACAGTGTTCGTCATTGTGTACACTCCTGCGTTTTAGGGGCATTGTACCCGTAGAGGCCGGCTTGTCTCGGGAACAGGGGATCAATCAGTGAGTGACTTCCATGTCATCGTAGTGGGCGCGGGTAATGCGGCGCTGGCGGCGAGTGTTTCCGCCGTCGAGCACGGCGCGCAACGCGTTCTCGTATTGGAGAAAGCGCCCCGCGACATGCGCGGCGGCAATACCCATTGGAGCGGCGGATTGCTGCGCATCGCCTACGACGACGTCGCCGATCTGCAGCCCCTGGTTCCCGACGCTGAAGAGCAGCTACCCGGTTTCACTGCCGGCGTGGAGCCCTACACCCGCAGTGACTTCCACGAGGACCTCACCCGCGTCACCGGTGGACGCAGCGACCCGTTACTGGCGTCTATTGTCATCGACAATTCCTACGACACGGTACGCTGGATGCACGACCATGCGGGCATCCCCATGGAGCCCGCCTTCTCGCTCGGCGGTATTCGCATAGGCGACGTCGTGAAATGGCCCAAGGGTGCCGTCATTCGCGCCCAGCACGAGGGGGTGGGGTTGTCCCGTTCCTGGTTTCAGTGCGCCGAGAACGCGGGCGTGGAGATTCGCTATGGCGCCGCCGCCACCGCCCTGGTGACCGACGACAGGGGACGCGTGTCCGGTGTCCACATAAGAACCGACGACGGCATCGAGAAACATACGGCGAAGGCCGTGGTGCTCGCCTGCGGCGGATTCGAGGCGAATACCCAGTGGCGGGCGCAGTATCTGGGCCATCCATGGGACCACGCCAAGGTGCGCGGCACCGCCCACAATCAAGGGGACGGATTGCGCATGGCCCTGGAACTGGGGGCAATGCCCTGGGGACAGTGGAGCGGCTGTCATTCGACACCCATCAGTAACGAATGGGGCGCATTCGCGGATCGCGCCCTCACCGACAAGAGCAACCGTCTGTCCTATCCCTTCGGCGTGATGATCAACCGGCACGGCCTGCGATTCGTGGACGAAGGGGAGGATCTGCAATTTTTCACCTACGCGAAATATGGCGGAATCATCCTCAAGCAAACCGGCAGCCTCGCGTACCAGATATTCGATCAGAAGACGGTACATCTACTGGAAGGTCGCTATCAGACCAGCGAGCCCATCAGCGCGGACACCCTGGAGGCTCTGGTCGAGCAGCTCGACATCGACGATCGACCACAAGCTGTGACCACGCTCGCGCAATACAATGAAGCGGCCCGCGACGCGCAGGGCTTCGACCCGTCGAGAAAGGATGGCTTGGCCACGAAATCCCTGGGCATCAACAAAAGCAACTGGGCTCTGAAGCTGGATCAGCCGCCCTTTGTCGCTTACTCGGCAACCGGTGGCATTACTTTTACCTTCGGCGGGCTGAAAATCGACGAGCAAGCCCGCGTGATCGGCACCGACTGGCGGCCGATCCCGGGTCTTTACACCTGTGGCGAAATGGTTGGCGGACTGTTTCACGACAACTATCCCGGCGGCACGGGACTCGTCTCCGGTGCGGTCTTCGGACGCATAGCGGGACGCAACGCAGCAACCGCATCATGAGACAGCAGAAAATACGCGCCGTTTTCATGCGCGGCGGCACCAGCAAGGCGGTGGTGTTCCGGCAACAGGATCTGCCGGCGGATCGCGGTCAATGGGATGCTATTTTTCTCGCCGTCATGGGCAGCCCTGATGCCAACGCACGCCAACTGAACGGCATGGGTGGCGGCATCTCTTCGCTTTCGAAAGTATGCGTCGTCGGTCCACCCACGCACCCGCAGGCGGATATCGATTTCACCTTTGCCCAGGTGCAGGTGCGCGAGGCGCGGGTGGACTACCAGAGCAACTGTGGAAACATGTCTTCGGCCATGGGCCCCTTCGCGGTGGATGAATCACTGGTGGAAGCCAGCGGTGACGAAGCCCGCGTCATCATCCATAACACCAACACCCGCAAGCTGGTGTATGCGACGTTCCCCCTGGACGACGGCGCCGCGGCGGTGGATGGCGCATTCCAGATACCGGGGGTGGCCGGCAGCGGCGCTCCGGTGCGACTCGAGTTCCGGGATCCCGGCGGCGCCGGTAGTGGAAAGCTGTTGCCAACCGGTAATGCCCTGGATGTGTTGCAGGTCCCGGGAGTCGGCCCGGTGGAAGCGTCGCTGGTGGATGCGGCCAACGCGTGTGTTTTCATCGAGGCGGCGCGGGCGGGCATTACCGGCACCGAGTCGCCCACCGAGCTCGACGGGCGCAGCGAGCTCATGGAAATGCTCGAGGCCGTGCGCTGCACGGCCGGGGTCGCCATGGGGCTTGGCAAAAGCGCGGAGGATGTCCGCCATGGAAGTCCCAGCAATCCGAAGATCGGGCTGGTGGCGGCGCCCCTGGATGTTGTCGATCTGGGAGGCCAGACGATTAGCGCGGATGCCGGCGACCTCACGGCGCGCATGATCTCCATGGGTAATACCCATCGCGCCCTGCCACTCACCGGCGCCCTGTGCCTGGGGGTGGCGGCCCGTATCACGGATACGGTAGTGAACCGGCACACCCGCGCCGCCAGGGAGAACGACGCCGAAGTGCGCATCCTGCAGCCATCCGGCGTCTCGCTGGTAGGCGCTCAGGTGGATCGAAACGATAGCGGCTGGCACGCCCGCCTCGCATCCGTGTACCGTACCCAGCGCCGGCTGTTCGAAGGGCACGTGCTGGTCCCCGCATCCTGTTAGCTGTCGCCAGGGTCGTGTGAGTCGCCGGGCCAGGTGTTGCAATGAGGCATGTTCTTCGTTGATTCTTAGGTGCATCGACCGACTGTGCATCTGGGGGTGCGTAGCGGGACCCACAGGAGAGGAGGGCTCCTCATGTCCGATAACAAGAAAATCGCCCGCGCACTGGAGCAACAGCGCGATATTGCATCGCTCAAAGAACTTTACCAGAGCGCCGCCATGGATCGCCGGGCGTTCGTCTCGCGGCTCGCAGCGCTTGGCATCAGCGCCAGTGTTGCCGGCACCATTATCGTGGGATCGCCGGTGGCGGTCGCGGAGACGCCGAAGCGCGGCGGACGCATTCGCGCGGCGGCGGGCGCCCACGGGCCGGACGACACCCTGGATCCGGCACGATTCAATTCCGTCATCAACTACGGCCGCGGCGAACAGTTCTACAATGGTCTGACCCGCATCGACGGTTCTCTGGTGGCCCGGCCGGATCTCGCCGAGTCATGGGAACCCAATGGGAATGCCACCGAATGGGTATTCAGACTACGCAAAGGCGTCGAGTTCCACACCGGCAAGTCTCTCGACGCGGAGGACGCCCTCTACTCGATTCAGCGTCATCTGGACAAGGAAGTGGGATCCGGCGCCAAGGCCTTCGTTGAAAACGTTGCCGAAGGCATCGTCGAAAACAAGCACACCGTGCGCTTCAAGTTGAAAGGACCCGACGCGGACTTCCCCGTCATTCTCGGCACCTACCAGATGAAGATCGTCCCGGCCGGCACCACCGACTTTTCGACGGCGCCGGGCACCGGTCCGTTCAAGCTGAAGGAGTTCAAGCCCGGAGTGCGATCCCTGGCGCACCGCTTCGAGAACTACTGGGAAGAAGGCAGGCCCTATCTGGATGAGATCGAGTGGTTCGGTATCAGCGACCACAGTGCGCGCGTGAATGCACTGCTCGCCGGTGACATTTCCATGATGTCGGGGCTGGATCCCAAAGCCATCGCGCGGATCGACCGGAGCGCGGGTGTTCGCGTGGTCAACACCAAGGCCGGCCAGTATACGAACTTCGCCATGATGACGGACCGACCACCCACGGATAACAACGAGCTGCGCCTTGCCATCAAGCATCTTCAGAATCGCGAGCGCATCCTCAAGCTCATCTACAAGGGCAACGGGATGCTCGGCAACGACCAACCCATCTCGCCGGTGGATCCCATGTACTGCGACGAGATGCCCATTCGAGCTTTCGATCCGGACAAGGCGAAGCATCATTTGAAGAAAGCCGGCATGGAGGGCGCCACCATCAAGGTTCACACCTCGGAGGTGGCCGGCACCGGCGCCATCGAGCAAGCGCTCCTGCTGCAGCGCGAGGCCAGTAAGATCGGCCTCAATATGAAAGTGCAGCGCGACCCCGGCGATGGTTACTGGAGCGCTACCTGGGGGAAGAAGCCCATATTCATGTCCGGCTGGAACATGCGCCCCACAGCCAACATCATGCTGACACTGGCCTTTACCTCCGATGCCGCCTGGAACGAAGCGCGCTGGAAAAACACGCGTTTCGATGAGCTGCTGACACTGGGTCGCGCGTCTCTCGATCCCCTGCAGCGCAAGAATATCTACTGCGAGGCGCAAACCCTGATTCAGGAAACCGGCGGCGTCGCCATCCCCTGTTTCATCGACTACCTCGACGCCATGTCGGACAAGGTGAAGGGATTTCAACCGGTGCCCCTGGGACCCCTGGGCGCCAGTCAGTGGCCGCGCTCCATCTGGCTCGAGGGCTAGACCAGCCACCGACCTATCGGACTGCGCAAACCGGCGCCTGGCGCTCTCGGCCGGGCAACACAGCAACAAGGAGCTGTGCATATGTGGCTTGTGGTTCTGCGACGCCTCGGCCTCGGTATCATTACCCTGTGGGTGGTATCGCTGCTGGTATTCGCCGGCACCGAAATTCTTCCCGGCGACGTGGCGGAGGCGATTCTCGGTCAGTCCGCGACGCCGGAAGCGGTAGCGGCAATTCGCGATCAGCTGAATCTGGACCGCCCGGCGGTGGTGCGCTACGTGGAATGGCTGCGCAACCTGCTGCGCGGCGACCTGGGCATGTCCCTGTCCGCCAATATGGAGATCTCGGAAATGATCTCCGGCCGGTTCAAGAACACGCTGATGCTCGCAGGCCTCACCGCCGCCCTCGCGGTCCCCCTGGCCCTCGCCATGGGCCTGGCGGCGGCCATGTTTCCCGGCGGCCGCGTGGATCGTCTGGTAACGGTTTCGACGCTGTTTCTGCTCTCCGTTCCCGAGTTCGTCATTGCGGCAATCCTGGTCCTGATCTTTGCCGTGCACCTGCAATGGCTACCCGCGACGACCTATGTGGCCAGTGACGCGTCCCTCTGGCAACTGGTGAAGTCCCTCGCTCTGCCAATTCTCACCCTCACGACTTCGGTGGTGGCGCACATGGCGCGCATGACCCGCGCCGCCATCATCAACGTCATGACCTCGCCCTATATCGAGATGGCGATCCTGAAAGGCGTGCCCCGGGGACGCATCGTACTGCGCCACGCATTGCTGAACGCGGTGGGACCAGTGGTTAACGTGGTGGCGCTCAATCTCGCGTACCTGGTGAGCGGTGTCGTCATCGTCGAGACGGTTTTCGCCTATCCGGGACTCGCCAGGCTCATGGTGGACGCGGTGTCCAGGCGTGATATGCCGCTGGTGCAGGCCTGCGCGATGATCTTCTGCGCTGCGTACATCCTGTTGATTCTGGTCGCCGACGTACTGGCGATCGTCGCCAATCCGCGTTTGCGCAAGCCGAAATAGGCGGCACGGGAAGGTTTTCATGACCGAAGAAGCCAACGACGCCACCCAGGAGATCGGCCTCGAAGCCGCGGGCGCCAGGCCGCTCTTTCAACTGAGCCTGATGGGAAAAGTCGGCGTCGGCATTCTTGTGTTCTGGATCCTGGTAGCCCTGATCGGCCCGTTTCTGGCCCCCTATGACCCGGCAGATATCGCCTCCGACGACAGCTTCGGGACCCTCAGCGCGACTCACTGGCTCGGTACCGATTACATCGGCCGGGATATTCTGTCGCGGGTGATGCACGGTGCCCGTCTCACCATGTCCCTGTCCTTCATGGCCACGGTGCTGGCATTTCTGGTTGGGATCAGCCTGGGGTTCACCGCCGCCCTCGCTGGATCCAAGGTCGACATGGTGATCAGCCGTATCTACGACGCCTTCCTTTCCATGCCCACCATCATGCTGGGACTGGTGGTCATCGCCGCCCTCGGCTCCTCGATTCCGGTGCTGGTGATCACCGCGGGACTCATTTACTCCTGCGGCCTTTATCGCATTGCGAGAGCGCTGGCCATCGACATCAAGGTCATGGATTTCGTCGAGGCCGCCCGTGCCCGGGGGGAGAAGTTACCCTGGATCATCAGCCGCGAGATTCTGCCCAACGCGGTCATCCCACTGGTGGCGGAGTTCGGGCTGCGGTTGGTGTTCTCGATCCTGTTCATCACCGGCTTGAGCTTTCTGGGCCTCGGCGTTCAGCCGCCCACCGCAGACTGGGGCATCATGGTCAGGGAAAACATCGAAGGGCTCTGGCAAGGTTCTTCGGCCGTCCTCGCGCCGGCGGGGGCGATCGCCACCCTCACCATCGGTATCAATCTCATCGTCGACGACTTCTCCGCTCAACGGGGCCAGGAGATCGCCGAGGAGATGATCTGATGGAGAGTTTGCTGCGCATCGAGAACCTGCGCGTGGAGGCCAAGATTGGCCCCCAGCGCTTCGCGGCCATCGTCAAGGATGTGAGCTTCTCCATCAACCGGGGCGAAGTACTGGCGCTTATCGGCGAATCGGGCTCGGGTAAAACCACCATCGCCCTGGCGGCGCTGGGCTACTCTCGACCCGGCTGCCGCATCGCGGGCGGGCGCATCTTTCTCGAGGATACCGACGTGCTGGCTCTGGATCGGGAGACCCTGCGAAAGCTGCGCGGCCGGCGAATTTCCTATCTCGCACAGAGCGCCGCCGCCACATTCAATCCCGCACTCACCATTGGTGAGCAGGTCACCGAGTCAACCGTACTGCATGGCGTCATGGATCGGGAAGCTGCCGATGCCCGCGCCGTGGAGTTGTTCCGGCGCCTGGACCTTCCGGATGCGGAGTCCCTGGGCGGGCGCTACCCACACCAGGTGAGCGGTGGTCAGCTGCAACGACTCATGGCCGCGATGGCCCTTTGCAGCGGCCCGGACTTGATGGTGCTGGACGAGCCCACCACCGCCTTGGACGTCACGACCCAAATCGAGGTGCTTGGCGCATTCAAAGAGATCATCCGCGACCAGGGAACCGCCGCTATCTACGTCACCCACGACTTGGCGGTTGTGGCGCAGATCGCGGATCGGATTCTGGTGTTACGCGGCGGTGACATCATGGAGATGGGTGATACGGCGCAAATTCTCAACAACCCGGCGCACGAGTACACGCGCAAGTTGATGGCCGCCATCCGCCCGCCTCCCCGCGTGGGCATGGATGAAGAGCCGGACGAGGATGAAACGCAAGCTCAACCGCCGGTGATTCAGGTCAAGAATCTGACTGCCGGATACGGCCGTATCAGGAATGGCAAACCCGCGGTGACGGTTCTCACGGGCGTGAACGCGACCGTGAACGACCGCTCGGTACTCGGTGTCATCGGCGAGTCCGGGTGCGGCAAAAGCACCCTGGCCCGGGTGATCGCCGGCCTGCTGCCCGCCGCCGAAGGGGAGCTGCTGCTGGATAACCACGAGCTCGAAGAGCGGCTGGCGGACCGTTCCCTGGAAGAGCTGCAGCGGGTTCAGATCGTATTTCAGATGGCGGACGTGGCCCTCAATCCCCGCCAACGGATCGGCGACATTCTCGGCCGGCCTCTGGAGTTGTATCACAGGTTAAAGGGTGGCGAGCGAGACAAACGGGTGGCGGAACTACTCGCCATGGTGGAGCTTCCCGCCAGCTTCTCGTCACGCTACCCGGAAGAGCTATCCGGCGGCCAGAAGCAGCGCATCAACCTGGCCCGCGCGCTGGCCGCGAACCCGGACATCATACTGGCCGACGAGGTGACCTCGGCCCTCGACGCCATTGTCGGTGCGGCGGTGATTGACCTACTGAAGGGACTGCGCGAGAGGCTGGGCGTATCCTACATGTTCATCAGCCATGACCTGTCCACCGTGGCCTCCTTCGCCGATCGCATCATGGTCCTGTATGCCGGCCGGGTCGTGGAGGACGGATCCACCCGCAACATCCTCGCTTTGCCCTCGCATCCTTATACCCAGCTATTGCTGTCGTCGATACCTGAACTGCGCCAGGGGTGGCTGGAAGACGTCATGAATACCCGCGCCGCGCTTGCGGGCATTGCACGGGCGGTGGAGATTACCGACGTGGGCTGTCCGTTCTACCCACGCTGCCCCATCGCCATCGACGGTGTCTGCGACACCACCCCCGCACCCTGCCGCGAGCCCGTTCCCGGTCACCGGATCGCCTGCCACCGTGAACTCGCAGAGCTAATCGCATTCGAACAAGAGCTCTGATCCAGGAATAAGCCGGTTGGGTTGGGTTGGGTCAATCCCGGCCGTACGTTTACACTACGCGTTTCGCCATGGGGGAACTATGCCGCTTTCGAGTCCTATGCCGCAGGAGGCCCGGGAACGCGCCTTGGCGCTGTGCCTGCAGGTCGCTGCCGAGAAGACACCGTCAGCGGCGGAGCAGGAGCGTCTGTTTGCCGAACTGGACGGGTTGCTGTTCGGCGTCGACGAGGCCTTCACGCAATGGATCCTCGACCACCCGCAATTCCGGCGGATCCGGGGGCGCCTTCACGAAGTGCGTGCCGAGTATGAGTACGATCGCGAGTGCGATCTGGCCCGCGCGCTGGTAGCCGCCGGCGACGAATCGCCGCTGGCAAGCTTTCGCAGTGCGCGCTGGTACGAGGAGGCCCACAATTTCGAGTTGCAGGCCCTCGCACCGTTTGCGCCCAAGCGGGTCCTGGTGGTGGGGGCGGGTCCGTTTCCCACCACCGCTCTGTCTTTCATGCAGGCCCACCCGGACGCGGCGGTTGCCTGTATCGAGATTCGCGCGGAGGCCTACACCCTGGCCACCCAGGTAGCGCGTATCACCAATTGCGAGGCTTTGCAGATCATCCACGCCGACGCACTGACCCTGGAGGACTTCTCCGATTACGATTGTGTCATCGTCGGCACCGTCGTCGGGGTCAGCGAGGCGGAGAAAGCACAGGTTGTCGAGCATTTCCTGAACTTCGTACCGGCGTCGACATTACTCGTCATTCGAACCGCTATCGGTCCGGGTAAAATCGTCTATCCCTCGGTAAATCTGAAGCAACTTGCAGGCATCGAGTATCGCGTATTGACCGATCCGCCCCAGGAAACCTTCACCATGATCATCACCGATCGGCGTGAGCGCGACAATTGAGCGACGCCTTTAACCGCATCCTGGAACTGTGCACGGTTCTCGGCACGTGCGCACAGAGCATGGACGCGTCGCGCGCCGCTCACCCGGTGGGCGCGGCGGCGGATTCCAGCACCGATGGCGATGCACCCTTGTGGGGGGGTACCGTTGGCGTGCAGGAATCGAAGCTTAACGGTGCGTCTTACTGGTTCGATGATATCGAACCAGTGTACGGCGAGCTCGACCACCTGATTAGATACGCCCCGGTCGAATTGCACGCAAACGTTTTTTCCGATGAGCGGGTTCGTGGGCTCGCCCCGGGCAACCACCGGGTACGTGCCGCCTATGAACGCGACAAGGAGCTACTCCAAGCCCGTAATCTGGTGCAGGCAGACGATGGCCGGAAACGCTTGACACGCACCATAGAGCACGAGACCTATTGGGCATTGGGAGAAGAGCTGCGCAATGCACTCGATAACAGCCGGCATGTGCTCGTTGCCGGTTCCGGGCCGCTACCGTTGACTGCGCTTTGCATTGGTGCCGCTCTCGATGTGCGCGTGACCTGCGTCGAACGTGATACGGAATGTCACGGGCTTGGCCGGCGGTTGATCACCATGTCCGGTCATGACGATCACATTGAAAGCATCAATGCCGACATCCTCGATTTGTCGGACTTCGACGACTATGATGCCATCGTCGGCGTCGTGCTTCTTGGTGTTGGCACCGAGGAAAATCAGGCAAGCACCAAAGCCACGATCGCCCGCCACATCATCACCCACATGTCGCCGGGCACGCGCATGGTATTACGGGATCCCCACGGGCTCGGGAAGTTACTGTATCCATCGGTTGATCTGGACGAAAGCGCCGGCGTGCGCGTGACCCGCCATGTGCCCGAAGTGGGTCTGGACCACCCGTACCGTTCGGGCCTGGTGGTCGCTGAGCGCCGCTAGCCGGACAGCGTTCATGCACACCGAGGCACCCTACGAATACATCCGCGACTACTACTCCAACGTCCACCGAAAGAACGCCGCGGATCCCGTCGTGGCCGAGTTCTGGCTGTCGAAACTCGCAAACATCCGCGGTGATAAGGTCCTCAACATCGGTTGCGGTCCAACCTTGTACGACTACATGCTGCGCTTCGGGAGTCCTCCACGCGAGTACGTGGGTCTGGACATCAATAAGAGCACCTTCGAATTTCTACGCCGCTCACGGGATCCACGGCTGCTGAAGGCCAAGGAACGGGTGAGTGAACTCGGTACGCATACGGAATTGATCGCTGCCGATGTCTTCGAATGTGATGAAAAGCTGGCGGGACGCTTTGACAGTATTCTAGGCGTGGGATTTTTTGCCACCTTCCATGGCTCGCGCTTCAAACAATTGTTCGAAATCATGGCGCGGGCGCTGCGACCCCAGGGCATGTTGCTCAAACTGACCTGGCACGGCCCCCACCGCACGGCGCGCGAGACGCGCAAGAAACTCGAGTACGCCTACGACAACCCGGAAGAGCCGACGCCCCATGAGCTCGTGTCGGGAATCGAGAACGCCGGCTTCTCACTCGTTGAACAGGAAATTCTAGAGTGTGATCCCCGTGCCGTTGGATGGGATGCGATTCAATCCTGTATTTTCAGTAAGAATTGATTCCAGTATCAGGCATCGTAGCGAAACACGATCAGCTCTCGGTCCTGAATCTTTTCCTCGACAACGGCAATCGTGGAGAAATACTCCGGGATCTCTCCGAGCACTTTGCCATTCATGAACATGCATACTGCGCCGTCTCTGAGAATCTTCGGGAAGACGGAAGCGTACAAGCTCAACGGCCAGTGACAACCAATTCCTCTGCAGGAGAAAAGAAAGTCCACGTCCCTGGGGAGCTTCGACCATTGCAGATTCGCGTCGGCTTCCACGTACTCGTAGTTGCTGAAATCATTTAACCTGCAGCACTCTTCCGTCAGATCCCGCTTGTTGTAGAATCGAGCGATTCTATCGTTGTGATACTTGTCCCAGTGTCTTTTGATATTCTCCACGTCGTTCTGCACGTTACCATCGACCAGCCAGAACTTTGCCTTGCCACGAAAAACCAGCTTATCCAGCGCGATGGACACGCGGCCGCTTCCACAACACAAATCGACAACCTGGGTAGTGTCCTCTGGTATAAACGGCAACATGTCCTCGACGTCGGCCACGGTTAGTTGATCGATCATCCAGTGGCGGCCCACATGGTGGGTGAGCTGGGTTCGTATGTCCTCGTTGACGACCAGGCTGAAGTCTTCCAATTCCTGCCTCCCGCTGGGCTTGAAGTCGCGTCAATGTCAGCCCCGGAGATTCCGGGGCTCACCGGATGACGATGCTAGTCCCACCGGTGAAAGGCATCAAGTCGTCTGGCAACGCGATGGTTGCTGCGTTGACCGCGAGGGGCGCCGGTTTGATAATCGGCCAATGACGCCACCAGTCGACGAAGATCGCGAGGACCCGCGACACCAGTTCCGCAGGGATGGATATCTGGTTCGCAGAGGGTTTTTCGCAGAGGAGATAGAACTTCTGTCAGCATTGATCGATCGTGACAGGAGCCTGCTCCTGGAACGAGAGGACATCACGGTCGATTCCCGCGGTGCCGCCGCCTCGAACCTCGGCTACCTTGGCAAGGGAGACGATGTTGTTACAGCCTTTGCGGCGACCGCACGACTGGTAAAGCTCGTCAGCGAGTTGCTCGGTGACCAAGTTTATCTGCTCAAGGGCAGGCTCAACATCAAGTGGGGTAACGATGCGCCCGACAGGCGCGGCGGTTGGGATCCGCACCAGGATCGCGCCGCCTGGGCCAAGGAAGGTCTACCCGGCGACGCAGCGCTCACCGCGGCGATCGCCATCGATGATTCGGGTGTAGAGAACGGCACGCTGGAGGTGATTCCCGGCTCCCACGCCGGTGGCATTCTCGAGCACACCAGCATAGATTCCGGCTACGGAATACGGGACGAAATCGTGCGTCCATTACTGGAACGCAGTCCACGACTGCCTCTGGACATGGCGGCCGGTGATATGGCGATTTTCTCCGGTGATCTGATTCATTTTTCGAAGCCGAATCTCGGTAGCCGGCGGCGCGCGCTGCTGTTTCTGACCTACAACGCGGTGGGAAACAGCCCACCCGAGGGCGTGGGACCGTCGCGCTATCAGTGCACGGGCCCGTTGCTGGGCCGGGACGATCGGACACTTGCCGAATGCGCGCGGGAATTCCGCAGCGGGCACTACACGCCGGAGCTCGATTGGGGCGCCATTCAGCGTGAGCGGGAAATCGATATCGCCGAAGACATCAATTCCGGCTGGACGGATCTGACCTCGACCCCGGGCTGAATTCTAGCGTGCAGGTTCGTTCTGCATTTCCAGATGCAGGTGTTTGCCGGTGTACGGGTGGCTCTCGGCCACCTCTTCGTTCAACTCGACACCGATCCCGGGCGCTGTCGGCGGAACGATGTAGCCGTCCTGCCATTGGATGGGCGTGGTCAGGATCTCGGCGTGGAAACCGCCCCAGGTTTCGATGCCTTCCTGGATGAGGAAGTTCGGACTGCAGGTATCGAGTTGAATATTGGCTGCACCTTCGATGGGACCGCAGTAAAGGTGCGGTGCAATCTGCGCGTAGTGGGCCTCCGCCATGCCGGCGATTTTTTTCGCCTCCAGAATGCCGCCGACCCGTCCCAGGGCCATCTGCAGGATCGAGGCCGCCTGCTTGTCCAGCAGCCGGGCGAACTCGTACTTGGTGGCAAGGCGCTCACCAGTGGCAATGGGGATACAGGTCGATGCTGCGACACGGGCCATCTCGTCGGCGTTCTCCGGCGGCACCGGTTCCTCGAACCACAGCGGATCGTATGGTTCCAGACGTCGGGCGAGGCGAATGGCGCTGGAGGTGGTCATCTGACCATGGGTGCCGAATAGAAGATCGCATCGGCTGCCGACAGCCTCGCGCAGCTTGCGCACGAAGCTTTCCGCCCTTTCCAGGGCCTGCAGGGAAAGTTGCCGGGGATCGAAGGCGGTGTAAGGCCCTACCGGGTCGAATTTGACGGCCGTAAAGCCCTTGTCGGCATACTCGGCAGCCCGCTCCGCTGCCAGATCCGGATCCCGATAGACGTCGGTCTTGTCATCTTTTTGCGGATAAATATAAGTATAGGAACGCAGGCGCTCGTGAACCTGCCCGCCGAGCAGCTCGTAAACCGGCTTGCCGAGCTCCTTGCCGACGATATCCCAGCACGCGGTCTCGATGGCGCTCAGGATCCCCATAATCGAGGTGTCAGGCCGCTGGGTATAGCCACTGGAGTACACGATGCGCCACAGGCGCTCTATCTTGAAGGGATCGCTACCGATGACATGGCGTTCGCAAACGTCCTCGATCATCTGCGACACCACCCGCGGATGAAAGGGCACCGAATACGCTTCCCCATAACCGCTGATCCCGGAGTCCGTGGTCAGCTTCACGAAGATCCAGTAAAGCCCCCCATAATGCGGCGGCGGATTCTCCACCACAAAAGTTCGCACATCCCTGATTTCCATAGGTGCCAGGTACCGGTCTTGACGTAATAAGTCAATAAAATAGTCAAGAGGTACCGGGCACCTCTTAGTCAAGAGGTACCGGGCACCTGTAGCGAGTGTTAGTTTAGGTTCATGCAATTACATGACCATCAGCATTCGGGTGCCACGCGGGACGATGAGAGACGGGTTTTCCGTGCCATGCTGCTTACGGGTGGCTTCATGGCCGTGGAGGTGGCGGGGGGGGTGCTGTCGGGTTCCCTGGCGCTGATCGCGGATGCCGGTCACATGCTCACCGATACGGCAGCGCTGTGTTTCGCCTGGATTGCCTTCCGGCTGGCCCGGCGGCCCGCCGATCCGCAGCGCTCGTACGGTTATCATCGGCTGCAAATACTGGCCGCTTTTGTCAACGGCGTCGTTCTAATCGCCATTGTCGCCTGGATCGCCATCGAAGCCGTGCAGCGGATTCGCGAACCGGTAGAAATCCTCGGCGGGCTGATGCTGGCGGTGGCGGCTGCGGGACTCGTGGTGAACCTGATCTCCTTCGCCATTCTGCACGGCGGAAACCGCGAAAACCTCAATGTGCGTGGCGCCTTGCTGCATGTGCTGGGTGATCTGCTGGGATCCCTGGCTGCCATGATTGCCGCCATGGTCATCATCGTGACGGGCTGGACCCCGATCGATCCTCTCCTGTCCGTGTTGGTGGCGCTGCTGATTCTGCGCAGCGCCTGGATGCTCGTGCGCCAATCCACCCATGTGCTGCTGGAAGGCACGCCGGCGGAGATCGACGTGTCACAGATCAAAACCGAACTGGTCGATGGCGTGCCGGAGGTGGACGACGTCCATCATGTGCACGTCTGGACACTGGCGTCGGGCAAACTCGTCATGACCCTGCACGCCCATGTGTGTGACGGCGCCGACGGGGAGCAGGTGTTACGAACGATCCTTTCCATTTGCCGTGACCGCTTCGGCGTCGCCCATGTCACAGTACAGATCGAGCACGGTAGTTGCCCCGATGTGGCATGATCGACTCGTCGGGTAACACCCGGCGTGAAAGCAACCGCACAGCCATGACGTCCCTGGAAGCAATCCTCGACGAAAGCCGGCGAACCGTCATTTTCACCGGCGCCGGAATCAGTACCGAGTCGGGGATCCCGGATTTTCGCAGCCCCAACGGGATCTGGTCGAAGTTCACCCCCGTTTACTACCAGGATTTCGTGGCGTCGGAAGACGCGAGACGCGAGGCCTGGCGGCGCAAACTTATCGTCGACCGTGATATGCGGGGGGCGAAGCCCAATCGGGGACACCGGGCAGTGGCGCAGCTGGTTCACCAGAACGACGTCAACTGCGTGATTACCCAGAACATCGACGGCCTGCATCAAGAGTCCGGCATTGCCGAGGACCGCATTATCGAGTTGCATGGAAACAGTACCTATGCGACTTGCCTCGACTGCGAATCCCGCCACGAGCTCGAGTCCATCCTGGCAGACTTTTCCCGCGACGAAACCCTGCCCCTGTGCGACAACTGCGGAGGAATCGTCAAAACGGCGACGGTGTCTTTCGGCCAATCGATGCCGCGGGCAGCCATGGACCGCGCCGAGGCCGAGACCCTGGGGTGTGATTTGTTCATCGCCATCGGGTCGTCTCTGGTGGTGTATCCGGCGGCGGGATTTCCCGTACTCGCCAAGCAGAATGGCGCCCGGCTGGTGATCATCAACCGCGAACCGACGGACCTGGATGGCCTGGCGGATGTGGTTCTCAACGAGGAGATCGGTGCAACCCTGGGCGATGCCGTGGGCGTGAGTTGAGAGCAGGAGGCAACATCCCGTGTGAGGAGTTGCAGGCGGCTGGAGACGATTGAGTAACGGCACCTTTTTAAAGGGCCGACTGTCGCGACTCAGTCCAGACGAAAGCCATGCTCGCGCAGATACCGACCGAAATCGGCGCGCTGTGGCCGTGAGACCTGACGGGCCTTGTCCTCGGACCAGCCATACTTTTCCTGGGCACCGAAGCGCTGAGTGTCGCGCTGCTGCTCGTCGGCAATCGGTTGAACCGCCCTTCGGCGTTCGTCATAGGCATCTACCGCCGCCTCCAGGTGGCTGTCGTCGTAACGGTCGGTGTGCACCGTGAGCGACAAGGGCAGCCGCGGGCTGATGGCGACCGGTGCCGCCGGAAAGCCAGCAGCCATTCCTGCCACTGGAAACACACCGTCGGGCAACTCCAGCAAATCCGCAAGCGCCGTGGCCTGGTCGCGCACCATGCTGATAGGGCAGCATCCCAGGCCGGCGGCCCTGGCGACGCGAATGAAGTTCATCATTACCAGAGCGGCATCGACACTGGCATTGAACATGGCATCCAGGTGATCGTTGGCGAAGGGCCGCTCGCGCAGCGCGCAGATCCGGCGAATGCGCCGACTATCGCCGCAGAAAATTAACAGCAGCGGCGCGCTGGGCAACCAATCAAGCGTCGGCACCAGCGCAGCGACTGCGGCACGCTTGGCTGTGTCTTCCACATGCACGATGCTCACCTGCTGCAGATCCGATTTCGCCGGCGCCGAAAGCGCGCAGGCCAGTAGCGTCTCGGTCCACGTCGATGGGACGGGGTCGTCGGTAAATGCCCGGTCACTGCGATGAGCCGCCGCGTGTACCAGTTCATCGAGGCGCGCGAGCTCCGGCGGCACGTCCACGCTGGCGCCGAAACGCTGCTCGAGCAATGCGGCGAGATTCTCTGCCATGGCCATGTCTCCCGGTTTGCGTGTGTCCCGAACCGTCGGGGATGATAACCATACTCGCGAGCCGTAGACAGTTCGCCATCGTGTATTCACACCAGGGTCTATAGTTATTGCCACCGCGCCAGCACCCACCCCCTTTTATAGACACCGGGCAGGCCGTTAGATGAAGAAGTGGTTGACGACGGTCCTGGTTGTCGCTGTCACGGCGCTGTTGCTTGGCTATGCCCTGTGGCGAGTCGACCTGGCGGCGCTGGGTGAAGTGCTCGCCGGCGCCGACTACCGCTTGGCGGCCCCGTTTCTCGCCACGCTCGCGGTGTTTTTCTGGCTCAAAGCGTGGCGCTGGTCGGTCATTCTCGAGCCATTGGGCCGCTACTCTGTTCCTCAAGTCACGCCGGCAATGATGATCGGCTTTGCCGCCAACAACGTGCTGCCTGCTCACCTGGGTGAAATCGTGCGCAGCCTCTGGTTCGCGCGCAGTTATCGGCAGCGGGTGAGCGCGGTACTGGTATCTCAGGTTCTGGAACGCATATTGGATGTGCTGGCCATCCTGTTGCTGTATCTGCTGGCGGTGCCCTGGGTCGACAATCCACCCCAGGCGATTCGTGTGAGTGTCTGGTTAGTGGCTGCGGTTGCCGCGACCGCGGCCCTGGTCATCTATGCCATGCTGACGTTCCCCAAACGGGTGTTCCGTTTGTGGCGCATGCTGAGCGGCAAGTTGCCGGCGTCGATCCAGTCCCGGGGTGAGGCCTTTCTAAAAGACGTGCTCCAGGCCCTGTCATCGGTGCGCTCCCCGGTTCGATTGCTGCACCTGATGATCAACTCACTCATCCAATGGTCTTTAATGGGTATTTGCGTGTGGATCGCCATGACTGCCGTAGGCGTCACAATCGGCCCGGCGGTTACCATCATCGTGTTGACGGCGACGGTCGTCGCCGTGACCCTTCCCAATGCCCCCGGCTATGTGGGCGCCTTGCAGGCGGCTTTCGTATTCGCCCTTCAGCCATTCGGCGTTTCCAGTGAGAGCGCATTCGCGGCGAGCGTTTTCTACCTGGCGGGCAACTGGATCCCTATTACCTGCATCGGAGGCTTGTTCATGCTCGGCACCCGAACGCGCACCTAAACGAAACGCCGACGCATCCTTTGCCGCCATATTCGCTCTACCAGGTTCGACGCGCCGGGTACGGCAGCCGTTGCCGCCGCTATCCAGTCACGACGCGCAAGCTTGTCGGGTCCATCATCGCGCACATCACAGCTTCGGCAGGCGCCGGTTTTTTCCCCCGGTGCGAGAAGCGCGCGCCGCGCCGCACCCAGGTCGCGATACATGTGAAACAATCCGTAGCCCGGCCAATTCAGATCGCCGATTATCGCGTCTTTGTGCTCGGGGGCGTCGGAACGAGTCTGGCAACAAAGCATGCCGCAGCCGTTGTAGTCGATGACCACGTGCCGCACCGGAGCCAGACACACGGCGTGACGCCGATAGGTAGCAAGTTTCGGTACCTCGATGAGTCCGCCACGGGTCGAGATCCCCTCTTTGGTGTAACAGGGAATCTCCAACGTGCCTTTCAGGCGGGTGCCGGTGATGACATAACCCTGCTTACTGCTAGGCTCCAAATTGAGCCCGGTGCGACGGCAAAACTGACTCAACCCCTTGGCCCTCGCCACCTGGTCTCGTTCCTTGCCGTCGGGAAGATACAAGTCGAGGATCAGGCGATCGACGCCGGCGGACTCGAGTTGTGGCAGCGTCGAACGGTCCATGTAGTCACCATTACTGATCACTACCAGAGTTGCACGAGGCAGTGCCTGGCGCGCGGCCGCAATGCGATCGAAAACGGAGTGATCCGCAAGCGCTTCATGATAACGCGACCAGGTGAGATTTCCGTCGTAGTCGATCTCGGCTAAAGCTCCAATAATCTTCTCGAAGACGGCGTCCTTCATCAACCGTAATTGCGTTCGGCGATCGATAAAGCTGTTAGGACAGAACCAGCATATGCGATTACAGAAATTGTGATTTTCAATCTCGACCTGATCGACAAATCGCGCGAACAATCCACGAGCCTGCTCGATGGGCAGCGTGTCGTCAACGAGTTGCGGCGGAAGGAGATTGACGAAAGCGGCCTTGGTGAGCACATTCGAGGTACGGGCGAACCAGGCCCCGGCTGCAGACATTTTTCTTGTCCTGGGTGCGTGTAGTGACGAGTTCAGGTAACAGAAATACTACGACGGCGGGGCCCCACGCGTCCAACCATCTGAACCCTCAGCGTTTGGCTGGTGACAGGACCAGCGTCTCGGTCGGCATTGCATGCTCCACGGCCCA
>JAACFO010000221.1 GCA_009937425.1 Gammaproteobacteria bacterium
AATGCCCAACTCCAGGCGCTGGGCGCGAAAGCGCAGGCCGATCAAATCGTCGACATCGACCTCAATTCCGGAAAGACCGACTTCTCCATTGCCGCCGCTCACGGCACGGGCACCAGCTTCAGCAGCTCGGAGATGACGGCGTCCGCGTCCATACCGTCGGCTTCCGCCTCGAAAGAGATCAGTACGCGGTGGCGCAGAACATCGTGGGCAATGGCCTGCACGTCCTCGGGGGATACGTAGTCCCGGTGATTGATCCAGGCGTGGGCACGGGAGCATCGGTCCAGAGCTATGGTGGCCCGGGGGCTTGCACCGTAGCTCACCCAACGCCCCAGTTCCTCCCGGTAGCGGGCGGCGTCGCGGGTCGCCAATACCAGCTCCACGATATAGCGTTCCACCGCCGGCGCCAGATGCAGCGAAAGGCAATCGCGCCGCGCCCTGAATACCGCGTCGGCATTCAACATCGGCGCCGCGGCAGTAGTCGGTTGGCTTGCCTCGCGGGCGGCGGTTTCACGGTTGAGTTGCAGGATGGCGTGTTCGGCCTCGGCCGCCGGATAATCGATGCACACATACATCAAAAAGCGATCCAGCTGTGCTTCGGGCAGCGGATAAGTGCCCTCCTGCTCGATGGGATTCTGCGTCGCCATGACCATGAACAGGTCCGGCAAGGCATAGGTCTGGCTGCCCACCGTCACCTGCCGCTCGCCCATTGCCTCGAGCAGCGCCGATTGCACCTTGGCAGGTGCGCGGTTGATCTCGTCGGCGAGTAGCAGATTGTGAAAGATGGGCCCTTTTTGAAACTGGAAGCTGCCGTCCTGGGGGCGATAAACCTCGGTTCCGGTGAGATCAGCGGGCAGCAGATCCGGAGTGAACTGAACGCGATGAAAATCGCCTTCGATGCGCTCGGCCAGTTCCTTGATAGCCGTGGTCTTGGCGAGCCCCGGTGCGCCTTCCACCAGCAAATGGCCATCGCTGAGCAAGGCGATGATGAGCCGATCGATGAGTGCTTCCTGGCCGATGATACGCGTGCGCAGCTGCGCCCGGAGCGTGCCGAAGCTTGCCACCGGATCGGCGCTGTCCGGCGCGCTGCCGGAGCTGGAATCCATGTCTTGTTTCAAATCCACGACGAAATGTGCGGCACGGGGCGGAAAAGGCAATTGTACTCGAACTATTATAGATAGTTCGGCATGGCCCTCAGGGCCAGGACGGCGTCCCGGCTGCTCAATCCCGCCTCAGGCTTTCGTTTACGGCAATGGGCGTGGGGTAGCGGAACATGATCAAATACGAGGAGCAGATGAAGGTCAGCAGCGTCGCTGCCTGAATCAAGTAGGAGGCTTGCGCCCCGATGACGCCGCCGCTGACCGCGAGCAACGCGATGAG
The DNA here is from genome assembly GCA_009937425.1 of Gammaproteobacteria bacterium. Classification (GTDB taxonomy): domain Bacteria; phylum Pseudomonadota; class Gammaproteobacteria; order HK1; family HK1; genus JAABYT01. The sequence goes on from JAACFO010000221.1 coordinate 1,378, forward strand.
CAGGGAGAATTCGCTCACCTGCCCGAGGCGCACGCCGATCTCCCGGCCAAGGCGTGGTTCCTCACCCTCCCACACGAGCAGTGTCTTGAACAGCAGTGGCTTGAGCGTCAGCATTACCAGCGCCAGCACGGTGGCGGGGATGGCGACCGTCGTCAGCATGCTGAGATCGAATCCGGCACCAAGGGCAAAGAAGAACATGATCAAAAAGAAGTCTCTGAGCGGCTTGAGACTTTCGGCAATGAATGTAGCGATGGGGCTGGTAGCGAGGGAGACGCCGGCGATGAAGGCACCCATCTCGTAGGACAATCCCATGGCGTGACCCAACTGCGCTACTCCCAGACACCAGCCGACGGCGACCAGGAATACGTACTCCTGGATGGTGTCGAAGCGCTGGATAACGCGCACCAGGACGTAACGTTCGAACAGGAAGGCGAACAGGGCGAGCGCCGGTAATGAGCCAATCAGTAGAATGGCGTCGGTCAGGTTCAGCACCTCGCGGCGCAAAGCTTCCAGCAGCAGCAGTATCAATATCGCAATAATGTCTTGCAGCAGAAGTACACTGATGATGATTTCGCCCACGTGGCGATGATGAAGTGCCGTGGTCGGTAGCAGCTTCAAGCCGATGATGGTGCTCGAGAACATCATCGCGGCGCCGATCACAAAACATTCGGTCGTCGAGAAGCCGAAGGCCAGGGCTATCAGGTAACCAATCGCCGCGAACGCCAGCGAACTCAGCAAGGTTACCAGCGTCGCCTTGCGCAGCATCTGCAGCAGTTTCTGGGGATGAAGATTCAGACCGAGCAGATAAAGAAGAAAGATGATGCCCACGTGGCCGATGCCTTGAATGGTGGTGGCGTCGCTGACAAGTCCGACGCCCGAGGGCCCCACCAGGCAGCCGAGCGCGATGTAGGCGACCAGCATCGATTGGCGCAGGTACAGGGCGGCGCCGGCGAACACGGCGGCGCCGGTGAAAATCAAAAATATCGAAAATACAATGATGTCGCTCTGCATGATGATGGCGACCGTGAACTCAGCGCTCGCGTTTACGGCACGCGCCGAGAACACCCTGACAGGCGTCGCTCCAGGCTTGCAGCGCGCCGCGCTCGCGCAGCAGATCCAGGCCAATGCCGGTGAAGGTGCCCGGGCGTGCGATAGCTTCGGCCATGGCGCCCATGTCGAAGCCGCTATCCAGAGACTGGTTACACGCGGCCCGGGTCATCTGCGCGATCAAAGAGCGGCTCGTTTCCGTGGCCACGCCGTTGTTTTCCAGCCATCCCGCGCAGGTGTCCATCAGCGCGTACACCCAGACGTAGTAGGTCGCCGCGACAACGGCTGCGGAGAAGGCGTCTTCGTCGTCGAAGGCATGCACGGGGCCCAGGTGCTCGAACAGACCCACCGCCGCCGCGTTGGCGGGATAGACGGTCGTCGGGCTATCGGCGATGGCGGCACTCAGCACCGGCATGGCGCGCACCGCAATGGCCGGCTCGACCACAGTCTGCAGGCTGGTGTGCTTGACACCGGCGGCCACCGACACGATTACCTGGCCGCTACGGAATTTCAGGGCGTTGGCTACATCGGCAACCTGATCCGGGCGCACAGCCAGAATAACGTGATCGACGCTATCAACCACGCTCTGATTGTCTGTGGCCACCACAATGGGAAAACGCGCCGCGAGTGTGCGTACCTGCGACTCGCCGCGGGGCGACAGACAAATGGAGAAGGGCGTTTCCGACTGGTAGAGCCCTTCTACGAGGCTGGCACCGAGTTGCCCGATTCCGATGATCCCCCATGATGTGTCAGCGCCTGTCACTACTTTTCCTCGCACCCGGCCAAGATCTGCAAATGTTCGGCGACGCAAAGCGGTAACTTATTGATGTTGTATCCACCCTCGAGCATCGAGATCAGGCGGCCCTCGCAGTGTTTATCCGCCATCTCCATTACCCGCGCGCTCATCCAGCCATAGAATTCGGTGCTCAAGCAAATGTTTGCCAGCGGATCGTCCACGTGGGCATCGAAGCCCGCGGAGACAATCACGAACTGGGGTGCGAACTCGTCGATCTTCGGCAGAACTTTCTCGACGAATGCCTGGACATACTGCTCGTCGCCGGCGCCGGCGGGCATCGGGCAGTTGAGGGTTGCGCCCTGACCGCGACCGACGCCGGTCTCGGATCGGGCTCCGGTTCCGGGGTAGTACGGATACTGATGGGTGCTCACGTAAAGTATCGATGGATCCTCGTCGAAGCTGTGTTGGGTGCCGTTGCCGTGGTGCACGTCCCAATCGAGGATCAGGATTTTCTCCAAGCCGTGTTCTTTCTGCAGATAACGGGCCGTAATGGCGACATTGTTGAACAGGCAAAAGCCCAGCGCCTGGTCATGCTCCGCGTGATGGCCCGGCGGGCGCGAGAGCGCAAAGGCGTTATCCACCTCACCGGCGATAACGCTGTCCGCGAGCGCTTGCGCGCCACCGGCGGCGAGCAGGGCGACGTCAAAGGAGTCCCTGGAGACGCCCACGTCCATGACATCCAGGAAGGGAAGCTCCTGCTCGCAGGCGCTGCGGGCGCGGTTGATGAGTTCGCGGCTGTGTACGCGTTCGATCCAGGCTTCCTCGCTAACCCGCGGCGCGAGCATGTGGAGTTGCTCGAACCAGGATTGCGTTTGCAGGTACGCCATGGTGCTGGTCAGGCGTTCGCGCCGTTCCGGATGCCCGGCGCCCGCATCGTGATCGAGAAAGCGTTCGTCGTAAAGAAATCCCGTAGCCATCTGCTGGTCAGCCTCTGGTTCGATCAAACGCTAGTCTGGCTTGTCGAGTTGCGTTTGTATATCGATCTCGGAACGCAACGTGCGATGCACGGGGCAGCGGTCCGCAATGCGTAAAAGATCGTTGCGTTGCTCGTCGGAAAGATCGCCTGCCAACGCCAGACTGCGCTCTATGCGATCGATGCGCCCTTCGCGGGTCTCACAGTGTTCACAGTCTTGCGCGTGGACCTTGTCGTGTTTCAGACGCACCGCGACGCGGGTGAGATTGAGCTTCTTGCGCTGCGCGTACATGCGCAGGGTCATCGCCGTACAGGTCCCGAGGGCGCTGAGCAGAAAATCGTAGGGAGACGGCCCGCTGTCCTTACCACCATAGTCCGTCGGTTCGTCGGCGCGCAGTGTGTGTTTGTCCGTATAAACGTCCTGGGCAAATTTTCCATCGTGTTCCTCTACCAGGACCTCGTTTTGTGCAACCCGCGGGCGCGGCGATGCTGCCTGGCTGTCGCCGTCGAGAAGATAGCGTCGCGCCCACGCGCCGATGACCGTGGCTACGTACTCTGAATCGGCACGTTTGGTGAGCAAATGGTCGGCCTTGTCCAGAGAGATAAAGCTCTTCGGATGCAACGCCGCCAGAAAAATTTCTGACGCATTGTCGATGCCGACGATTTCATCCAGCGGCGAATGCATGACCAGCAGGGCTTTACCCATGGTGCGAATGCGCTCGGCGAGCCGCTGTGATTCGATGTCGTCCAGGAACTGGCGCTTGATGGTGAAGGTTCTGCCTGCAAGTTCCACCTCGGCCTCTCCTTGCGCCTCGATTTGTGCGTGCTTGTCTTTCAGCAGGTGGGCCACGTGGGACGGATCGCTGGGCGCACCGATTGTCACCACGGCCCGGGTCTCGGCGATGTCCGCGGCAACCGCCAGCACGGCGGCGCCGCCGAGGCTGTGACCGACGAGTAACTGCGGAGCTTCGAGGCGTTCGCGCAGGGTGTGCGCGGCGCAGCGCAGATCCGCCACATTGCTGGAGAAGTTGCTGTTGGCGAATTCGCCTTCGCTGTGGCCGAGCCCGGTGAAGTCGAAGCGCAGCACGGCGAGGCCGTTGGCCGCCAGGGCGCGGGCGATACGCGAGGCGGCGGCGATGTCCTTTGAGCAGGTGAAACAGTGGGCGAAAAGAGCGACCCCCGTAATGCTGCCCGCGGGCCGCTCCAGGAGACCCGCCAGGCGCTCGCCGGCGTCGTTGTCGAACTCGAATCGTTCCTTTTGAATCTCTGAAGCTGCGACCTGGTTCATCCTGTTTCTCCCTGTCGAGACG
>JAACFO010000222.1 GCA_009937425.1 Gammaproteobacteria bacterium
GGCCTGTTGACAGCCTACTACACTGTGCCGAGCGACTCTGTCGCGGTCATTCAACGATTCGGAAAGTATCTCAAAAACGTACCGCCGGGTCTGCATTTCAAGCTGCCGCTGGGTATTGATGCGGCGACAATCGTTCCCGTCAAACGGCAATTGAAGCAGGAATTCGGGTTCACGACCCCAGGCGCTCACGACCCGCACCAGAGTCCTCGCGATGGGAAGAAGGAAACGGAGATGGTGACAGGTGATCTGAACGCCGCACTGGTGGAATGGGTGGTGCAATACCGCATCTCAGATCCAGTCAAATATCTCTTCGAGGTCCGGGAACCGAGTGAGACCCTTCGCTATGTTTCCGAATCCGTCATGCGGGAAGTCGTCGGCGACCGCACCGTGGATGAGGTAATCACCATCGGCCGGCAGGAAATCGAATCGGAAGCGCTGACCAAGATGCAGGCGCTCTCGACCAAGTACGCAATGGGGATCAGCATCGACCAGGTGCAGTTGAAGAACATCAATCCACCTCGACCTGTTCAGGAGTCGTTCAACGAGGTCAACCAGGCCCAGCAGGAGAAGGAGAAACTGATCAACGAAGCTCGGCGTGACTACAACAAAGTGATACCGCTGGCCGAGGGTGAAAAGGATCAGCGGATCCGCGAGGCTGACGGCTACCGGCTCAAGCGGATCAACGAGGCGGAAGGCGATGTCGCGCGATTCAGCGCACTATTGGCGGAATATGCCAAGGCCCCCGAGGTCACCCGCCGCCGCATCTATATCGAGACCCTGCAAGACGTCATGCCGGGCATACGCGCGAAGATCATTGTCGATGAACAGACCCGCAGTATACTGCCATTGCTGAATCTTGACGCCCAGAAGGGAGATCGGCCATGAATCGGCTAACGTTCATATTTGTGGTGTTGGCCGTTGGCGTATATCTTTTAATGAGCTCGCTCTACACGGTAAGCGAAGTCGAGCAAGTCATTATTACGCAGTTCGGTAAGCCGGTGGGCACTCCCGTGACTTCCGCTGGTCTGAAGATCAAGTTGCCCTTCATCCAGGAGGTCAATCCGATCGACAAGCGCGTTCTCGAGTGGGATGGCAATCCGTCGGATATGCCGACGAAGGACAAGCTTTACATCTCGGTCGATCTATTCGCCCGCTGGCGTATTACTGAACCCCTTCAGTACTTTCTGCGCTTGCGCGATGAACGCAGTGCCCAGTCACGACTGGACGATATTCTAGGCAGCGAGACTCGTAATGCCGTCGCCAAGCACGAGCTGATCGAGATCATCCGCACCACAAAGGATCGGGTGCCTCTGCGTGACGCTCTGTTGACCGAGGCGGAACGCGATCTCGATATGGGGTTATTGGTGCCGATTCAGAAGGGACGTAAGTTAGTTGAGCAGGAGATCTTCGCCGCCGCCGCCGAGAAGGTTCGAGTATTCGGTATCGAATTGCTCGATATCCGGTTCAAGCGGATCAACTACAACGAAAGCGTTCGCCCAAAAATCTACGATCGCATGATCAGTGAACGTCGGCAGATCGCGGAGCGATTTCTGTCGGAAGGCAATGGCGAGGCCGCCAGAATCCGCGGCAATCGTGTGCGCGACCTGAACAAGATCCAGTCTGAGGCCTACCGGAAGGTCGAGGAGATCCGCGGCGTGGCGGATGCAAAAGCCACCGAAATCTACGCGAGCGCCTACAATCAGAGTCCCGAGGCGGTGGAGTTCTATGAGTTCACCCGTACCATGCAGTCCTACAAATTCATAATTGCGGACAACACGACGCTGGTCCTTTCCACGAGCAGCGATCTGTTCAAATTTCTGAAGGGTATGAGTCCGGATGACGAGGTCGATCCGTCGATAATTGATGCCAGTGCGCGCGCTCGATAAACGAGGGATTTCATACGGCCCTTTATCCTGGTCAGAAGTCACGCCGACTACTTCGACGAGTCAATTGAAACGGTCACCTGCTACGCAATGCGCTAGCCAGCCGCAACGAGCCTGATCGAGTTAAATTTAAGCTACACCTCGGCTCTGTATGATCGCTCGTCAGATTGGAATTCACTGGAGTCGCTAAGCGTCAGGTCCACAGCCAGTGAACGGGGCCGCGATATAGCGCCGCAAAGGGAACTGGATGTTTCAAGCATTGTGCACCCAGATCGAAATTCGCAGAAGCAGAGCGGCTGTCAACGACCGCCGTTGATCGTTCGGACGGAAGAGCCCGAATGCCCTGATTTTACCGCCGCAGTCTTGGATACCGTGTAGGGAGGGCATCCGGAGATGGCGAACGGCGCGGAGGGCGGTGCCGTTGTTGGAAAGCTGTCCAAATGGTTGAAAGGACTGTTGAGCGCAGGATGGGGGCCGCTTCGGATCTTCATGACCTTGGCGATGAAGGGTGAAGTCATCGCCCTGAGAAGCGCGCTGTAGTTGAGCTGGAACGTCAGTTCAGCGCCGACGGTAAGACCACTGCCCGCGGCTTCGACGACGAGGTGATCACTACTGGCCCCGAGAATCTTGATACCGGCAGGCGGATCGAGGCCGAGCGGGTCAGTGTCCTGGTGCCCGATGGCCAGGACCGCCTGTGAGATTTTGCCCCGATCTGCGGCAGGCGGCCTTTCTCCGAAAGCCGTTTGTGCGATTACCCCCCATGGTTGCGACGGCTTGACCTTCGATTCGATTACCTCTGCCACCAGGGTTATGGCATCGGTGCGCAGCCCATCGACCGGCTGACGATTGAGAGCTTCTACGCCGAGGAGAATGGATTCACCCAGACGCAGGTTGTTGATCCGGCCGAGATCCGTACCGCTGCGAACCCAGTCGAGGTTGGCGGAGTTCCCTCCCGATACGATGTCCATACTCAGGGCGAACTTCGCCTCAATGGAGTCCACGAGCCTTGATAGCTCGGACATCTTCCTGGCGTCGGGTGCCACCCCGTTGTAGCAGGCGAGATTCGCGCCGATGCCTCGTATAGCGATGTTTGGGAAGCGCAACGTTTCACGCACGGTGTTCTCGAGATCACCCGGCATGATCCCTTCACGCAGATCTCCAAGCTCGACCATGAGCACAATCCCATGCGTCCGGTTCGTCTTTCGTCCGGCGGATGACAGCTTGCTGATGACGTCGAGCTCAGTGTTGAAACTCACGTCAGCGTGCTTTACGACGCGGTCAACCTGGCTGAGCATTGGAGTGCGAATGAGTGTCATTGACGCCCGTACATGCGCCTGACGCATTGTTTCGATGTTCTCGATTCGAGAATCACCAAGCCCTGTCATGCCGGCTCTGAGCAACGTGCGGGCGATCTCGGGCGAGCCGCTAGTCGCCTTGGTGATGCCTGTAACGGAAATACCGCGGCACGCCAACATCCCCACCAGTGTACGTGCATTGTCGTGAATACTACCGAGATCGATTTCCAATCGTGGCGCGCTCATACTGCGGCCGCGATCAGCTCTTTCTCGAGTCCGGGGAACGCCCGTACAACCATATCGACTAAGCGCTCTGGTGAGCGTCTCAGCGCGTCGGTGACAGGAATGCCGAGATCATATTCATACTGCGTGATCGCCGCATCGACTTCCGCACTGGTCATGTTCTCGTGGTTAATCGTCAGGCCAATGACTTTCGTTTTGGCGAATGTCTGAATGAGATTGATTTCGCTGGCCGGCGTGGGCATCACCGTCTCTTCGAAATCGCAGCGATGGGTCCTTCCCGGTGCATGCTGAAGTACGACGCCGTGCGGACAGCTGCCGCGGAGAATGAATGACGATGTCGAGTAGGCGGGATGGCTCAGGGCGCCTTGCCCCTCGATAATGATTATGTCGGGGCTCTCACCTTCGAACGCGTCGACGACCGTGGCTTCCATCTCACCCGAGCAGAACTGTGACGGAACCGAGTCGAGCGCAACGCCGTAGCGAGCGCCCTGGATCAAGCCGGTTTGACCGGTACAGACCAACACCGCTTTTACGCCGTGGTCGTTCAGCGCACGGGTTAGGATAGTTGCAGTAGTGCGTTTCCCGATCGCGCAATCCGTGCCAAGCACGGCAACACGCGGACAGGTAACGCCCCCGATGCGACCGCTAAACGATCGCAAATCGACCTTTGCCCTCGGTTTGCGGATGTCGAGGATTTTCACGTTCATCGCTGCACTCGCCGCGGCGATAATCGGGTCGTCGCTCAAAAACTCATGAAGTCCATTGACGACGTGCATCCCAAGACCTATGGCTTGGAGAATCAGGTCGCGTTCATGCGTCAACAACATGCCGTTTGCCGGTGCCATGCCGAGTATGAAGTAGTCCGGGACACTGTCTGCGTGCGCAAGTGCATCGGCTAGGTCGAGACAGATGGGGATTGCGTTTGTTTTGTCGTCGAGCACAATGCCGGAATCGAGGCCAGCCTTCTCGCTATCGATTACCGAGAGGATTTGGTACTTCTCAGATTGACGAATCAGCCCGTTGGCGGTCTTGCCGTCGAGTGTGCCGAAGCTCCCTTCACAATAAACGACAGCAGTTGGAACTCGCAGGCGTCTACTGGCTGTTCGCGTCCGGAATAATTTCGCCACCTCGGCGCTTGTGTTGTGGTCGCGGGTGGCAGAAGAGGAAGGTGCGTGGGCCGCCACTACAGGCTGTGTCAGAAGGGACATCGTTGCTCCTCGAGGTTTCTCAGAGGAGGTGACAAGATCGTTACAGCCTGAATTGGCCGTCTGTCAACGAGCAGTCCCCACTAAGTTGTGGTTGATCCTTTCAAGTATAACACAGCGCCGACCATATGTAGCTTTACTTCGAACCTTCCGCTCCAGTGTAACGGTACGAGCCTTTGGTACCGGAGACGGTTTCTCACTCGCGCGTTGAGGTGTGGTTGAATAGGAAAACGATTTCTTCCTTCTTTCTCTTCTTGGTCACCCTCTTTTCCTTCAATGTCATAATGGCCATTATCAGCCTATTCCAAGGCGTTCGGGAAATCGGGATCCAATCCGTTGGCAGCCGACCGTATCGAACAACTAGCAACAGCGTCACTCTTCAGGAAGCAGTGTTTGATATACGCTGCCACCTACGCGAATTGGGTCGATTGCGAACTCCCATGAGACGCACCGGGCTTCCGATGAAACGCGTTCGGCCCCGATTGTGACCATCTGATTAGGGGTCGGATCCCACCAATGTTTTTGGAACCCGTAGAGTGCGTAGATGAGTGATTATGTGCGCGGCGTGGTGACTTATTGGTTACTCGAAGAGCGTCCAACACAATCGGTCTGGTGACGCCAGATCCGGAGCAGCGCTGACTCAGGTGAACGGATTGAATGACGTGGATCGTTATCACGTCATCATTTTTTTGCAACCTGAAAAGTGTTGAAGCAACCTCCTTCCGGACAGTCATACATCAACAAAGTGGGAGCTTTTCTCGCACTATATCGCAGCACGTAATCCACGTGATGCTTCGGACACTGCATGATTGTGTC
>JAACFO010000072.1 GCA_009937425.1 Gammaproteobacteria bacterium
ATGCGAGCCTCATGATCATCGAAAATGCCGAGCGCCTGGGGCTATCGCAACTGCATCAGCTGCGCGGCCGTGTCGGTCGCGGAGCGCGCAAGAGCGTTTGCCTGATGATGTATCAGCGGCCCCTGTCGGAATCCGCGCGACAAAGGCTCGATATTCTGCGTGAGACCGGTGACGGCTTCCAAATCGCCCAGCGGGATCTCGAGCTGCGCGGTCCCGGTGACGTGCTGGGCACCCGCCAGACCGGACTCATGCAGTTGAGAATCGCGGATCTCATCCGCGACCAAGCCCTGCTACCCGCCGTCGCCCTGGCCGCCGATGACATCCTCTCCAACCATCCCGAATGTGCGCAGCCGCTGATAAAGCGTTGGATAGGCAATGCGATACACTACGCCGGCGTTTGAGTCGAGCTCATCGGTGAGCAGGAAACGCGGCACACGAGCAGATTCGTATGGACGGTAACGCAATAATGACATCGCTGAAGGGGCGCGTGCGCCAATACGGCCTGCTCATGCGTATTGATCGGCCCATCGGTACTCTGTTGCTGCTGTGGCCCACCCTGTGGGCACTGTGGATCGCCGGAGAAGGCCGGCCGGACCCCTTCGTGACGCTGGTGTTCATGCTCGGCGTCTTCGTCATGCGCTCGGCGGGCTGCGTCATCAACGACTACGCCGATCGCGAGCTCGATCCCCACGTTGCCCGCACCCGGAGTCGTCCATTGGCCGCCGGTCATGTGACACCAACCGAAGCGTTGCTGCTTTTTTCGGGCCTGTGCCTGTTGGCTCTGGCATTGGTTCTCACGCTCAATCATCTAACGCTGTGGCTCTCGTTGGCGGCGGTTCCGCTGGCAGCGACTTACCCGTTCATGAAGCGCTTTACTTATCTTCCGCAGATTCACCTGGGCATTGCCTTCGGCTGGGCAGTACCCATGGCATTCGCGGCACAAACGGACAGCGTGCCGCCGATAGCGTGGTTGCTTCTTACTGGTGTCGTATTGTGGGCTGTCGCCTACGACACCATGTACGCCATGGTCGATCGCGACGACGATATCTATGTCGGTGTGAAATCCACTGCAATTTTATTCGGCGAACTGGATCGGCTCATGATCGGAGTCATCCAGCTTTGCTTCTTCGTGGTCATGCTGCTGGTGGGGGATCAGCTGGACCTGGGAAGCTATTACTACCTTGGCCTCGCCGTTGCCGCAGGACTCTCCCTCTACCAGCAGTACCTTATCCGCGGGCGCGAACCCCGCGAATGCTTCAAGGCGTTCTTGAACAACAACTGGGTAGGGGCCGTGATTCTCGCCGGCCTGATCGCGCACTATGGGTTGGCAGTTTAATTATTGCTCTTGGGCGGGATGGTTGCGGCCGGGCCGCGTTCAGAGAACAGTTCCCGGACCATCGCCAGCTTGACCCTGGCCGTCTGATTCTCGGCGTCGATTTCCAGCGCCTTACCGTAGGCGATGCCTGCCATGCGTGCGTAGATGTCTCCGAGATTTTCGTGTGCCGTGGCGTAACCGGGGTGCGTGGTAATAGCCACCAGCAGGGAATCGCGCGCCTGGACATAGTCACCCTTGGCCGCGTAGAGCACAGCCAGATTATTGTGCGGTTCGGGCAGGTCCGGGTAATCCCCCGTGAGTTCCAAAAAGATCTCCTGGGCGTCGTCGGCGCGGCCTTCCTCGGCGAGGACCAGGCCTTTCAGAAATCGCGCTTCCGCGTGCTCGGGATTTTCTTTCAAGAACGAATTCAAACGCGGTAGCGCCTTCTCGTACTGCGCGCCCCTGAGGAGTTGTTTGATGCCCTTGAGGGGATCCTCCTCGGCAGCCGGCGCCGAAATCGCCGCCAGCGCCAGCACCGCCGCCGCAAGCACTCCGGAAACGATGCCTTTCACGTGGAAGACTCCGGATCCCCTTGAGCAGCGAGGGTTTGCTGACGTATCGAATCCAGCATGTCGATGATTTTCGCGAATCCGAACAGCACGATGCCACCCAGAAGGCCGGAAAAGAACGCGCCAAGGCAGAATGCCCGGCCGATTTCATTCTCCACGTAGAAGGAGCCGCCGAAAAACAGGATAGCCAGAATGATGGCGGCTCCGCCGAATCCGTTCAGCACGATGGCAAGCCGGGCCGGGTTGCGTACGGCAACGGAATTCATACTGTCATCAGAACTTTGTGCCACGGTGCTCAACGCCTCGCCAGATCCGCCGACAGACTGGTGAGAATCTCCTGTACCGACTCGCTGATTGCACGGGTAGCAGCCCCCACACTGTCGTCTTTCACCTTCCTGTTCGCAGCATAACCTTTAACCCAGACCACCCTGCCCTCCTTGTGCTCCTGAAGTGCGAATTCGAGCTCGACGGCAACGCTCGGTGAGCTCCCCACCATATGTTCGAGCTTCTTGATTTCACCGATCAACGTGTAGGCCGGCACGATGTGCAGGCCCGTAATCACCACCTGGTCCGCCAACCGGGCGTCGCGCAGGTAACCCACGGTCGCATTCTGCAGCATGCGGGTGGGCGCGTCGGCCCACAGCTGGTAGTGATACTGGTGCATGACATTGGGGTTGTCGTGCTCGACAAAAATTATCGCACGATTCTGAAGAACGCCGGCGGCGCGAAATCGGTCGACCTCCAAGGTGCCGGCGAGCGGCGGCGTCTGATGAACCGTGCCTGGTGTGCCAACGGTCAAACGGTGGAACCGATCCGAAGGCACCGGCACGCCCTGCTCACCGCATCCAACCAGCGCGCTGCAGAGTATCGCTCCCAGCCACCAACGCCGGCTATTCAAGAGCGGTCCCCGTCGTCCGCAACTCACCCAGCTCGTCGGCATTCTTGCTCGTGCCCAGCAACAATACGGCGGGATTGTTGCGAATTGTGCGACTGAACTCGGACAAATTGCGGCTCGTTCCTTCGAGATTGTAGGTAATGGCATCCACTCTCCGCGACAAGGACCTGAACGTGTGCCGGAGATCGGTTACCGATTCGCGCAATTCCGGGCGATTCTCCTCGGCGATTGCATTGAGACCAGTGAGCAGACGGTCGAGCCGCTCGCGGGTGGAATGTAGATCGCTGGTCAAATCGGCGATATTGTTTGCGGCCAGAGCGATGTTGTCCAGGGCATTCTGCACTTTCTTGGTGGTTTTGGGCGTCAAGATTTCTTTCACCCGCTCATCCATTGTCTGGCTCATGGTGGCGACGTTGGCGGAGGCCTTGGAGAAATTATCCACCATGGCGTTAATACGCTCCTGAGATTTCGGCCCGAGCAATTCGCGTATGTCTTCGCGCGCCTCGCCGCTCATGAGCGCGAGACTGACCGACGCCGCCAGAACATTGTCCACGACGCTGTCCAATTTGTCGGCATTCTCCGGCGAAAGCACTTTGGCAAGATTGTCGCTGGTCACCTTCAGCGAAGCGGACAACGACACCACCTCATCGATGAGTTCCGGCCCCCGGTCGGCCAGAGTCTTCGAGAAGGTACTGAGATTTCGCATCATGGCGCCGCCATCGGTGACCAGAATCTGACCGATGGCGTCGATATATTCGTCGAGATTCGTGAGCATTGGCTCGAGGCGGGTTTCGGTGAGCCGCTTCAAGGCGTTCGCGGTATCGGAAACGGCGGCGAATATGTCGGTGGCTTGCTGACTCCGGACGTAATCGTCCGGCTGGAGCCAGGTGTGGCTTTCACCAGCTCGAATATCGATGGCCATGGCGGACAGCAGGCCCGCCGATTTCATCTGGGCGACGCTGTCGCTGGGCACCTTCCAGTCCTTGAAGCGCTCGGTCAACGCCAGCTCCAGACGAAAAACCAGCGCGCCGTTTTCCAGTTCGGGGGAGATCTTCTCCACTTGCCCCACGGGAAATCCCATATACAGCACCTGAGAGCCGAACTTGAGGCCGGTCACGTCTTCGTAGCGCGTGAAATAGGTATCGGTGGCGCCAGTACGACCGGTCAGTGAGGCGACACTGATGACGATGCCCGTGAGCATCAGGATCACGAACCCTCCGACGACGATATAGTTAATGCGATCGCTTTTCATCGTAAAAAACTGCTCGCGCTCTGCTCACTGACCGCGCGCACCAGTCAGCCGGCGAAGGTATGCCTCCGGGTCGAGCTCTTCCTCTTCCACACGCCGGTTCAACAAATTCTGCACCCGTGAATCCTCGCAGGCACGTACTTCGTCCACACTGCCAACGATGAGGATCTCCCCTTTGTCGAGCACGGCAATCCGGTCGGCAATCTTGAACGCGCTCTCCAGTTCATGGGTGACGATAATAATCGTGATCCGTAAGGCGTCGCGCAGACGCAATATTAGATCGTCGATGGCCGCCGCGACCACAGGGTCCAGGCCTGCGGACGGCTCGTCGCAGAATAGCAGCTTGGGGTCCATGACTACCGCGCGGGCCAAAGCCGCACGTTTCAGCATGCCGCCGGAGAGCTCCGCCGGCATGAGATCCTCGAAGCCGGCAAGTTCAACCACCTCGAGTTTGAGCCGCGCCATGATCCGTATGATCGAATCGTCCAGATCCGTATGCTCTCGCAGCGGCAGCATAATATTGTCGCCGACGCTCATTGAGCTGAACAGCGCGCCGGACTGAAACGCGACACCGGACCTCTTGCGCAACTCGTACATCTCGGCGCGGCTGGCGTTCTGCATGTCCCGGCCGAGAACGCGAATACGGCCGTTGATCGGACGTTCGAGGGCCAGCATATAGCGCAGCAGCGTGCTCTTGCCCGAGCCACTGCCGCCCATGATGACAAGAATCTCTCCCTCTTCGACACTGAGGCTGACGTCTCTCAGAATCTGCCTCTTACCATAAAAGGTACTGAGATTCTCGACCTCGATGACCTTCGTTGGCGTATTGGTATCCGTATCCATTTTTAACGCGTGACAATAAAGACGAACAACATATCGGTAATCAGAATCGCCGCAATCGCCTGCACCACCGAGCGTGTCGTGGCGCGACCCACACCCTCTGCACCGCCGGTGACACTGGCGCCGTTGACTACAGCGACCAATGTAATCAGTGCCGCAAAGATGATGCTCTTGCCAAGCCCGTGGGTCAGATCTCCCACGGATGTCACAGTAAGAACCTCATCGACGTATGCGCCAAGGCTGATGCCCAGATCGATGCCAACGTACAGACCGGCTCCCAGGAGCCCTACCAAATCCCCCCAGAAAGTCAGTAGCGGTACCATCACCACCATCGCAATCAGGGAGGGTGCCACTAGAAAGCGCACCGGGTTGATGCCCATGACACGCAGCGCGTCTATTTCCTGATTAATGTTCATGGTGCCAAGGCGTGCTGCCAGTGCCGAGCCAGATCGCCCGGCGACCAGAATACCAGTAATGAGTGGAGCAAATTCCCTGGTGATCGACAGGGCAATTCCGACCGTTACACGGGATTCCGCACCGAAGAGCCGCAGTGTGTGGATGCCCTGAATAGCCAGCATGATTCCGATAGTCATGGACAGGATGGTGACGATGGGCAACGCCAGGATGCCGATCTGCATCATCTCGGATACTACGCTGGACATCCTCACCGGCTGACGCCAGCGACGGCCAATCGCCAGCCAGTAAACGCTTTCGAAAAAAATCGCAGCCGCGTATCCGAACTCCTTTACGCCGTCGATGGTGGCGCGGCCGAGGATTTCCACTCCATCGACCAGGGCCGCGCCGAGTGCCGGCCTGCCGTCGCCTTCAGTCGCCATCGGCCAGCGCATCCGAGAGACTGGCATGAATGGAGAAGACCTGATCGAGCCTGGCAAGCTCCAGAACACGCATAGCGGCATCGCTGACCGACACCAGCGCGAACGGCGTGCGTTCACGCCGTGCCGATTGGTAAGCCTCTACCAGACTCGCGATACCAGAGCTGTCGATATAGGAAACGGCCGACATTTCCACCAGAACTCCGCGCTTGCCGCTAACCGACTCCAGCAGAACGTTGCGCACTTCGGGCGAATTGTCGAGATCCACATCACCGCTCAGTGCAACGATGATTGTGTCGCCCTCCGAACGAACCTGATAAGCCATACCCGTCCCTCTACGTTATTTTTTTTACCAGTCGCAGACAATTGCCCGCTCCATCCGGCGGCGTGAGAAAACCGCATTCGTCCATGCATTCCTGAATAAAGTGCGTCCCCAGACCACCTGGCTTCACCTGGTCCAGCGGACGCGGCTTGATCGTGCTGACATCCACGGGGGCGGCGAAGTCCAGAAGATGAATCGCAATTGATTCGCCCAGACGGCGAATGTCGACCACGATCTCACCGCCCGGGTCGCCCGAATAGGCATGCCGGATGATGTTCTGGCAAGCCTCGTCCACCGCCATGACCATCTGGCTGATGCAGTCGTCGCTGCAGCCGTTTGCCTCCCCCGCCTCGTTGACCATGGTGCGCACCAGCCTCAAACAGTCCGGGCGCGAAGCGATGCGCATCTGCGAGATGCTCTCACCGGGAAACCCGTAGTCATGCCGGTGCGGCTCGCTCGCAGCATTGCCATCGGTTTTGTCGGCGTTCTCACTCATTGGGTGGTGCGTCAAGGGGAGTATCAGGCCGCGGGCCTATAAGTCCGTCGGCGGTGCGGGCTCTTGTTGCGGGCAACCAGATTGCGTCTGGGCTATTTACCCGACTGTTCTTCGTCGGGTCCGAGATTTAAGCCTAGCCCACTATGCAGTCTTTGTGGGCGGCGGTAAACACCGGAAAACGGCCGAATCCGGGCTATCAGGCGCCTCTGCGCGAGCCGTTTGCCGAAATCGCGCCGGGTATTGGCCCCCCGGCTCTCTTCGCCCGATACATCTCCGCATCGGCGTGCTGCAGCAGCGAGCTGACGCCTTCACCGTCACCCGGGTAGATGGCGATACCTGTGCTGGCGCCTATGGACAACGTGTGGCTGTCGATGGAAAAAGGCTCGCCGATACATTCGGCGATCTTCACCGCCACCGCCGCGGCATCTTCAGCATCGGTGATCGCCTCCAGTATGACCGCAAATTCATCACCACCAACCCTGGCCACCGTATCCACTTCCCGCACAGCCGCCATGAGGCGCTGGGCGACCACACGCAGCAGCCGATCACCAGTCTGGTGACCGTGTTGGTCGTTGACCGGCTTGAAATCGTTCAGATCCACGAACAACAGCGCCAGGGGTTGATTGTTGCGCTTGGCCCGCGCGATACCGGAACGCAGTCTATCCATGAACAGCCCGCGGTTGGGGAGATCCGTGAGACTGTCGTGCTCGGCACGGTGCACCAGCTGCTGCTCCGAGGTCTTCTGGGCCGTAATGTCCTGGGAGTACCCGAGCAGCTTCGTCACCTGGCCGTCTTCATCGCCGAGGGGAACGAGGCTTGCGCTGAACACCCGTGCACGGCCATCGACAACGCTGGTGTATTCGAACTGACATGCGCGCCCCTCGCATGCCTGGGCGATAAGGTCCGAAACGCGTTTCTGATCCCAGGGCGCCACGAAGTCCAGATACGGCTGGCCGATGATCTCATCGGCGTACATGTTCCCGACCTGACGGGCTGCCTCGGCATTGATGCTGAGAAAACGACCCGCTGGATCGATCTCGTGGATGCATACCGGTGCACTTTCCACAATCGATCGCAACCGGAGCTCATTGCTGCGCAGCACATCCTCCTGGCGGCGCCTTTCCAGCTCCGCCGCGACGCGGCCGGCGAAGGTCCCCATGAGAGACTCGATAAAGGAGGGATCGGGAAGCGGGGAGCCATGCGCGACGCCCAGCAGTCCCATGGAAATACCACCGGCGTCCGGTAATCGACGGCCGACGAAGCTTTCGGCCTCCAGCGCCGCAAGCATGTCGTCATCGGGAAACTCTTCCCGAACGCGGGTGACGATGCTGAGGCTGCCCTGATCCAGAACCACCTGACTTACGCCGCCGCCGAGACTCAGCGTGAGCGCGTTCGACAATCGTCCGTGACTGCACAGGGCGACCAGATTCGCGCGATCGTGGTCGACGTAGTCGAGCTCCGCCACGAACACGTGCTCCACCCCCATGGCGTCGCCGAGCAGCAGCACCAGTGAACGAAAGAACTCCTCACCCACCACCGGCGAAAGACCAGACGCGACATCGCGAATGGCGTCATCGAGTCGAGCTTGTACGGTGCTGCCGAGATACATGCCTGTCGCCAATCTCTCACCGGTAGCTTGCCCACGAGCCCAGTTACATCTCGTGAGCATCGCGCTCGGCGACGGTGCGCAGCGGGCTCTGCACAAAGTGCATACCCTTGGCGCACGTCACCGCACGCGGTCCAAAAAAGACAGATCCCCCATCTGGAGCCGGGAAGCCGCTGTTATCAGCGATCTATCCAGGCTCCGCCCCGGCCAGCGGCCGACGCTCCGGCTTTGTCTTGTCGCGCAGGCATATTGCCGGAACAAACGCGTAGCGGGAGTTTAACAGATCGGCGCTCAGAAGCTGGTGTAAATAGGAAATTTCGCGCACAGACCGGCAGCTTTCTCACGGGTGGCCCGGCAAGCCTCCAGGCTGTCAACCGCCGCCAACTCATCGAGTACGTCGGCTATCCAGGCTCCTATGTCGGCAAACTCCGCAGGGCCGAAGCCACGGGTGGTACCGACAGCGCTGGAGATTCTGAGACCGGACGTGACAGTGGGCTTCTCGCTGTCGAAAGGAACGGCATTCTTGTTGCACGTAAGCCCGGCCTGCTCCAGCCTGTCGCTTGCCTGCCGGCCGGTGAGTCCCCGAGAACGCAAGTCCAACAGCAGCAGCGCGGTGTCGGTACCGCCGGAGACCACCTCAAAATCCCGTCGCTGGATGGCGCCCGCGAGGGTTTGCGCGTTAGCTACCGTGGCCGCCGCGTAGCCAGCGAACGCCGGACTCAGGGCTTCGCCCAGACAAGCCGCCTTTCCAGCCATGGCGTGCAGCATGGCGCTGCCCTGGATACCCGGAAAAAGCGCCGAGGCAAAGCGTCGCTGCAAATCATCGTCGTCGGTGAGGACCATGCCGCCGCGGGCGCCGCGCAGACTCTTGTACGTCGTAGTGGTGGTGACGTGAGCATGGGGAATGGGAGAGGGATGCGCGTCACCGGCAACGAGACCGGCGATGTGCGCCATGTCCACCAGTAACCATGCGCCCACAGAATCTGCAATGCGGCGAAATTCCGCGAAGTCGATGCGGCGCGGATAGGCGGAGGCGCCGGCGATGATGAGTTTCGGGCGATGGGAGTGCGCCAGCGCCGCCACCTCGTCCATGTCGATGCGTGCGTCCTGGCGCCGAACACCGTAGTGACTCACGTCGAACAATTTGCCCGATTGATTCGGCGGCGCGCCGTGACTCAGGTGCCCGCCCATCGCCAGCTCCATGCTGAGAATGCGATCCCCCGGCGCCAACAGCGCCTGGTACACGGTCTGGTTGGCCTGACTCCCGGAGTGCGGCTGGACATTGGCGTGACGGCAGCCGAACAGGCGGCAGGCGCGCTCCGCAGCAAGCCGTTCCAACGCGTCGGCCCACTCGCTGCCACCGTAGTAACGATGGCCCGGGTAGCCCTCCACGGTCTTATTGGTGAACACCGAGCCCTGGGCTTCGAGCACGGCGCGGCTGACGAGATTCTCCGAGGCGATGAGCTCGATTTGATCGGCCTGCCGGCGCAGTTCGCCCGCGATGATAGCGGCGAGTTCTGGGTCGCTGCCGGTCAGGGAGGCTTCGAAGAACGAACGCTCGGGACGCGGCGACCGGGATCTGCTCATGGCAGGAATTCGGCTGATCCGCTAACGCTTGTTTCCCGCCTGGACACGGCGTTGAAACTCCTCCAGCGACAACCAGTCGCCGTCGTGCTCGAATTCGATAAACGAGCAACCGTTTTCCGAGCCATAGTCATCGAGCGGTTCGCGGCCACGGTAGTCTCCGAGTATATAGCCCGAGAACTGCGCCACCCGAGCATCATTGAGCATGCGGAAATGGTCGCCGTGGATGATTACCGAATCGAAGGGAGCACGATTGCTCGACCCGCTTGGCCCTATCTTTCCCACCGCCTCGCTACTATCACCGAGAATCGTGTCGCGGGTCACGATCCAGGTGTAGTGGGTGTAACTGTTGCCGCTGCCTGTCACAGTATTGCGTCACTGTGCTCAGGCAAGCCCGCAGGAATGGTGCCGGCTGCAGGAGTCGAACCCGCGACCTGATGCTTACAAGGCAACTGCTCTACCAACTGAGCTAAGCCGGCCGGCGAAGTACTCATGGCGGCACCGTGGCCGCACGCGCGTGCAACACACAAGGGTGTGAATCGTCGCTCCGCCGATGACTCATTCATGGTCGGTGGAACCGAGCTATTGGGTGCCAGAGCGGCCGGGTGCGTCCAACGCGGCACCGGTGGCGTTGTCGGAGTAACTGTCGTCCTGCCGCAGATCGGAGGGATTGTAGGAAATCGCGGGATCCGCCGCAATTGGCCCGTTCCTGCACGCCACCTGGCGAATGATCAAATCCGGGAAAATCTGGTCCAGCACGCCGACGGTCATCGGCTGCGCGGCACTCGCGGTGACGTCGAACCAGGACGCCGTCACGGTACGGTAGCGTGGCAGCACCGACGGCGTGAATCCGCGCGCTTCGAGCTGCGATACGCGCCTTTGCAAGGTATCGTTCTGGCTGTAGAGACCGAGGGAGATGGCATTCGCCATATCGCCACGGGGGATGACATAGATGTCATCAATGCTCGCGGCCTGCATATCCTGCACCCGGGCGTCGGCGGCCTCGCGGCTCTCCATCGGCCCCATGAACACCCATGTGCTGACTACTTCACGGCGCTCGTCGTCGCGCAACGTCGCCTGGCTTCCCTGGGCGTTGAACCAGGCGCTGAGCGCCGAAATGTCGTCTTCATTCTCCAGCGGACCGAGTGTGTAGCACTCGCGATCGGAGTCCGGCGGCATCGCCAGAACCTCCTCGAGAGAAACCGAAGCCGTCTCCTTATCGGACTCCGGAATCTGCGTCGGCGGGGGTGGGGGCGGCGCTGAAGCCGGCTTGGACGAGGGCAAGTTGCGTCGTTGACGTAACACGCCGGACTCGACCTCGCTCACCAGCAGCAAGCGGTTGACCATCGCAGCAGTCGTCGTTTCCGGCACGGCTTCAACGCCGACAACCACTTCCTGGTCCCGGCTGAGCTGCCAGCCGAGGAAGGCCGCATTAATAAGCACGAGACTCAGGATGACCCACTTCACGAGGCATCTCCTACAGACGCGAGGTTCATGCTTCTTCTACGACCATTTGCTTCAAGTATAGAGGCGGGGGAGATGGGGACCCGCCAGCGGCTGTGAATCCTGAGCTCATCTCGCCTCCCGAACGCTGATGTCTCCGGATACGATGCGTTCGCGCTGCCCGTCGACTTCCAGTAACAGGGCTCCGGTAGCGTCGACGCCCCGGGCTATACCCCGCCGGCTGCTCGCATCGCCTTGCAGCATGACCTCGCGATCATGCAATGCATCGAGCAACTCCCATTCCCGGCGAAATGCTTCGAAACCCGTTTCGATGAATTCACCCCCGGCAATGATCACCTCGGTGAGCAGCCGCGACGCGAGTCGGTTGCGACCCGGATGTGCGCCGTGGGAGGCAAGGTCCGTCCACGGTTGATCGATATTCGCACCACCGTCCTCGGGCATGTGGATGTTGACGCCGATCCCGGTTACGACCCGCCACGGACCTCCACTGCCCCCGGACATCTCCAGCAATATCCCACCCAACTTTTTCCCGCCCAGCTGTATGTCGTTGGGCCACTTGAGGGCAATGCCTTGCACGTCGATGGATCGCATTGCCCGCGCCACGGCGACACCGACGGTGAGACTCAATCCCTGGAGAGACTCGGACTGCATGGAAAAGCTGCGCGACACCGATAAATACAGGTTGGCGCCGAAGGGGGATACCCATGAGCGGCCCCGTCGCCCACGACCGGCGGTTTGCGTTTCGGCCACGCAAGCCTGGATGCCGGCGCCGCCGGGGCCTTCAGCTTCCAGCAGGAATCGGTTGGTGGAGTCGACTTCACGCAACACGCTGAGCGCGTGCAATTGACCACGCACCACGGCGGGTAGCCCGTTCAATATTCGCTGCTCGTCGAGAAGCTCCACCGGATTCAATCCTCGGTCAGATGTTTGCGCCGAGCAGTTCGCTCAGGATGCGCGACAGACGGGCCAGATCCGTTTGTTGCGACAAACGATGATCGCCGCCCTTAACCAGTTCCAAGGTGACGTCGGAAGACGTCAGCGCCTGCAGCAACCGGCAGGACATTTCCCACGGCACATCCCTGTCAGCGAGTCCGTGCAATAGTCTGACGGGGCACTCGAGGCCGATGCTGGAGCCCAGTAACAGGTGCTCGCGGCCCTCCTCGATGAGGGCGAGACTGATGGGGCAATCC
Source organism: Gammaproteobacteria bacterium (assembly GCA_009937425.1). Lineage (GTDB taxonomy): Bacteria > Pseudomonadota > Gammaproteobacteria > HK1 > HK1 > JAABYT01. The sequence goes on from JAACFO010000072.1 coordinate 12,364, forward strand.
TCACCGGCGTAATCGGAAGGCACGTGGATGACGCCCGTTCGATTGAGCTCGGCCCGCACATCGGCGGGAAGCCGCTGCCAGACGAGCTCTTCGGTGAAATCCGGCGCGGCGGCGAGCCCCACCAGGCCATGCACGGGTCGGGACAAGGCGCCGGCCACCAGCAGCATGATCCAGGCTCCCATGCTGGAGCCCACCAGAACCACGGGTCCATCGGTGCAGCCTTCGATGACGGCAAGGGCGTCGTCACGCCAGGTGCCGATGGTGCCATCGACGAATCGCCCGCTGGACGCACCGTGGCCCTGGTAATCGAAGCGCAAGTACCCCTGGCCCCGGGCGCGGCACCAGGCATCCAGGTGAGTTGCCTTGGTGCCGGTCATGTCCGAACTGAAGCCGCCGAGAAATACCACGGTCGGCGACCGGCCACCGAGCTGGCGGTAGGCGAGACGCGCGCCGTCCGCCCGCGTCCAGTAACGCGGCTCGGGACCGTCTTCGCGGCCCGTCAGCATCGAATCGACACCCAATGTAATTCTCCGGACCGTCGCCGGGCGTGGCGGTGGCAGGCATTGTAGCGCGGTGCGCGCCTTCTGCCCTTTGCCCTTTTGCCGCGGATCGTGGATCCTTGGGCGCGCCTCGATCCAGGCGAATGGCCGCTGGCCGAAATGCCGCTACACTATCTCGAAAAACCCGCGAAGGAACTCCTGAATGGCAGCAACATCCCTACACACGACCAAGATTCATGGCGCCAAGAAGCCGCACGCCACCATGGCCAGCAAGGCCGACCGCCATGTGCTCTACGAAGACTCCGTGCAATGCGTGGAAGCGGAGATCGACTTTATCGACGAGACCTTCAAGACGCTTCGCAATCGCAAGGCGCAACTCCTGCGCGAGGACTTTTGCGGTACCGCCAATACCTCCTGCGAGTGGGTGCGCCGGCGCAAACGCAACCGCGCCTTCGGAGTGGACCTGGACAGCGAAGTTCAGCAGTGGGGGAAAAAGCACCATCTGTCAAAGCTCGGCAAGGCGCAGGAGCGCGTTACGCTGCTGAACGAGAACGTCCTCGACGTGAAAACCGAGACCGTCGATGTCGTCCTCGCGATGAATTTCAGCTATTGGATTTTCAAGGATCGGGCACTGCTGGGACGTTACTTTCGACACGTCCATGAGGGACTGGCAGAGGATGGGGTGTTCTTCCTGGACGCATACGGAGGTTCCGACGCCTACAAGGAGATGCGCGAACGCACCAAGTACGACGACTTCACCTACATCTGGGACCAAGCCAGCTTCGATCCCATCAGCGCCGACATGGTGTGCAAGATTCACTTCAGCTTCCCCGACGGCTCGCGCATGAAGAACGCCTTCACCTACGAGTGGCGCCTCTGGACCCTGCCCGAGATCCGGGAGATCCTGCTGGAAGCGGGATTCAAGCGCGTTACCATCTACTGGCAGGGGGACGACGAGGACAGCGACGAGGGTAACGGTGAGTTCGAGCCAGCCGATCGTGGCGAAGCCGACGAAGCCTGGATCGTGTATATCGGCGCGGAGAAATAAGGCCGGCCCCTGCGGGGCGATGTTGTCGCAATCCGCCGCCTCTAGTATGTTACAAAGCGCACCCGTGGCCGCGGGGCAGGGGCCCGTGGCGGCCCACCCCGACGGCGCCATGTCGTTGATTCCGGGCAGCGATGGATCAGAGTGAGGAGTGACCGATGTCGGAGTCGAAACTGTACGACGTCCCCCCGGACGTCGCCGCCAAGGCATACATCAACAATGACAAATATAACGAGATGTACCAACGGTCCATCTCCGACCCCGAGGGTTTCTGGGCGGAGCAGGCAGAGGAATTCATAGACTGGATCAAACCCTGGAACAGGGTCTGGAACTGGGACTACGACGAAGCCAATATCGCCTGGTTTGAAGGCGCCAAGCTGAACGTCGCCTACAACTGCCTGGATCGTCACCTGGCGAGCCGCGGCGACCAGGTGGCCGTCATCTGGGAAGGCGATGACCCGGGGGTGGACAAGAAAATCACCTACCGGCAACTGCACGAGGACGTGTGCAAATTCGCCAACGTGCTCAAGTCCCGGGGCGTCAAAAAGGGCGACAGGGTCTCCATCTACATGCCCATGGTGTCCGAGGTCGTGGTGGCGATACTCGCCTGCGCGCGCATCGGCGCGGTGCACTCCATCGTGTTCGGCGGCTTTTCACCGGAATCCCTCAAAGATCGCATCCTCGACTCTGATTGCCGGGTCGTCATCACCGCCGACGAGGGATTGCGCGGTGCACGCCCGGTGCCGCTGAAAGCCAACGCCGATAAGGCGCTGGAAAGCTGCCCCAATGTCCACACGGTAGTGGTCATCAAGTGCACAGGCGGTGACATCGCCTGGCACGAAGAACGCGACGTCTGGTACCAGGAACTCATGGCGGAGGCTTCCAGCGACTGTCCGCCGGAAGAGATGGATGCGGAGGATCCGCTGTTCATCCTGTATACCTCGGGCTCCACCGGCAAACCCAAAGGCGTGGTGCACACCACCGGCGGATACATTCTCTATGCCGCCATGACCCACAAGTACGTATTCGACTGCCACGACGGCGACGTTTACTGGTGCACGGCCGATGTGGGCTGGGTAACGGGACACTCCTATGTGGTCTACGGCCCGCTCGCGAACGGCGCCACCACCCTCGTGTTCGAGGGCATTCCCACCTATCCCGACGCCAGCCGTTTCTGGCAAGTGGTGGACAAGCACAAGGTAACGATCTTTTATACCGCCCCCACGGCGCTGCGCGCGCTCATGGGCCAGGGCAACAAACTCGTCGAGAAGACCAGCCGCAAGAGTCTCAAGCTGCTGGGTACTGTAGGTGAGCCGATTAACCCCGAGGCCTGGGAGTGGTACTACCACGTGATCGGCGAAGAGCGCTGTCCCATCGTCGACACCTGGTGGCAAACCGAAACCGGCGGCATTCTGATCACGCCCCTGCCCGGCGCCACCAAACTCAAGCCCGGCTCGGCGACACGGCCGTTCTTCGGCATAGTGCCGGAAATCGTCGATGCTGAAGGCAATGTGCTCGAGGGCACAGCCGAAGGTAACCTGTGCATTCGCCAACCCTGGCCCGGCCAGATGCGCACCCTCTTCGGTGACCATCAGCGCTTCAAGGAGACCTATTTCTCCACCTACAAGGGCAAGTATTTCACCGGCGACGGCGCGCGCCGCGATGCCGACGGCTATTACTGGATCACGGGACGTGTGGACGATGTCATCAACATCTCAGGCCACCGCATGGGCACCGCCGAGGTGGAAAGCGCACTGGTGCTGCACGATCAGGTCGCCGAAGCCGCGGTCGTCGGCTATCCCCATGAGATTAAGGGTCAGGGTATATATGCCTACGTGACTCTGATGGCGGGCACCGAAGGCACCGAGGAGCTGCGCAAGGAGCTGATCGGCCTGGTGCGCAGCGAGATAGGGCCCATCGCCTCACCGGATGTGATTCAGTGGGCGCCGGGATTACCGAAAACCCGCTCGGGCAAAATCATGCGGCGCATTCTGCGTAAAGTGGCCGCCAACGAGGTGGACACACTCGGTGACACATCGACACTGGCGGAAGCTTCCGTGGTGGACGACCTCATCGCCAATCGTGCCAATAAGTAAATCCGCGTGAATCGCCGGGGGCGTGTCCCCCGGCGTTACGCCAGGCAGCCTGCCTCTTGGCCCCGACATGGGCCCAACATGGCCAACTCCCACGACAAAGACGACGGACCCGGCGCGCCACCGCCCTACTGGCAGGACTGGTTTCGTCAGTTCATGCCCGCCGCCGGTGAGCCGGAAAACTCGGCGCTCGAGCTGGAGGCTGCCTGGCGTGCCGCGGTTAACACGTGGTGGGATGGCGTTGCCGCCAGCACACCGCCGGAAGCACGAGAGCTGCTCAAGCCGGCCGTCGACCAGGGCAAAGCCTTCATCGATCTGGCCAACAGGGTAGGCCGGAAGCCATTGGCTGAAACCGGCAACGATGTTCTGTGGCGCCAGTCCCTGGCGCTGTGGGAACACGCTGCCGCGCGCATGCTCGCGGCCGGGCCTTCGGGCCCTCGGTCCACCGCGGGACACGACCAGGCGCTGCATGCCTACCAACAGACATTGCTGGAGTACGCGAGCGCACTCGGCAACGTCAGTGCAAAAGCCCTCGCCGACGTCGCCGATGCCTGGAACGAGCGCAGCCTGTCGGCCGAGCCGCCGGGCGGGCTCCGGGAGCTCTTCGATTTGTATGTGGATCTGGGCGAGCAGCGTTATCACGAGTGGGTTGCCAGCGACGGCTTCGCCCGGATCGGCGGCCGACTCATCAACAATCTGGTCGAGTGCGTGCACAACGGGTCGATCAACCCCACTACGCCCGGGACCGGGAAGCCGGTGGACGTGCCCGTGGGGGGTGGCGAACACACCGAGATACCCGAATTCCCGAAACTGCTCGCCAAGCTCGGCTTCGGTTTGGAGCAGACCATGAGCGAGCTGCAGGCCTTTGGCGAGAAGCTGGACGCCGGCGTCGAGACCCTTCGCAAGCTCGGTGCCATCGATGTCGGCACGAGCGAGAAACATGCGGTGCACCACGACGGCAAGCTCACCCTGTATCGCTACGCGCCCACCAGGGAAACCACCAACCCGATACCTGTCCTCATCGTGTACGCCCTCGCCAATCGCCCCTACATGATGGATCTCGAATCCGAGCGTTCTTTGATCCGCGGTCTATTAGACTTGGGCCTGGAGGTATACCTGATCGACTGGGGATATCCCGATGGGGACGACACCAAGCTGGATCTGGATGACTACATCAATGGATTCATTGACGGTTGCGTGGAGAGTCTTCGCGAGCGTCACGCACTGGATCGCATCAATATGCTTGGGGTGTGCCAGGGAGGCACTTTCAGCTTGTGTTACAGCGCCCTGCATCCTGACAAGATCCGCAATCTGGTGCTCATGGTAACGCCGGTGGATTTCCACACGCCGGACAATCTGCTCACCACATGGCTACGGCACGTGGACGTGGATCGTTTGGTGGACGTGCTCGGCAACGTTCCCGGTGAGTTGCTCAACTGGGCATTCGTATCCATGAAACCTCTGCGGCTCACGGGTCAGAAATACCTGGACATGGTGAATCTTCTCGGCGACGAAGAAAAAGCCAGGACATTTTTGCGCATGGAGAAATGGATTCACGACAGTCCCGCTCAAGCGGGTGAATGTTTTCGCCAATTCGCGAAGGATTTGTTCCAGAAAAATAAACTGACCGAGGGGACATTGCAGATCGGCGATAACACGGTGGACCTGCAGCGGATCGCAATGCCGGTACTGAACGTCTACGCCACCCAGGACCACATCGTACCCCCCGACGCAAGCCTGGCGCTCGGGGAACATATCGCCTCCAGCGACTACACGACGTTCGCATTCAAAGGTGGACACATTGGAATCTACGTGAGCGTCAGGGCGCAACGCGAAGTACCACAGAAGATTGCCGAGTGGCTGCACCCGCGCTGCGGATCCGAAGCTGAAACATCGCCATGAGGGGGCGAGTCGGCTAGGATCAGGAGTGGTCCCTAAACCGAGGCTCGCCATCAAGTGTCAGACGAACCATTAATAGCCGTCTTCGTAGATTTCGAGAATCTCGCGCTCGGTGTGCGGGATATGGGCAGCGACGACTTTCGCATCGAACTGGTGCTTAAACGCCTACTGCAAAAAGGCCGTATCGTGTTCAAGCGCGCCTACTGCGACTGGAGCAACTATCGGAGCACGGTGCGCGAATTTCATGCCCACGGGATCGAAATGGTCGATATCCCACGGGGCAAGGTGAGCGGCAAGAACAGCGCCGATATTCACATGGTCGTCGACGCCATGGATCTGTGCTATTCGAAACAACACATCGACTTCTTCGCCCTGCTCTCCGGTGATAGCGATTTCTCGCCATTGGTATCGAAACTCAAAGAGAACGAAAAGCGCGTCATCGGCTGCGGCGTGAAAAGCTCGACTTCCGATCTGCTCATCGCCAATTGCGATGAGTTCATCTATTACGACGACTTGGTGGTGGCCGCCAAGAAACGCCGGCCGTTGAAAAAGAAGGGTAAGAAAACCACCGACAAAAAGCAGGAGGCGGCGGAACGATTGCTCGAGATCGTACGTTCCCTGGAAGGCGACTACGATCCCCTGTGGGGCTCGCTGGTCAAGCAGACCATGCGCCGCCTGTATCCTGGTTTCAACGAGACCTACTACGGTTACCGAAGTTTTTCCGACATGCTCGAATCAGTCGCCGACATGGGACTGCTGACGCTGGTTCACGACCAGGAGCGCGGTAACTACAAGGTGAGCCTGACCGCCGAATAAAGAGTATGGAGTGGGGAAATGAAAACCCCCGGGCCAACCTGCTGGAGACCCGGGGGTAGATGCCGAACCCGAGGAAGCCTTAAGCCGCTTTCTTGCTTCCGTTGCCGAGCGGAGTGCCGACGGCCTTCATGCCGTCCTGGGCCCAATCCGTGAGCTCGCCCTTGACCTCGTTGAGGACCTCGGCGGTCTTCTTCGCATGCTCGACGAACTTCTCGTTGAGCTCCGCGCCCAGACGGGCCTGCTCCTTGGCTGCGGCCTGGATGTCCTTGGACTCGCCCATCAGCTTGAGCTGCTGCACGCTGCCGTCCAGATAGTCGGTGGCGACCTCGATGTTACGCTGGGCAAGCTTCTCGAAGGTGCGCATATTGATGTCGCCGAGGCGCTTGGCGGACTCGATGGTCGCCTTGTTCAGGGTCTCGATGCTTTTGAAGATGTCGTTCTGCATGGCTTTGGTCTCCAGAGTCAAATCAGTGGTTCAGCACTTATTGTGCAATGCAACATTGTTGCAGTGCAATATAAGTCTGCGGGGACCGGATGTCAAGGCTTTAGCGGCCCCGGAAAACCCCGGCGGAGGCCCCGGAGACGCCCATGGCAGCCGCCCTGGGGCGGCGCCCGGTCAGTGCATGTGGTGG
>JAACFO010000223.1 GCA_009937425.1 Gammaproteobacteria bacterium
AAGAGAAGCCCCCTCTCCCCGTTTGCGGGGAGAGGGCCGGGGTGAGGGGCCTGAAACCAAAAGCACCGCTGCAACTATTCCCCGCCCGCCGAAGACTGGCCCTGCACGGTAAAGAACGACGCCGTCTTGGGTTGCTCTGGCAACTCTATGTCCGCCTGCATGAGTCGCGCGACGCGTGTGCGTTCGCCGCGTACGATGGTGCCCTCGAGTTCGCTGGGCATGGGATTGCGGGCCAGAGGAAAAGCATCGGCCGCGGTATATACGCAGATAAACAGGCCTCTGGGGCGATCGCTGAGATTCGGCGCCGAGCCGTGTAACAGCCGCGTGTGCATGAGGCAAACGTCCCCGGCCTTTCCAGTCGCCGCCACCTCTCGAGCCTTCAGCGCACGCTCCTGTTCCGGATCCACGAAGCCCGTGAACGTGGCGCCGTCGAACAATGAATACTGCGGGCCGCGATGAGAACCGGGAACGACCATCGGGCAACCGTTTTCCTCGCTTACGTCGTCCAGCATCAACAAGGCGGTGACGATGTCGTCGTTCGTGTGCGGCGTGTAGGAAAAATCCTGGTGATAAGCAACCACGGTATGGGAGCCGGGGAGCTTCAAATTAATCTTGCAGTGATGGTATTTGACGTTCGCACCGATGAGATCGGCGACCATATCCACCATGGAAGAATTGCGCATAACGTCATGATAGTGAGCACTGATCTCGCTGGGATTATTCACCCGGCGTAATGCAGGGCGCTGCGCGCAGTGCTCCTCGCCCATGTCGAAGCGCGGCCGCCCGTCCACGGTGGGCTCGCCGAAGGGTGTGTCGTGGGCGCGACTCTCCTCCACCCACTGGTGAACACTTTCCTGAAGCCTGCGCAGCTGCTCCCCGGATACGCCGTTCTCTGCCACCAGGTAACCGTCGCGCCAGAATTCTTCGATTTGCGCGTCACTCAACATGACTGTCAGGGTAGAGCCGTGCTCGACCGGCTGTCAATTCACGTCATACCCAGCTTGCGCATGATTCTGGCGACGTTTTTCCGGATGCTCGGCAAATGCGTAATGCTGGCAGAGGACTTCAAATAGTCCTTCACGGGCTGCACCGGATGGCCGCCAAACGCCTTCCCCGGTTCATTGATGTCTTTGAAAATGGATGTCAGTGCGGTGAACTGCATATTGTCGCCTATGGTGACGTGATCGCTGATACCCGTTCGCCCGCCGAAGACGTTGTTATCGCCGATGGCAACGGTTCCGGCGGCGATGAAGTCGGCCACCATGAGGCAATTCTTACCGACCTGGATGTTGTGGGCCAGGTGGCAATGATTGTCGATCTTGGTACCGCGCCCGATGACCGAATCCACGAAGTGCCCACGGTCGATGGTCACGCCGGCGCCCACGTGAACATCATCCTCGATCACCAGCCGACCGTAATGCATGTGCCGGTAGTGATTGAATTGTTCGTCGTGGGCGTAACCGAAGCCCTCGGTGCCCAGAGAAGTCGTCGGGTGAATCTCGCAACGCTTGCCGATGACGGTTCCATGAGCGATGAACACGTTTGCATGAATGTGACTGCCCTCACCAATCACGGCGTCCGCCTCCACCGTGGTGTTGGCCCCGATGATGCACGCCCCGTCGATGCGGACATTCGCGCCGAGGACGGCGTTCGGGCCGACGACTGCGTCATCGGAGATATGTGCGGACTCGGATATGACCGCGGAAGCGTGAACACGGCTTCCGTCGAAACCCTGCTTGTATATGGTTACGGGGAACAGGGCCCGGGCCACGAGAGCAAGGGCGAGCTCCGGGCTGGGACTGCCCAGTAGCGTTTGCTGCGCGCCCGCGAGGGCTTCGTCGTCGGCATCGGCATCACTGACGACCAGTACCGAGGCCGGGCCGCCGACAGCATCTTTGATGAGCCGGCGTTCGTTCAGAAACACAATGCACCCGGCCTCTGGAGCGGTCGGTGAGCGCGGCCGCAAAACCTCGGTCCGGGGATCTCCCCGAAGCAGATGCACGAGCTTCGGAAAACTCTTGATGATGTCAGCGACTGTAACCGTCATGTTGTCTCTCCAGGGTCCTGGGACCTGACAAAGTAATTCAGTCTGCACCCGCCGTCTGGGGAGCAGGCATGCCCCGGGCACGGGGCAGCATCAAGGCCACACATACTGCAATAAAGGCGAAGCCCGTGAGCAGCACGTAGACCCAGTAAAAATCACCCGTGCGGCCGGTAATGATCGCGACCAATTGCACCGCCAGCGGCGCCGCACCGAAAGACAGCACGAACTTGATGCCGAACACGAGCCCGTGCCGGGACTCCGGTGTGTAGCGGGCCAGCAACATGTTCTCGGCGGGCAGCGCGCCCACGCCCGCCATCACCATGATGGTGGCGACAACGAGCAGCGGCAAGCCACCAAGACTCGCCGCCAGCCACAGGGTCGGCACCTGTATCAGCAGGGCGCCGATGTACACCGGCTTGAGGGGATAGCGGTCCGCCAGATGGCCGCCCACCACCTGCATGAACGCCGCGGCGGTATACACCCCCGCCACCAGCAGGCCGATGCCGAAAACACCATCACCCGCCAGTCCCCCGTGGCGCAACTCTATGAGCTTGGGCAGTGACGTCTGAATGCTTTGATACACCAGCGCGAGCAAAAACATGGTGGTTATCAGGATGCCGAAAACCCGCCACATGTCGCTGCGGCTGACGTGCGTCTCATCACGCCTGACGACGGTGCTATCGCTGATTCTTCCGCTGAGCAAGAAACCGAGCAGAACAATGCCGGTGAGCACACAGAGCACGCCCGGCACGATGAAGGCCGCGCGCCAGCTGGAAAGATCGATGAGCGAGCCGGCGACCACGCCCGCGAGCGCCGTGCCCAGGGAACCGAATATGCCGTTGAAGCCGAGCACCTTGCCTCGCCGAGTGCCGGCGTTGCGAACCAGCCACGGGATGCCCACCGGATGATAGATGGCGGCGAACGCGCCCAATCCCGCCAGGCACCACATGAGCGCATCCGGGGAATCCGTAAAACCCGCGGCGACGGCGCAGCCGCCCATGCCGAGAAAGTAGACGACCATCATGCGCGAGGCACCCAGCTTGTCACCCAGCATGCCTGCCGGCAGGGCAACCACGCCAACCATCAGGGAACCCAGTGTCCACAGCTCGATGAGCTCGTGGTAGGGACGCTGCCAGACCGACTCCAGGGACAGCACGATGACGAAAAAGAACGCCGTGCACAGGTGAATGTACAGATGCCCCAGGCAGGAGAATACGATGGTTGCGCGAGAAATCTGGCTGGACATGGGACCTCGATGGTCCCGGAGCGCCACCCACGAATCAAGATCCACGTGTGTAGCACATCTCGGCGGGCCTACTTACAATCAAAGCCTGGGGAACAAGGTACGATTCCATGGGCTATTTTCCGACTCCACACGATTGGCAGACCATCGACCCGGCCGACGCCGGCATGGATGCGGAGAAACTGGCCAAGGCCGTGGCTTTTGCCGAAGCCGCGGAAACGACGTGGCCCACGGATCTCTCCAGAGGATTGAACTCGGAAACCGCATCCAACGAGCCGCCCCCCTGGAACAAAGTTCTCGGGCCGACCAAAGATCGCGGTGGGCCCAATGGAGTGCTTCTTCGCAGCGGAAAGATCGCCGCCCGGTGGGGTGATACGCGGCGTGTCGATATGACCTTCAGTATCGCCAAGAGCTATCTCTCCATACTCACCGGCGTGGCCGTTGCGCGGGGATTGATTCGCGACGTGGATGATCCCATGCGCGATTACGCCCTCGACGATGGATTCGACTCCCCTCAAAACCGCGACATCACCTGGCGGCACCTGCTGCAGCAGACCAGTGAGTGGGAGGGCACGCTATGGGATAAGCCTGACCTGGTGGATCGGAACCGGCAGGTAGGCGTGGGATCGGACAATTCGCGCAAAGGCACCCACCGGGATCTGCAGGCTCCCGGAAACTACTGGGAGTACAACGACGTGCGCGTCAACCGCCTCGCCTTGTCGCTGCTGCAGGTATACAGGCGCCCGCTGCCGGAGGTGCTGCGCGAGGCCATCATGGATCCCATCGGCGCCAGTGACAGCTGGGAGTGGCACGCCTACAGCAATGCGCACTTCGACATCGACGGTGAAAGCATGCCGTCGGTGCCCGGCGGTTCCCACTGGGGCGGCGGAATTTTCATCTCCAGCATCGACCACGCCCGGGTCGGATTGCTGATGGCCCGGGGCGGGCACTGGGACGGACAACAACTTTTGCCGCGTTCCTGGGTCGAATCGTCCACCACACCCTGTCCGATCAATCCCGAGTACGGTTATCTCTGGTGGCTCAATACCGGAGGCGTCCACTACGACCGTGCTCCGGAATCCAGTTTTTTCGCCATCGGCGCCGGACAAAGCACTATCTGGGTCGATCCCGAGTACGATTTGGTGATGGTGGCCCGTTGGTCCGACGGAGCCAAGGTCAATGCGCTCATCGGCGGCGTGATGGACGCGCTGGAAGCGCCGCCGCCCGGCAAAGAAGCTCTATCGGTGGCGGAAGAAAGCGGGGCACGGTGAATTCATGGCCGAGTTAAATGCGGACTTTTCCAAGCCGGTAGCCCTTCGCACCGCTGCCATGGACTGGCAACCAAGTCCTGGCGCCGGTGTCTGGCGCAAGAGGCTCGAGCTGCGCGGTGGCGCCGAGAGCGGCAGGGTGACCTCCATCGTGCGCTACGACCCCGGCAGCCGGTTTCCGCCCCACGAGCACCCCGACGGTGAGGAAATCCTGGTATTGGAAGGTGTTTTCGCCGACGAACACGGTACCTACCCCGCCGGCACCTACCTGCTCAACCCGGAAGGCTTTCGCCACGCGCCGCGATCCGACGAGGGTTGCGTGCTGTTGGTGAAACTGCGCCAGTATCCCGGAAGCGACCGGAGACACCACGTGGTGGACAGCAATACGGCCGCCTGGCAGCAAAGCGATCCCCCGGGGCGGGAGGTGCTACCCCTTTACGACGAATCCGGTCACCGAGAAAGCATCCGCCTGGTGCGGCTTGCCCCTGGTACCCGGGTCGCGGAGCACGACCACCCCGGAGGCGAGGAAGTTTACGTCATCGCCGGCACCCTGACGGATGGGCAAAACACCTACCAGCAGGGGTCCTGGTTACGCTTCCCCGACGGCAGCCGCCATCAACCCCACAGCGACGAGGGCTGCACGCTTTACGTCAAGACCGGGCATCTCTGGGATTTATGAAGTTGCATTCCCGGAGCTCTTTACCCGGCACCTGAGTTCACGGCGCCGGCAGACCAAAGAAGGCGCGCGCCGTACGGGTCGTCGCATCCGCGAGCTCTCCGGGATCCATTTGACGGCAAGCTGCCACGGTTTCCAGGATGTGCGCCAGATGCATGGGTTCATTACGGCGGCTTTTCGGTCGCGGATCCAGGTCC
>JAACFO010000224.1 GCA_009937425.1 Gammaproteobacteria bacterium
GCCTCCAGATAGCCACTCAAAAACAACTACTTAGAAATGCCCGACTGCCTTCGGGAGGCAGGGGTCGGAGGTTCAAATCCTCTCACCCCGACCAGTATTTCCCTCAAGCAATCATACAGTTAGCGTCAGCTCACTGGAGTACTGTCTTTTTGCCGGAATCGCGTTTGCCGGAATTTTGCCGGACAAACATGCTCGCCCGCTGAGATGCACCGATGCAACACGCTCGGCTCGAGTCTCCGGCCTTTATCTAACTCTTCAGGCGGCGTTATCGACTTCCGCCTTAATTCGCTTTCCCAGCTCACGCTCGGCCACGAGCAGATCGTAGCGCGTCTGCAGATTCATCCAAAACTGCGCGCTGTTCCCAAAGTATCGAGCAAGCCGGAGCGCCGTATCCGGACTGATCGCCCTCTTTCCATTCAGAATCGACGTAATCCGCCCCGACGGTACGCGCAGCGCCAATGCGAGCTTGTTTGCCGACAGCCCGCGTGCCGCAAGTTCGCGCTTGAGGATGCGACCAGGATGCACCGGAACCATTACTTTTCACCCTTTGTGATAGTCGACAATCGCGACATCGTGAGCATCTCCATTCCTGAATCTGAAACAAATTCGCCACGGTCCGCTGACAGTCATTGCCCACTGGCCTTTTCGATCTCCAGTGAGCTTATGTAAACCGACACTCTTTAACGGACTGAGGTCCTTCAATGACACGGCGGCATCCAGGGCGGCAAGCAAATCCTCAGCCGCCTCTGTGTCCATTCCACGAAAACCCGAGCGTTTTCCCTGCTCGAAAAACCGCTGGCTCTTCCTATCAGCCCAAGAGCGGATCATCCGCGTATTATACTACGTGCAGCGTACTACGTAAAACAACGACCACTTCTCAGTTTCGACAGGTGGGAAACCCGCCATAGCAGTCCGTTTTCACCATGCATTGGAACGCTGCCAATAATCAGCCCTCGCCGTATGCTCGGGCAGCACCGAAGTCCGGCGCACCTATGAGCCCGCGCAGGTTTGAATCGGCAAAATCCCGGCAGAGGTTCATCAACTCCTCCTAAACGTACGCCCTCGCGGGAGTTCAGCCACTCAAGCACTGCCTGGGGTCAGCAGTGACTGAATCATGTCCTTGCGAACGTCCATTTTCGGCTAGGGCCCTCGTATCCTGCGCGGCAAATTCTTTCTGGAAAACTGCAACGAAATCTACGCAAGGCGCGCGCAACGTGGCCGCCTCAGAAGTGAAACGCCAGGCCAAGCAGAGGTCCCTGCAGCCGGGTATCGAATACGAAGCGACTCGCCCCGCTGCCGCTGCTGTAGTCGTAGTCGAGCACTCGATAACCGGCGAAAACCGAGCCCCAATTCTTGAACCGATAGTCACCTAGCAATGAAACGTTCCAGACGAGATCAGAGCCACCGCCGCCCACATCCGCACGCCCGACGACTTTCCAATTGCCCCATTGTCCGGTGATACGGGCACCGACGAAGCCATCCCACCAGTTCTCATCCACGGAAACGGGCGTAGGCGATGCTTTCAGGTCGATTTTCTGGTAGCGCGCACCAGCCAGTACCTCCACGAAAGGTGAACCCTCGGTCACGAGATAGGTGCCGCCCAGCTCACCAATCTGCATGTCCAGATCGACGTTGAGCGGCGCGCCCGTTGGTAGCGTGGCAGAAGGCTCAAGTCCTACCCACATGTAGTCTGCGAGCACATTCCATTTTTCCTTGCGTGCTTCAAAATGGAGGGTGAACGCACCTGACAGATTGCTCAATGCATCGCTGAACTTGATGTTCACGGGTGCCGTGGCCGGGCCTAAGCCGATATCGCCATCGATGCCGACAGCCCAGAGATAAAGGGGAGCGATCGTGAACTGCCACTTATCAGTTTCGGACTCCGGAAGATCACCTTGAGCCATTGCCGTCCCGTTTGCGGCAAACAGCAAGACGCCCACTATCAAGCTACGGAAAGTAACTCTGGCCATTGTATTTCCCCCTAATCGTCGTATAGATCTTCTGACGCCAACGTGTCGCACGGGTAGATTCCCAATACGTCTAGAACTCATACCCGAGCGCCACTCCCCCGATGAACAATTTCTTTCCCCCCTCGACGAAGTCGGCAACGAACTCGGGTGCAAGAGTCCACCTGCCCGAGAGCCGGAATTCGTACCCCACCCCTAACCGAATCAGGAGCTCGTTATGACCGTCTGCGAATTCGACACCCGGGCCAGCGAATAAGCGCCATCGCTCGGTCAGGTGGTAACTGACGGGCACGGCTACGGCGCTGTCACGCCTTGTATTCTGGCCAAGGGCGTCAACCGATGCTCCGATTCCCCATTTCTCATGAAAACGGAACTCATACGAAATCCCTAAAGCGAAACCGGCACGGTCCGGATGACCACTCTCCGTTTCGACACCGCCACCGGCGATGACGGCGACGTGATGATGGGGCAGTCCACCGTGACCCTCCTCATCCGCCGACCAGACCGCATTTGGCCATAGGATGCACGCTACCGTGACCACGCAGGAAAGACGGAGTAGAAAAGCCGCGATCGGTTGAACGTGACATGACCCAACTTTGACGGAGCCGGAATCAGGCGCGGAGCGAGGTTTAGAATCTTGGTGCATAGGGCTTATCCCCTTGGTCGGATAGCGGCGATCTGTGCGCGAACCCTAAGCCCGTCCCGAGTGACTCATCCCGAGAGCCGACTTTAGCAATGCAAATATACGACGGCGATCAGCACATCAGGTGACCGCTTTGGCGAATGCGGTCACCTGATGTGAATTTCGAGCTTTCACTGCTTTTTCTGCCCCTCAAAGTACTGCTTCATTCGCATTGGCACTTTGAGGTTGTACTTCTCGTTAATGCGATCGTATATCGCCTGATCCACGTCGGTAACATCAAGTGCCTGCGACTGGGTCCAGTCGGACGGCCGAATGTCAGCGGCGGCCGACTCGTCCATTGGCGGAATGTCGAATACGCCTGCCGGCGGCCATGCATTCTCATTAACAACGACTTCACGGACCCTGATATCGTCCTTCGTTACGTTCCAGACGAGATAATCATCCGCCAGCGTAAGTGGCCCGTCATAGGTCGAACGGATACCTGATTCGACCGACGACACAGTGTCAAAGTCGTTGAAGAAGTGGAAGCCGACGGCCATACGTGGCTTCACAAGGCTCATGATCTTCCCGAATGCCTCTGGCGATGTATGGATTTGCGTGCCAACCTCGAGCGCGCGTGGCGGTGGGAACTTGTACTTGGTGATCCAGTCTTCGGCCGCCATCATGACCTCGTGGATGACAAGGTCGGCGTCCTGCGCAGCAACAACAAATGTCTTCGCCGGGTAGCTGTCGCCGCCGTATACGAACTTTAGACCGTTCCATTCGAGCGTATAACCTACCGATCCGTCGAGAGAATGTATCTGCGGAAACGAACGTATCGTGACCCCGTTCTCTGCGTAGACAACCTGATTCATTCCTTTGAAATCGAATTCGTGGACCTCGAGTTTGCCGCCATCCGGTGGCAAACGTCCGGTGCGACCTTCAATATCCCACGAATAAACCTTCTGGATGTGTTCCATCGCATAGGCTGTACCAAGCTCAGGCCGTGAACCACTCGGACCCCAGACCCTCAATGGCACTGTCCTTCCGGCTACCCAGCCGCCGATGAAGTACGCAGGGAACGAACCCCAGTGGTCCGTGTGCAGGTGGCTTATGAATATCTTGTCGAGCAAGTCATAGGGAATTTCCAGGCTCCCGATGCGGACATCAGAGCCCGTGCCTCCATCGAAGAGGAACTTGTCACCATTGCCGAGCTCGACGAGGAAACACGAGGCCGCCTGGCTCTCGCGTGCGGACGGCATACCCGTGCCGCAGGCGATGATGCGCATCTCGCCGGGGCCGAGGTCTTCGCTATTGGGGAAATAGGCGTCCCGATTGGGCTGCGCGCGGGTCGCGCGAGCGACGGCGTCGTCGCCGCCTTGCGCCTGCGCTACGCCACTCCCTGAGCGCTCATCAAGTCGGCCCAGGCTATATGCGACTGCGATAACCAGAATCAATCCAAGTAACGTCGTACCGCGACGAATCAGGTTTGATTTCATGGCAACGTCCTTCCGTATGTAGTTGAATTATCGGCGAATATAGATTTGGAGGGACAAGATGAACTTACCCGGTCAGGCCAGTTTACTTAAGCTTCGAATTTTCACTATCCTCTGGGGGCAACTTTTGGTCAAAGCGATTGAGTAGAAGTGGTGCTCTTCAGACACCCTGACAAGATGGAGGACCACATGGCTCCGGCACTGGGCGAGCTACGTATTCGTCCGTCCAAGGGTGTCCGCTTTCAAGCGAAACTCGACATATTCAGGCTGAAGCATCTTTGTTTGTTTACCGTACATGCCAATTCCTTGAATGTTCAGAAACGACCCCCGCACGACTTTATTGGAGTTAACGTTCCTGTAGGGCAACCATTTCTTGCCAAGGTCGACAGGAACTACGAGGAATTTTCCACCCACAAGGCGCACTTTCTGAATCCTCGAAACGAATTAGTCTTGGATTGCTCGGCTAATTTCAGCCTGCTGGCCTGCACCTTCTCTTTGGAAGGTGCTTTGGATTACGCGCGAAAGATTTTGCAGAGTGACGATATGCCCAGATCCATGCAGAGCGCCGACTTCTCCCTACTCAGCCCATCGGGAGTTGCCCTACAACGTTCCCTAGCCAAAGCCTGGTCACACTTGCACTCGATTGGAGAGTCAGACATTCAGTGTGCGATCAGCGAGCTTGAAGACGACCTAATGACGCGAGTCGTACTGCTAAATGAATCCCAGACTGCGGAGAGGGCAAAGCAGCGGCCTATTTATCTAAGAAATGCGGAGGAATACCTGTGTGCAAATCTACAGGGAGATGTGACGCGCGATGCATTATGTGACGCTGTGGGAGCACCACTTCGAACCTTGTCTTGGGCTTTCCGAAAATACCATGCCACAGGCCCGATGGGCTTTCTCAAACAACGACGTTTGGAGGCTGCGTATCGAGACCTTTCGCGCACTGAGCCCAAGGCCAAGTCTGTTACCGACGTGGCGCTAGATTATAGTTTTTCGCATATGGGTAAATTTGCGATCGAGTATAAACAAGCTTTCGGCGAGTCCCCATCTGTGACGCTTGCGCGTACCAAACGCTAATGTCCACTAACCACACCTTCGATCGTAATAAAAACCTTTTGGATATCAGCTATCGCAGGAACAGCGGGCGTTCAAAGACCGGTGCGTGACAGTCGGCTGTGGATCGAAAGTAGACGTCGACTCCGTCTTGGGTCTGCCGGAATTTTGCCGGAATTTTGCCGGGATCAGTCCAGCCCCGTTATGCTCAGTCAGGAACTTACGTCCACGGGCGCCTCCAGATAGCCACTCAAAAACAACTAC
>JAACFO010000225.1 GCA_009937425.1 Gammaproteobacteria bacterium
CCCGGCAGGGATGCTGTGATCCCCGGCGCATAGACGGGCAAGCATTTCAGCCTTGCCGCTGCCGGTTACCAGCCAGAGCCGCTGCCGCGCCCGGTTGAGTATCGGAAATGTCAGCGTCATGCGGCGGTAGCCGCGGTAGTCGCCGCTGACGGCCACATCACGATCGCTGATCCCCAAGGCCGCATCGCCGGGTACCAGGGAAGCCGTGTGACCATCGTCGCCAAGGCCCAGATGCACCAGATCCAACACCACTGGAGAGCCGGCAGCCGCGGCAAGTTCCTGTGCATAGTGGTCCGCGGCGGTGTCGAGATCCGATTCCTCCACCGGCATCGGGTGCAGGGCGTCCGCGGTCAGCGGTGTCTTGCCGAGCAATGCCTCCTGCAGTTGTGTCAGGTTGCGCGCGCCGTGGCTGTCGGGCGCCGCCCGTTCATCCACCTGGAAGACGTGCAGTTGTCGCCAGGGAAGGTCCTCGGCGGCCAGCGCCCCCAACATGGCCCGGGGAGTGCTGCCGCCGCTGAAGGCGACGAAGCACTTTCCTCGCTCCGAAACGGCCTTGCGGGCGCACTCGGCGACGAAGCGCGCCGCGGCACGGGCAGCCGAGACATCATCGGCACGCACCTGAACACGGGCTGCACTCAATCGTTTTTCTCACTGTGGCCGCCGAAGCCGAAGCGCATGGCCGACAGGACGCGGTTGGCGAAATCGGCGTTGCCGCGGGAACCGAAGCGCTCATAAAGGGCCGCCGTGAGCACATGGGCCGGCACGCCTTCGTCGACGGCGGCTTGCACCGTCCACCTGCCTTCGCCGGAATCCTTCACCTGTTCGCTGAACCCCGACAACGCCGGATCCCTGGCCAGGGCCTCCGCGGTGAGATCCAGAAGCCACGAGCCGATGACACTGCCGCGACGCCACACTTCGGTGATGTCCGCCAGATCGAAGTCATAACGGTAGTGCTCCGGGTGCGTGAGGTGTGCGGGCGCATCGGCGCCGCTGCTCACATCTTTGCCGACATTGGCGCCCGCGAGCACCTGCAGTCCTTCCGCGTAGGCGGCCATGGCGCCGTACTCGATGCCGTTGTGGATCATCTTTACGAAATGACCGGCGCCATGGGGACCGCAGTGCAGGTAACCCTCCTCGGCGCTGCCGCCCCGTTGCTTGCGCGCGGCGATGGCTGGAGCCGCTTCCGATCCCGGTGCGAGGGTCGAGAACACCGGCTCCAACCGACTGAAGTCCTCGCTATCGCCGCCGACCATCAGGCAGTATCCGCGCTCCAGACCCCACACGCCGCCGCTGGTGCCTACGTCCATGTAGTGCAAACCCCGTTTGGATAATGCCCCGGATCGCCGAATCGCCTCCTGGTAATGGGAGTTGCCGCCGTCGATGAGGAGATCGCCGGGATCCATCAGATCAGCGAGCGTGGCCAGCAGTCCATCCACATGCCCCGCGGGGACCATGATCCAGATGTCGCGTGGCGCTTCCAGGCTATCCACCAGCGCCTGCAGGGATGGGGCCCCGGTGGCGCCCTCGGCGGCGAGTGCTGCCACCTGCTCCGGTTGTGTGTCGTGTACCACGCAAGTGTGCCCGTCGCCCATGAGGCGCCGCACCATGTTGGCGCCCATGCGCCCGAGGCCGATCATGCCGAGCTGCATTCGCTTTCCTCTCTACGAGAACTTGTATGGGCGCGGGAGATGGGTTGTACTCGTGTCCGCGCCGGGCGCTTGGGCACGCGGTGCCCTGCTCGCGCCGACTTTATCATACCCGCCCGTCGGTACTGGCAGAGCTAACAGTAATGGGCGGTAACAGGCGAACAGGCGCGAACATTGCCCATGGCTACGACCACCGACGCCATCATCGATCTGGCAGCCCGAGGAGGGATCATCGATGCTGAGCAGGCGATTGCATTGGCCGGCCATGAGGATCTGGACGGTTTGCTTCAGGCGGCATGCAGGCGCAGGGATCTGGGCCACGGTAGCCGGGTCAGCTACTCGCCGAAGGTTTTCATACCCCTCACGCAGCTGTGCCGGGATGTCTGCCGCTACTGCACCTTTGCCCATGCGCCGCGGGATTTGCCGTCGCCCTATTTGTCCGTCGACGAAGCCATCGCCGTCGCCGCCGAAGGTGCACGAGCCGGATGTCACGAGGCTTTGTTCACCCTCGGTGATCAGCCTGAGAGCCGTTACCGTGTCGCCCGCGAAGCGCTCGCCGCCCTTGGCTGCGAATCGACCATGGAATACCTCGCCCACGTGGCGGGCCGGGTGCATGAAGCCACCGGCTTGCTGCCCCATGTGAATCCGGGACTCATGGACAAACGGGCCGTGGAGCTTCTGCGACCGGTCTCGGTCTCATCCGGATTGATGCTGGAATCGGCGGCACAACGCCTGTGCGAGCGCGGCGGACCCCATTACGGTTGTCCGGACAAACAGCCGCGTCTGCGCCTGGAAACCATTCGCACCGCCGGCGAGTGCGCCGTGCCCTTCACCAGCGGCATCCTCATGGGTATCGGCGAGACGCGCAGGGAACGCATCGAGTCATTGCTGGCGCTGCGCGCGCTGCACACGCGCTACGGCCATGTGCAGGAAATCATCGTGCAAAACTTTCGCGCCAAGGCGGGTACCGCCATGGCCGACGCGCCGGAGCCCAGCCTGGAGGATCATCTCTGGACCATTGCTGTGGCGCGACTGGTATTTGCGCCGGCCATGAATATCCAGGCACCGCCGAATCTGAATTCCGCGCATCTCGAATCTGTTCTTGCAGCGGGTATTAACGACTGGGGCGGCGTATCGCCGGTGACGCCGGATCACGTTAATCCGGAGGCGCCCTGGCCGCAACTGGAGAAGCTGCGTCGCGCCACCGAGACAAGCGGTAAGGAGCTGGTGGCGCGTCTGGCCATCTATCCACAATACGTCCAGCAAAGCGAGCGGTGGCTCGCGCCGCAGATGCGCGCTCCGGTGCTCGATCATTGTGATGCCGAGGGTTTTGCCCGCGAGGATGCCTGGATCGCCGGCTCGGCCGCCGCGCCGGCGGCGGCGCTATCCACCGCCCCTCGCGGCTCGGCCATGGGGGCGGAGCTGAACGCAATCGTGAAACGTGCCCGGGATGGGCGGCAACTGGAAGAGAGTGAGATCGTCCGTCTGTTCGCGGCCCGCGGGCGGGAGCTGTCGGCTGTTTGCAGCAACGCGGATCAATTACGCCGGGAGGTTAACGGCGACCGCATCGGCTACGTGGTCAATCGCAACATCAACTACACCAACGTTTGTTACTTTCATTGCCGTTTTTGCGCATTCTCCAAGGGAAAGATGGCGAAAGATCTGCGCGGCTTTCCCTACGATTTGGATCTGGAGGAGATTGCCCGCCGCACCCGTGAAGCCTGGCATCGGGGCGCCACGGAAATGTGCCTGCAAGGCGGTATACACCCGGACTACGATGGCGAGACATATATCAATATTTGCCGAGCCGTCAAACAGGCGGCCCCGGGCATTCACGTACATGCCTTCTCGCCGCTGGAAGTGTGGCAGGGCGCGCACACCCTGAAGATGTCGTTGAGTGATTTTCTCACCGAGCTCAAAGCTGCCGGCCTGGGATCGCTCCCCGGCACCGCGGCCGAGATTCTCGACGACGAGGTGCGCCAGGTGATCTGTCCTGACAAGATCACGACAGAGCAGTGGCTCGAGGTCATGGGCTGCGCCCATAAAGTCGGCTTACGCACTACCGCCACGGCAATGTTCGGTCATGTGGATCATCCACGCCATTGGGCGCGGCACCTGATGCGCATACGCGAGTTGCAGGCATCGACTTGCGGATTTACGGAGTTCGTGCCGTTACCTTTCGTACATATGGAAACACCTCTTTATCGCAAAGGTCGTGCGCGACGTGGGCCTACCTTTCGTGAAGCGCTGCTCATGCACGCGGTATCCCGGCTGGTTCTGCATCCACACATCAGCAACATCCAGGCCTCGTGGGTGAAAATGGGGCCCGACGGTGCCCGCGACTGTCTGTCATCCGGAGCCAACGATCTCGGCGGCACGCTGATGAACGAATCCATCACCCGGGCCGCGGGCGCGGCTTTCGGGCAAGAGCTTCCGCCCCGGGAAATGCGGGCGATAATCACCACGATGCAACGCGAGCCCTACCAACGGACGACACTTTATGGCATGGCTGGCGCCGAGCGGGTTGCCGCCGCGATGGATGCGGCGCCCCTGAGCGACGCCATCAATCCCCCGCTGCGGCCCCGGGCAAGGACAAGAGACCGCCGGCTGGTACGTTTCGGGCAGGGCTAGTGTCTGCATCCCATCCTGCCGTCACCCTGACGGCGCTATCGGGCATTCCGGCAATCCAGCCCGGTGACGATATCGCCGCCATCCTCGCCGACGCCCTGGAGGCGGGTGCAATGGCGCCCCGGGACAGGGATGTGCTGGTGGTAACCCACAAGATTATCTCCAAGGCGGAAGGTCGCTACAGGCACCTGGCGGACATAACACCCTCGCCCAGGGCCCGGGATATTGCGGCCGCCACCGGCAAGGATCCGGCGCTGGTAGAGGTGATCCTGATGGAATCCCGGGGGGTGTTGCGTTCCCGGCGCGAGCTGATCATCGCCGAGCATCGCCTGGGGATGGTGATGGCCAATGCAGGCGTCGACCAATCCAATGTGCCCCGAGGGCCTGAGACAGTGCTGTTGTTGCCCGAAGATCCCGACGCCAGCAGCGCGGCGTTGCGTGTGGCCCTCGGCGAGCGCTTCGGTGTGGACATTGCGGTGGTGGTGAGCGACAGCGTCGGGCGGGCCTGGCGCAACGGTGTCGTCGGGATCGCCCTGGGCGCGGCGGGCCTGCCGGCTCTGCAGGATCTGCGCGGCAAGAACGATCTCGAGGGCCGGACCCTCAAAGTTACCCAGGTGGGGCTGGCCGATGAAATCGCCTCGGCGGCGGAGTTGTTGATGGGTGAAGCCGACGAGGGGCGGCCCGCGGTTCTGGTGCGGGGTGTCGAATGGCGCGAACCGCCGGTGGCGGCGGCGGCGCTGATCCGCGACCGTGAACAGGATCTTTTCCGGTGAGCACGACCACCAGGGTGATTGCTATTTCGGGTGGTATTGGAGGTGCCAAACTCGCCCTGGGTCTTTATCGCGTAATGCCCCCGGACACCTTGATGGTGGCGTGCAACACCGGCGACGATTTCGAGCATCTGGGCCTCAGCATCTCACCGGACATGGACACGGTTCTCTATACCCTGGCGGGGATTGCGAATCCGCAAACCGGTTGGGGGCGTGCCCATGAGACCTGGACTTTCATGCAGGCCCTGGAGGCCATGGGCGGCGAAACCTGGTTTCGCCTTGGTGACGGGGATCTCGCCATTCACGTGGAACGCACCCGCCGCATTGCGGCCGGCGAAAGCCTGAGCGA
>JAACFO010000226.1 GCA_009937425.1 Gammaproteobacteria bacterium
CCATGACCGGGCACCAGGTGTTCACAACTCTGCACACCAACTCCGCCATCGGCTCCATCGCACGACTGCGCGACATCGGCATTAAAGCCGGCATCATGGCAGGCAACATCATCGGGGTTATTGCACAACGCCTGGTACGTAAGCTTTGCGTGCAGTGCAAGCAGGTTTACGATCCTTCCAAGCTCGAGCGTCAATTGCTGCGCCTCGGGGTGGGCTCGGAAGCGCCGCCGGTGTACAAGGCCAAGGGTTGCTCGAAGTGTGATCACACAGGTTACAAGGGCCGGCTCGCGCTCTTGGAGTTGTTGCGATTCGATCGCGAGATCGACGATCTGGTCGCCCGCGATGCCACCTCCAGGGAGTTGCAGAAGCTTGCGATTGCCAATGGTTTCCATACCCTCGCGGACGATGGTGTTCGGCGGGTGCTGGAGGGTGTTACCAGCATGGACGAAGTAGCCAGGGTTCTCGATCTGACCGAAGGCATTGCCTGATTTCGCATCATGCCTTTGATGCAGTACAAGGCGATGGACGAGCGCGGCAAGGTCGCGCTCGGACGCATGGAGGCGGTCAATGAGGCGGATCTGGAAGTGCGCCTGCGGCGCATGGGGCTGGATCTCATCAATTTCACCGCCGCCAAGGCCAAGTCCGCCAGTGGGCGCAGGGTCCCGCGCCGAGACGTCATCAGCTTCTGCATGCAGCTGGAACAGCTGATCTCTTCGGGCGTACCGTTGCTCGAGGGCCTTCAGGATCTCAGGGATTCCGTCGAAGATCGTAAGCTGAGGGACATAGTTGCGGGCATGGTGGAATCCATCGAAGGCGGTTCGACACTGTCAGCCGCCATGGAGAACTATCCGCAGATTTTCGACAATGTGTTCGTCAATCTCGTACGTGCCGGTGAATTCAGCGGCCAGATGGGCGCGGTATTGAAAACCCTGACGGAGAACCTGAAATGGCAGGACGAGCAGGCTGCGCAGATGAAAAAACTGCTCATGTATCCGCTGTTCGTCGGCACCGTTGTCATGATAGTGGTCATTTTCCTCATGACCTACCTGGTGCCGCAGCTGACGTCGTTCATCGTCATGATGGGGCAGGAGTTGCCGCTGCATACCCGGGTGCTCATTGCAACGTCGGACTTCATGGTCGGCTACTGGTACGCGGTACTGGGCGTGCCGGCGATAGCTTTCGTCATATTCCTGGCCGTACTGAACTCCAGCAGTGCGCTGCAGCTTGCAGTCGACGATTTCAAGCTCAAAGTCTGGCTCATCGGGCCGATATACAAAAAGATGCTGCTGGCACGATTCGCCAATTACTTCGCACTCATGTACCGATCCGGAATCACCGTACTCGAGTGCATCCGCATCTGCGAGGGGCTCGTGGGTAACAAGGCCATCGAGGAAGCCGCGCATCGGGCCGGCCGACAGATCGGCGATGGCGCCAGTATCAGCGCCGGCTTCGAATATACGGGGCTTTTTCCGCCGTTGGTGTTGCGCATGTTGCGGGTCGGCGAGAGTACCGGCGGCCTGGACGACGCGCTGCTCAATATCAGTTACTTCTACGATCGTGATGTATCGGAATCCATCGAGAAAGTGCAGACCATGATTGGTCCCGCAATGACGGTGGTTCTGGGTGGCATTCTGGGCTGGGTCATCGTCTCGGTGCTGGGCCCCATATACGACCTGATAACCAAGATCGATATTTAGACATATGTCGAGACGCGTTTTATTTTTGGCGGGCGGCCGTTTGGCCGTATACCACTGGTCGGGGGGCGAGCTGCTCGAGCCGTTGTGGTTTGGCGCCGACGAGGATGGTCTCACCGAGTTCTCCCTGTACCTGGCTCATGCTCCCCATGATCCCGTGTATCTGCTGGTGGATCTGGTCGAGGAAGAATTTCGCGAGGAATCCATTCCTCACGTGGTTGGCGGCGACCGCCGATCCGTCATTCGTACCCGCTTGAACCGCCTGTTCCGGGATCCCACCTACAGCTATGCCGTGGTTCAGGGGCGGGAGACCGACGGGCGTCGTGATGATCAGGTGCTGTTTACGGCCCTGATTCGGCCGGACCTGTTGAGCCCCTGGATCGGCCAGATTGCCAAGCACAAAGTTCCACTGGCCGGCATCTACTCGCTGCCCATCGTCAGTGAGACGCTCATCAAACGCATGCCGGTGGAATCCGATCACGCGCTGCTGGTCACCCAGCAGAGCACCGGTGGGTTGCGCCAGACTTTTTTCAACAGACAGCGTATCAAGCTGAGCCGTCTCGCCATGATGCCGCCCGGCGAGACGCCGGGGCACGCCTCTTACGTGCTCGGCGAAATCGAAAAGATCCGCCGCTACTTGAACAGCCTGCGCCAGCTTCCCCACGACAGCCCGCTGGACGTCTACGTGGTCGGCAATCGCGCCCTGCTGGCCGACATCACTCGCCAGTCGCCGGACTCCCTGACCACGCGCCATCATCTTTTCGAACTGGACGAGGTCGCGGAGATGGCGGGGATGAAGGGCCCCTACGGCTCGGAGTACTCGGACAGGATCTTTGCCCACATTCTGGCCAAGAAGCGTTTACCGAATCAGTACGCACCGGCAACCCAGACTCGCCACAACACCATGCACAACGCGCGTATCGGGCTGGTGGTCGCGAGCCTCGTGCTGGTGGTGGTAAGCCTGTTCGTCAGCGCTACAAAAGTCATCGAGACCGTGATGGCCAGCAGTGAGACCGTGTCCGCCAAGGAGCAGACCGCCTTCTATGACGAGCGCTACGAAATCGCCCGCAAGCGCATGCCGAAAACTCCCGCCGAGCCACAGGACATCAAGTTGGCCGTGGAGATGGCGCAGAAGCTGCGCGCCTACAAGACGACTCCCCGGGCCATGGCCGTGACCCTCAGCGAGGGTTTTGCCGAGTATCCCCAGCTGAAGCTCGATGAAATCAAGTGGCTGGCGAGCACCGATCCCGAGAAGCCCATCGATCAGCGTGGCCGGCGCGCCAATGTACGCCAGGGTACGACGTCCGTGGGTGGCGACCCCAATGGGTCGCGTCTATATCAGCTTGCCCTCATCAAGGGCCGCGTGGACCCGTTCAACGGCGATTATCGCGCGGCGCTTGCGCTGGTGAAGGGATTTGTCGCGACCCTGCTGGGCTTGCCCGAGGTGGAGGCCGTGCATGTGCTCGAGCAGCCTCTGGATGTGCGCTCCGATGCCGCACTGAGCGGTGATACCACGGGCGACGTTGGCGACGCGCCCTTCGAACTACGTGTCGTGATTAGAGACAAGCCCGATGAAAACAGCTGACATCGAATGGAGCATGTTGCGCGGCGCCCTTATCGGGCTCGCCATCGCGCTGGTGGTGGCCGGTGGACTGCTGGGTGTCAGTTATCATTTTTGGGAGTCCGCCGACAAATCCCTGAAAAGCGCCCAGCGCCTGCTGAGCACCTCACGGGCCAAATACCGGACCGTCGACGAACAAGAGGCGATGATTAACACCTACTTCCCACAATTCCAGGCGCTTCAGAATCAAGGCATTATCGGCGCCGAGAAGCGACTGGACTGGGTCGAGAATCTGCGCCGCCTGGACGAGACGCTCAAGTTGCCGAGGCTCACCTACTCAATCGATACCCGGGAGGCCTTCACGCCTGAGTTCCCCGTTCCCGGGGGTGCCTATCAGCCCTTTTCCAGCGAGATGAATCTGACCCTGGGGATGCTCCACGGACAGGATTTGTTCGAGCTGCTGGGGCGGCTCGACGAAAGCGCCCAGGGGCTCTACAGCGTTGACTCCTGCAACCTGAAACGACGCCGGGATACTCCGGGCCCAAGCGCCAAAGAATCCCACGTGACATCCAATTGCGTGCTGCGCTGGTTCACCATCAAGAAGCCGGGCGAGGAGGGCACAGCCTCGTGATCAGCCGCGTCGCTCCATGGCAAGCAATCGGGCGCTGGCTTCGGGCCACGGTATCGCCGTGGGTTATGTCTTTGGCACGCTGTGCGGGCATTGCCGCGCTGCTCGCCATCTACGCCGATGCGCCGGCGGAAGAAAAATTCGGGCGGCTGTTTTTCAGCGCCGACGAGCGCCGTGTTCTGGATGACTTGCGCGATGAGCCGCCTCAGCCCGTGGGCCCGAAAAAGGACCCGAACGACAAGACAGCCGTAGCCCCGGTAGTCGACGTCATTTCCTTCGATGGCAAGGTCGAGCGCAGTGGCGGTGGCGGCACCACCATTTGGGTCAACGGCCGGCCGGTGTTGACGGGCAGCAAGACCGTGGAGGGCATCAGCATCGAGTCGAGCCGTGGAACAAACGGCGAAACGGTATTCGTTTTGCCGCCCTCCGACGCCGGAAGAACGGACTTCTCGCTCAAGGTCGGTCAGAAGATCGCCGTGCAGTCGGGGAAGGTATTGGATTCCTACGAGGCCCGTGCCGCGGAGGATGCGGAGAGTGTATTTGCGGTCGAGAAGCCGTCTGCGCCGGATCCCGCGGCGGGGTCAGATGATGCTCCACAAGAGGGGCCAGGGCCGTCTCCAGGCGCCCCCAAGCCTCCCGCCACCAACTGAGCGCTTCTCCACAACCTCCTGGTTAGATCAGCGAGCACAGACGCTGCCAGTTCAGGCAGCGAATTCGTGCTTGCTCACGGAAGCTGGCGCGCCTCCACCAAGCGGTTGAACAAAACCGGTGCGGAAAGCCAGATCGCGAGATCATCGTATTCGCAAAACGGCTGTCCTTCGGCCGTGTCACTGCACGGAGTTGCTGCAGGCGTGTGTTGTCGGTGTATGAAGCGTCGCCAGGGGGGTGCTCCGACAACCGGCGGAATCGGAAAATTGGTAAGCGGCGTCATATCGACGTTGCGCTCCTCGTCGGAACCAGGGGCCGTTACGGGCAGCGTACCGGCACTATCCAGCCACGTCCCACCGAACCCGTTTGAGCCAACAGACAACACCACCGCTGGAGCCCTATCCGAGAGAAAAATAATTTCTTTGGTCTCACCGCCGCCACCGATGCCCGGATTGTCGCCACGCGTTTGCACTGTAATGAAGCCGAATGGAGAGTCCGCATCGCTCAGGTCGAGCCGACTGGGAGCCGGCGGTGCGCCCGGAAGGGTCGGCCAGGTGAATTCACTCGCCACCGCATAACGAAAAACGCGCCCCCACGCGTCAGTGGCTGGCACGCCCAGGTCCAGGTAGGGTAGAAATCCCTCGGTGGACTGGGGCCATGTGCCGCAGGGAGCGTCCTCGAATCCGTTTGGAACGGCGTCGGTATTCGGGCACGGCAACCGCCCCTGGGTCATTGCATAGCCCATGAGGGCTTCCTTGATGTCCGCCAGGCTTTCGCGGGTTTCCTTGATATTGCGCCCTTGGATTTGAGTGGCCAGAGGCACGAGCAATGCGCCCAGCAGCAGCGCCACGATGCCGAT
>JAACFO010000073.1 GCA_009937425.1 Gammaproteobacteria bacterium
CACTGTGGCAGTGAACAACCCACCGGTCATCAACGATCAGACCTTGTCCGTCGACGAGAACAGCCCGGCGGGGACCATGGTGGGTACGCTCGGCGCGTCGGACCCGGATGCCGGTAACACGCTTAGTTACTCCATCGTCGGCGGAAACAATGGCGGCGCCTTCAGCGTCAATGCCGCCACCGGGCAGGTGCTGGTGGCGAATCCGGCGGCGCTGGACTTCGAGACCAACCCCAGCATCGCCCTGACAGTTCAGGTGACGGACTCCGGAGTCCCGGCCTTTAGTGACACGGCCAATGTGACGATACAACTTAATGACCTAGCCGAGGTCGTGACGCCACCGCCGCCACCACCGCCACCAGAACCGGAGCCTGAGCCTGAGCCGGTGCCGGTGCCGGTGCCGGTGCCGGAGCCGGAGCCGGTACCCGACGGGGGCGGCGGCACCATCGGAGGCGGCGACGATGGTGGCGGCGGATCCGGCGGAGGCGGCGCTGGTACAGGCGCGCCCACGCCGGTATCGGCGGCTGAGGCAGATGCCGAGCCACCGGCGGGTGAGCCAGAGGCCGAAACGCCTGATGAGCCCGTGGACAAGCCCACCACGACCACGGTGCGCTCCGTAGGCTCGATTGGCAGTGAGTCCACCGCTGCGAGCCGTTCTCAGCTGAACGCCCTGTCTGCGGCGGCTGACCAGGCCGATGAGGCCCCGGCGACCGAGGTCGAGATCGCGGTCGCCGCCATGATTAGTGAAGAGGAAGGTTTCCAGCAAGAGCTGGACAAGGTTCAAGATGAAATCAGCGAGCTTGCCCAAATCGAATCGACAGTGGTCGGCTCCAGCGCCGTCGTCACCACCGGCCTGTCCGTGGGCTACGTGGTCTGGCTCGCCCGAGGCGGCATGCTGCTCGCGAGCCTGCTCTCGTCGATGCCCGCCTGGCGCGCCATCGACCCACTGCCGGTGCTGGCCAGCTTCCGCGACGACGACGAAGACAACGCCGAAGACGAGTCCCTGGACGCTCTGGTCAGGAAGGGCGGCACCAACAAGGCGGCGAAACCGGAAGGGACCGCGGCGACTCCCGACAGCGCCGATCCGGATCTTCCCCTCGATGACAGTGCAACCGCCTAGCGCGGACCGGTGCAACAACAAATCCCTCCCTTGTCGCACCGCTGGCACTGATAGAACAAAAGCTGTGTAAAGCCCCCTGGCTCGTCTGACACGGACAATCGAACCGATGCCGAAATTCAAGATTCCGAAGCTGAAGCTCAATGCGAAGACGCATATTGCAATGGGGCTTGCCTTTCTAGTGGTCACGTTGCTGCTGGCGGCCGTATCCCTTCAGCTGGTACCGGATCGCATGGGTGCCATTCGGGAAAGCCGCGCAACGCTTGCCGAAACAATCGCCATCAACAGCTCCGCCTTTATCGTCAAAAACGAATTCAAGGTGCTGAAGCTCATACTCGGCGTGATAGTGAAACGAAACGAGGACATTACCTCCGTGGCGATACGCCACAACAACGGCAAAGCCATTGTCACCATCGGGGATCACGAATGGGTCGATGGCGGTGGAAACCACTCGACGGATACGCATTTGAAGGTCCCCATCTGGTCGGGAAAAAAGAAGTGGGGGCAGATGGAACTGCGTTTCACGCCACTGACGGCACCGGGCTGGCTGGCGTTCGTGGATCATCCCTTGACCAAGCTCGTAGCATTCCTGGCCATCACATCTTTCATCCTGTTCTGGCTTTATCTGCGCAGAATGCTCAAGCATCTGGATCCATCGCAAGCCGTGCCGCCCCATGTGCGCGCCGCGCTGGACACCCTGGCAGAGGGGCTCATGGTGCTCGATTTGAAAGAGAACATTGTCCTCGCCAATCAGGCATTCGCAAATATTGTCGGGCGCACCACCGACGATCTCTCCACCGGACACACGAGCGAATTCGAATGGCTCGGGCCCGAGGGCGAAGCCCTCGATCCGGGGGATTATCCGTGGACCAGGGCGCTGGCGGACGGGACTACGCAACGGGATAAAATGGTCCACCTTCAGGACAAAGAATCGCGGATGCGTATCTTCAAGGTTAACTCTTCGCCGGTGCTGGGCAGTGGCGACAAACCCGGCGGCGCCCTCGTAAGCCTGGACGACGTGAGCGAGCTGGAGGAAGCCCGGGAAGCCGCCGAAACGGCGAACCAGTCCAAGAGTGACTTCCTGGCGAACATGAGTCACGAAATCCGCACACCCATGAACGCCATCCTCGGCTTCACCGATGTGCTGCGACGCGGCTACGCCAAGACCATGGAAGAACGCCGCAAGCACCTGAACACGATTCACACCAGCGGCAGCCACCTGCTGCAGCTGATTAACGACGTTCTCGATCTCTCCAAAGTCGAAGCCGGACGCATGGAGGTGGAGAATCTGCAGCTCTCGGCCCATGTTCTCGCCGGGGAAGTGATCAAAACACTGATGGTCAAGGCGGAAGAAAAAAGTATTTTTCTCAGATTGAAGATCGACGGGCCGATCCCCGAGCAGGTGCGTGGCGATCCGACGCGCTTACGGCAAATTATCACCAATCTGATCTCCAACGCCGTCAAGTTCACCGACGAAGGCGGCGTCGAAGTTGCTCTGTACATGACCCAGACCGGCGACGAACCGCGCTTCGCCATCGACGTGGTGGACAACGGCATCGGCATTCCCGCGGATAAGGTGGAAGCGATATTCGACCCGTTTACCCAGGCGGACAGCTCGACCACGCGCAAGTTCGGCGGCACGGGCCTCGGGCTTGCTATCAGCCGCGACTTCGCCCGCATGATGGGCGGCGACATCGTCGCCACCAGTGAAGTGGGCAAGGGCAGCGTTTTCCACGCGACCATCGATCCGGGGGCTCTTGACGGAGTGAATCTCCTGGAACCAGCGCAAGCTCTTGCCGCTTGCGAAGAAGCCGCCGACGCGGGCCACGTGGCCTGGCAGTTCAGCGCCGGCCACGTGCTGGTGGTAGACGACGGAGACGAAAACCGTGAACTCGTAACCCTGGTGCTGGAAGAAGCCGGTTTGCAGGTCGACGGCGCTGAGAACGGTAAAGTCGGCCTCGACAAGGGCCGCGCGGGCAATTACGACGTCATCCTCATGGATATTCAGATGCCGGTCATGGACGGCTACGAGGCGACTACGGCGCTTCGCCAGGCGGGCGTGGACACACCGATCTTTGCCCTTACCGCGAACGCCATGAAGGGTTTCGAGGAGAAGTGCCTGGCCGTCGGCTGCACGGGCTTTCTCACCAAGCCGGTGGACATAGACCTGCTCCTGGATACCCTGGGCAAACTGCTGGGCGGCGAACGTAAGCTGGTAGAAGCCGCCGAGGTCGCTGCCACCGACAACTGGGACGACGGCATCGGTGCCGACAGCGCGTTTGATGCGTCGGCGGGGGTGCCCATCGTCTCCCGACTTGCAAGTGGCGGCCCGCGCATTCAATCCACCATCGCCAAGTTCATTATTCGTCTCGACGACCAGCTCGATGCGATGGAGAAATGCTGGGAACAGCGCGACTACCAGGAGCTGGCCGCCCTCGCCCACTGGTTGAAAGGCTCCGGGGGCACAGTCGGCTTCGATGACTTCACCGAGCCTGCGAAAAACCTCGAAACACTGGCCAAGGCCAGCAGCGAAGACGGCATTGTCGCAACCCTGCGCGAGCTGCGGGACCTGTCACGACGATTGGTGGTACCCGGCGGCAACGCACCACAAAAACCAGCCAACGGTCCGGTCGACGATCCGGCCGAGGGCCGGCCCGTCGAGTCGCGCCTCGCCGTTGGCGGTCCGCGCATCCGCGCCACCATCGCAAAATTCGCAGGGCGCCTGAACGACAAGCTCGACGAAATGGACAGCGCCTGGCAGTCCCGCGACTTCACGGAACTCGCCGCTCTCGCCCATTGGCTCAAGGGTTCCGGCGGCACCGTGGGGTACGACGATTTTACCGAGCCAGCGAAAACCCTCGAGGAACTCGCCAAGGCGAACAGCGAAGAGGGTATCGACGACGCCCTCGCCACGCTACGGGGAATTTCCAAACGTCTGGTGGTGCCGGACGATTCTGAACTGGCCGCCAGCGCCTGAAGCCGCGGCGCGCGCTGGCAGACACGCACAAGGAACCAAAATCGATGTCAAAGCAGGAAAATCTGGCGCGAAAGCCCGAGCCGGTGAGCGCCCCGATGCAGGCCAATCGACGCGCCGACAAGGCATCGGCCAGCGCCACCGTTGACGACAGCAACGATGTGTCGGTCATGGCCGCTCAATCGACCATCATGATGGTCGACGACGAACCGATCATCCTCGAAACTCTGCAGATGTTTCTCGAAGATGCGGGTTACGACAATTTCATCACCACTACGGAGCCGAAGAAGGCGCTCAACATGGTGGTGCTGAAGAAACCCGACGTCGTGCTTCTCGACGTGATGATGCCCGAAATTACCGGCCTGGATATTCTCAAGCAGATGCGCTCCAAAGAAGCCTTGAAGCACATCCCCGCCATCATTCTGACCTCGGCCACGGATCCGGAGACCAAGCTTCAGGCTCTGGAGCTTGGCGCCACGGACTTTCTCGCCAAGCCCGTGGACCCCAGCGAGCTGGCATTACGGCTGCGCAATACGCTGGCGGCCAAAGCCTATCAGGATCGTCTGCTGTACTACGATGGCCTCACGGGCCTGCCCAATCGACGACTGTTCACCAGGCGTTTGAACGATGCCCTGGTAAGAGCGAAGCACGTTGCACAAGCCTGCGCGATTCTGCACATCGATCTGGATCGCTTCAAGCAGATCAACGACACGCTGGGACAGAACTTCGGTGACGCACTATTGAAAGCCGTGTCGGCACGACTCATCGACTGCGTCCGTCACAGTGACTTGGTAGGCCGGCCGGGCAACGAAGAAGAAGAAACGGAACTTTCCCGCTTCGGTGGCGACGAGTTCACGCTGTTCATACCCAATGTCGACCGTCTGGAGCACGCCACCCTGGTAGCCCGCCGAATCCTCAAGGCAATGGCCGAACCGTTCCGGGTAAACGCGAGAGAGCTGGTCATCACGGCCAGCATCGGCATTGCCGTGTGCCCCACCGACGGCGACAGTGTCGACACCCTGCTCAAGCACGCCGCGATTGCCGTGTCCCACGCCAAGGAACGCGGGCGCAATACCTACCAGTACTACGCCAAAGAGCTCAACACGCGCTCCATCGAGCGCCTGACGCTGGAGAACCATCTGCGCAAGGCGCTGGAAAACCGGGAGCTGTTCCTGGCCTTCCAGCCTAAAACAGAAGTCAGGACGGGCCGTATAATCGGCGCCGAAGCCCTGTTGCGCTGGAAGCATCCCAAGCTCGGCTTGATCCCTCCCGATGAGTTCATTCCTCTGGCAGAGGAGATGGATCTGATCGTACCCTTTGGCGAGTGGGCGATTTACGCCGTGTGCACGCTGAGCAAACGGTGGCAGTCTCAGATCGATCCGGTGTGCGTTTCGGTCAACGTGTCCAGCCGTCAGTTCCATAAAAGCGACCGATTGATGCTTACCGTGCGTAACGCTCTCGAAACAACCGGCCTGAAAGGAAAGTATCTCGGCCTGGAACTCACCGAGAGCATACTCATGGAAAACCCCGACGAAATTGTCCGCACCTTGAAAACCATCAAGGATATGGGCGTGAAAATATCCATCGATGATTTCGGAACCGGTTACTCGTCGTTCAGCAACTTGAGAACTTTCCCGCTCGATGAACTGAAAATTGATCGATCCTTTTTGAACGACATTCCCGACAATACCGACGACGCCGCTATCGTCGGCGCCATTATTGCCATGGCCCACGGTCTGGGAATGGGCGTCGTTGCCGAAGGAATTGAAAAGCAGGAGCAGCTCGACTTTCTGCGCGATCGAGACTGTGACGAGTACCAGGGCTACCTGTCGAGCAAACCGGTAATTGCCTCGGAATTTCTCACGCTGGTCGCCAAGAACATGAAAAAACTAGCGGACTAGTCGTCGAGATACTCGGACACTTCGATGAGATTACCGTCGGGATCCCGAAAATAGACCGAACGGATTGGTCCGGTGGCGCCGGTCTTGGCTACCGGGCCCTCGATGATTGTTATCCCGCAAACGTCCAGATGCCGGACAACAGCATCCAGCGGCGTTGCGCTCACCAGGCATAGATCGCCGGAACCAGCCGTGGCATGGGCTGCCCGGGGCACGAATTCCTTGCCCACCTCGTGAAGGTTGATTTTCTGGCGGCCGAATGTAAGTGCCGTGCGTCCTGCACCGAAACGCGATACCTCCATTCCGAGAACGCGGGCGTAGAAGTCGCAGGTCTCGTCTATGCTCGCCACCGTCAGCACCAGATGATCGAGCCTGTCTATTCGTGGAGTCACGGCAGAAAATTATCAACTAGTGAATGCCAAAAAATGCCACCACTGCCAGGATGGTCAGCAAGCCGGCAACGCCGAGAAGCAGGTGGGCGATGTCGCGATGGGTTTTGCGCAACTCGACACCGAACCATGTGCAGACGATGATCAACGCCAGCAGTATGTAGACGATGCGCATGGCTCGAAAAATCCGGGCGGCGAATCAGCCGGCTTCGTTCTCCTCGATCATTTCCAGAAGATCCCGTGGCTGAACATAGCCGGGAATCATGTGGCCGTTCTCGAGTATCAAGCTGGGCGTTCCGCGCACACCCACGGCGCGCCCCAGGGCAAATTGCTGTTTAACCGGACTATCGCACTTCTTCGCCGGTATGCGCTTACCGTTCTTGGCATCACCCATGGCGGTCTGCCGATCATCGGAGCACCATACCGATAC
Organism: Gammaproteobacteria bacterium; assembly: GCA_009937425.1. Classification (GTDB taxonomy): domain Bacteria; phylum Pseudomonadota; class Gammaproteobacteria; order HK1; family HK1; genus JAABYT01. The sequence continues at coordinate 6,806 of JAACFO010000073.1, forward strand.
CCACTTGTCATAGGAGCTTGAAGAAATACCGGCGCGGGGGAATGCCAGGTAGCGAATACGGATGCCGAGGCGATTGTATTCCGCCATCTGGTTATGCAGCCGTACGCAGTACGGGCAGTCGATATCGGTGAAAACGTCCACCGTATACTTGGCATCCTCGGGGCCGAATACGACCATGTCCCGCCCATTAACGCTGGCCATGCTGTCGCGCCGATGCTCGCGCCGGCGCTCGCGGGTGTAGTTTTTGCCCGAGTCAAGGTCCACCAGGTCGCCCTGGATAAGGTGACGGCCGTCCTCGGACAGGTAAATCACCATGGGACCGATGGATATTTCGTAGATACCTGGAAGAGCCGACAACTCAATACTGTCCGGACGAATCCCGGGTACGATCTTGTCGAGCGCGGCAATCACCGCCGCCGGCGGCTCTTGCGCAACGGCCGGCTGCCACAGGAATGTCATGACAGCCACAGCGGCCATCGCCAGTAAGCCAGTTCGCAACATGGAATTTACTCTCTATTAGTTAGTTGCAGCATAAGGGCTGAGACCCCCGGCGTCACCTGGGAGTTCCATCCATCATCCAGATCTGTGACCGGCTCCCGCCTTGCCGGTCCCTTTACCCCTACGTATAGTCCCAGCATGCCTGCCCGCGAGAAATTAACGCTGAACTCGGGTCGACAAATTCCAGGCAGTGAATGGAAGCTCACCCTGGAATTCGTGCTCGCCGAGCTCATTAACGATGGCCTTATTACCGCGGCACAGGCGCGCGAACTTGACATAGGCAGTGGCCGCCAGTCGGACCCTTCACTACACCCCCTGGTGCGAGTCGCAGCCCATGAATTGCAAAGCGCCAAGCCACCGCGTACCCCGCTGACCATCGAGCGCCTGACCCGATGGCTCGGCGACAAGGCGCAGCTGCCTTACTTGCGCATCGATCCGCTGAAGATTGACGTTGCCGCGGTGACCGGCGTCATCAAGCAGGCCTACGCGACACGATTCAAAATATTGCCCGTCGCGGTTAGCGGCGACAAAGTAACCGTCGCCACCGCCGAACCCTACGTGCGTGAGTGGGAGCGGGAACTTTCCGGCATGCTCAAACTACGCTTCGAGCGTGTCGTCGCCAATCCCCTGGATCTGGATCGCTACCTGGCGGAATTTTACGCCGTCAGCCGCTCCATCGCCGGGGCCAGCAATGACCGCAGCGTATCGCCGGTCAGCGGCGTTGGCAATCTCGAGCAACTGGTGGAACTCGGCAAGACCGGCGAACTCGACGCCAACGACCAGCACGTGGTGCGTATCGTCGACTGGTTGCTGCAATACGCCTTCGATCAGCGCGCCAGCGACATCCACCTGGAACCACGCCGGGATACGAGTAATATCCGATTCCGCATCGACGGCGTGCTGCATCTGGTGCACCAGATTCCGGCGCCCGTATTGAGCGCAGCCATAAGCCGTCTCAAAGCATTAGGCCGGCTGGACATCATCGAGAAGCGACGGCCCCAGGACGGGCGCATCAAGACCCTCACCCCGGATAACAAGGAAGTGGAACTCAGGCTCTCCACCATGCCGACGACCTTCGGAGAGAAACTCGTCATGCGCATTTTCGACCCGGAGGTGCTGGTGCGATCCCTCGGCGATCTGGGTTTCTCACCCAACGAAGAAAATCAGTGGCAAAGAATGGTCGAGCAGCCCTACGGCATGGTCTTGGTGACCGGGCCAACTGGCTCGGGCAAGACTACCACGCTCTACTCCGCCTTGAAGCGCCTGTCCAAACCCGAGGTCAATATCTGCACCATCGAGGATCCCATCGAGCTGGTGGATCCAGCACTCAATCAAATGTACGTGCAGCATCAAATTGGTCTCGACTTTGCCACCGGCGTGCGCACGTTGCTGCGCCAGGACCCCGATATCATCATGGTGGGAGAGATCCGCGATGAAGAGACCGCGGATACGGCCGTGCAGGCCGCACTCACCGGCCACTTGGTGTTGTCAACGGTGCACACCAATGACGCTCCCTCCACGGTGACGCGTTTTGTGGAACTCGGAGTGGCGCCGTACCTGCTCAAGGTGGCACTGATCGGTGTGGTCGCGCAGCGCCTGGTACGTACGCTGTGCCATCACTGCAAGAAGCCCACTGAGATTACCGAGGATCAATGGAAATCCCTGGTGGCGCCCTTTCAACCGCGACGGCCCGCCAAGGTATTCATCCCGGTGGGTTGCGACGAATGCCGCCATACCGGTTATCTCGGGCGTATTGGCATCTATGAGGTCATGCGCGTCAGCGATGATCTGCGAAAAATGATCAGCACCGATACAGACAGCCGGCGCATGCGCGACGCCGCGCTCGAGGGCGGCATGCTGCCGCTGCGCATCAGCGGCGCCCAGAAAGTTGCCGCCGGAGTCACCACTGCGGCCGAAGTCTTCGCCGCGGTGCAAGACGAGGATACCGGTTAACCGCGGGGATGGTGAACCGCATGCAGTTGCTTCAGTCGCTCCTTCGCAACGTGAGTGTAGATCTGTGTCGTCGAAATATCGCTGTGACCCAACAGCAACTGCACGACCCGCAAGTCGGCACCGTGGTTGAGCAAATGCGTCGCGAAGGCATGTCTCAAGCTGTGGGGTGAGATGGACTTGGAGATACCCGCGATTGCCGCGTAGCGCTTTATGGCGTACCAGAAGGCCTGGCGACTGAGGGCGCCGCCCCGGGGACTGGGGAAAAGGGCGTCGCCGTGGCCGGCGGCAAGCAACTGCGGGCGGGCTTCGCGCAGATAACGTTGTAGCCAGTCCAGTGCGGATTCCCCCAGCGGCACGAGCCGTTCCTTGCCGCCCTTGCCCATTATTCGCACCACTCCCTGCTGATAGTTGATCTGGCCAAGCTTCAAACTCACGAGCTCGGAGACGCGCAAACCGGTGGCATAAATCACCTCGAGCATAGTGCGATCACGCAGTCCCTCACGAACACCGGCGTCCGGTGCTTCCAACAACGCCTCCACTTCCCCTTCGCTCAATGTAATGGGCAGACTGCGACCAATGCGCGGTGCCTCCACGCGTGCGCAGGGATCTTCGACGATACGACCGTGACGCATCAAATATTGATAGAAACGCCGCAGGCTGGAGAGTCGCCGGGCGACGCTGCGCGGCGGCGAGGCCGCAAGGCTGGCAAGATACTCGAGAACATCGGCGCGTGTTGCCGTCACGAGGCTGCGTTGGCGTTGCGCCAGCCACGCGGCGAAGCGGCGCAAATCAGAACGATAGGCGGCCAGCGTATTTTCGGCCAGGCCGCGCTCCATCCAGACCGCGTCCACATAGGTTTCCACCAGTTCCTGATCGCGCTTGCCGGGCAACTTGTCGCTCATGATTCACGGCGCTCGTGTGCCAACAACCACAGCTTGATGGCCAGCGCCTCGCCGCCGCGCTGCCCCATGAATCCACCGGCGCCGCCGGCGGCGGCGATCACACGGTGACACGGGACGACGATGGGGACCGGGTTACGCCTGCAGGCGCCGCCTACCGCCCGCGCCGAGCTGCCGAGTTCCAGGGCCAACTCCCCGTAGCTGCGGGTGCACCCCCGGGGAATACGCGTAAGTGCCTGCCACACGCGACGCTGAAAAGCTGTCCCTTGGATTCCCAGGGAAAGATCGAATTGCCACGCCGGATCCTCGAAGTACTGGAACAGTTGGTCGAGCACCTCACGGGTGGCCTCGTCCGGGGCAGTGTCGACGGAGCTGACCGGCGGCGCGAAATCGATACCCACCAACTGTCCGGCGCTCATGCGCAAGCCTAGAAGTCCCACGGGCGCCGCCACTACGGCTGCGTACTCGGCATCATTGGTCACGCTCAAGCCTCCGGGGTGGGAATCAAAAATGGCGCAAAGCATGCTCCACGAATTCAAGCTCCTCGGGCTGCGGGCTGTCCGACAGGGTAGCTTTTAATACACCCACGGCATCCTCGTCGAGGCCGCCGCTTCGCAAGGCGCCGGCTGCTTGCAGGCTCGCGGACCACGACCACATGTCCGTGGGGCCACCAGCGGGCACGGCGGCGGATTCGATGTACAAACGCGCGGCGCGAACATGGTTGCCCGCGTGGCTTTCGGCTTGCGCCGCAAGGGACAACAGTTCACGTCGTTCCCAGGGCGAGCCTGCCATCGCCAGCGCGCGGGACAACAGCGTTGCGGCGTGCGCGTACTCGCCGGCCACCTGCAGCGCCAGGGCGACCCTCACGGCCGCATCCACAGCCATCCGGGGCGAGCCGTCACCGGCGACCAAGTCCTTGTCGAACAAGGCTACCGCTTCATCGACCCTTTTGGTGCCGATCAACGCCACAGCCACCGGCGCGCGCCATTCCAGCGCAAGCCCATGACGCGCCGCCGCGTCCAACCCCGGCAACAGCTTGCCTGCCAGATCGTGTCGCGACGCGCCGACGGCATAGGCGATGAGCGGCGCACGCAGGAATGGTGGAATGGCGGAAATCTCCGGGTAACGACTGGACTCCAGGTAAAGCCCGCCAAGAACCGCCAGGCCGCGGGGTTCCCTGGCAAGCGTCGACACCAGGCCCTTCCGGGCGATTCCGGCTATGTTCAGATCCCGCTGCTGGGTCGACAAATAGGCATACATGGCCCGGGCTCTCACGTCGCCGCTGCCGGAGTATTGTTCCGCCAGGGCCAGCCAGGCATCGAACCGGCCCACCAGCAGGTGGGAGTCATTGGCCAGAGCCACGGCGTAGGCGCCATAGGCATCCCACAGGGCATCGGCATTCACACTGATAAATCGATCGCCGGCCGCAATGGGTGCGCGCAGCGCCACTGCCTGCTCCATGGCAGTAACACCCACTTCGTGATCCCGGTAACGGGCCGCGACGCCCGCAAGAGCCGCCCACAGTTGCGCGCGCTCCGCCCCAAGCAACCGCCCTCCCCCGAGAAAGGGTCCCATCTCGGAGAGCAATTCCACCGGCTCCACGCTGATGCTGCGGGCTCTCAACAGCAGCTTTAAATAAGCAACCTCTGTGCTGTCCAGGCCGACCAGAAGCTCACGGGCCTCGTTGAGGTGCCCCGCCCGCATCAAGCCCTTGGCATGAGCGAGTCGCCAGCCTTCCGGGTCGGACCCATAGTCCAGCCGGTAACGCAGCACGGTGCTCCGGGCGTCAGGCAGTTGCCCGGCGAGCAGGTAACTTTCCGCCAGCTGGGCGCGCCAGCGGGTAAGACGTTCGGTCCGCTCGACCGTCATGGCTGTGTCCTGGGCCGTGCCCCAGATGAGGCCCGCGATGACGGCGGTGGCGGCCTCTGCATCACCCTCGGCGAGATAGGCGCGCGCCGCCGATTCCCCGGCACTTACCCGGAAATCGTCAGGCAGAGAAGATGGATATTTTGCGATACGACCGATTACCGCCGACCAGTCTTCACGGAATTCGAGAATTGCCAGGCGGCGCTGTTCCCAGTGCTGCCACGGGACGGGGTTGGTGGAAAATTTCGGCTGCTCCTGCTCGATAACCCGCAGTGCCAACAAAACGGCGCCGGCATCCAGCATCCGGTCGATATCTTCAACAGTGGTCTTGGACGCCGCACCGGCAAGCGGCGAGCCGAGGGCAATCAGCAGCAGTGAAACGACGAAACAGGGGACAGCGAAAAAGGGGACAAAGAAAAAGGGGACAGATCTATTTTCCGTCAACTGTGTTCTCAGAATTTTCCTGCGTGTCGGGAAAATAGATCTGTCCCCTTTTTCTTTGTCCCCTTTTCCTCAGATTTTCTCCTTGATGCGCGCCGCGTTACCGCGCAGGCCACGAAGATAGTAGAGCTTGGCGCGGCGCACATCGCCGCGGCGCTTGACCTCGATGTCATGGATCTGATGGCTGTAGGTCTGAAAGACACGCTCGACGCCTTCCCCGTGGGAAATTTTGCGTACCGTGAACGAGGAATTGAGCCCGCGATTGCGCTTGGCGATCACAACGCCCTCGAAGGACTGCAGCCGCTCGCGGGCACCTTCGGTCACCTTGACCCTGACCACCACCGTATCGCCGGCACCGAATTTCGGAACCTCGCGCCCCATCTGCTCGGCTTCGATCTGACTGATGATGTTACTCATGATTACTTACCCCTTGGGACCGGCCCCCGGCCGACCTCAATCCAATGTTTCCTGCTGCTCGCTGACGTATTCCTCGAGCAGCGCTCGTTGTTCCTCGTCAAGCTGCGTCTCGCGCAGCAAATCCGGCCGCCGTTGCCAGGTGCGACCCAGCGCCTGCTTCAAGCGCCAACGGCGAATCGCTTCATGATCGCCGCTTAATAACACCGGCGGCACCCTGAGTCCATCGCTCACTTCGGGCCGCGTGTAGTGGGGCCAATCGAGCAATCCGCCGGCGAAGGAATCGTGACTCGCCGACTCCTCGTGACCCAGCGCCCCGGGTAGCAAGCGCGTCATTGCCTCCACCAGCAGCATCGCCGCAAGCTCGCCGCCGCTGAGCACGAAATCGCCCACCGACAATTCTTCGTCCACTTCCCGTTCCAGCAATCGTTCGTCGACGCCCTCGTAGCGCCCGCATACCAAAATCAAGCGCTCGCGGGCCGCCAATCGGGCGATCGCCGCCTGGTCCACCCGCCGGCCCTGGGGCGACAGGTACACCGTGTGGGTGTCTTCACCGAGGCGCGCCCTGGCCTCCTGGATGGCGTCGCGCAAGGGCTGCAGCAGCATCACCATTCCCGGCCCGCCGCCGTAGGGCCGATCGTCGACGCTGCGGTGCCGGTCGACAGCATGCTCCCGGGGATTGATGCAATCCAGCTCGAGAATGCCGCGCTGCAACGCCCTCGACGTGATTCCCCAGCGCTCGATGGCTTCGAACATCTGTGGAAACAGCGTCACCACTGCCACCTGCATGCCAACTCCTCGCGGTGGCGGCCGGTGGACTCAGAAATCCGGGTCCCAGTCCACCTCGATGCGCCGGGCCTCAGCGTCCACTGCCAACACCACCTGCTCCCGGATAAACGGGATCAGCCGCTCGCGTTCGCCGCTTACGACCAGAACATCATTGGTACCTGTTTGCATCAGGCCCGACACCTGCCCCAGCTCCTGACCGTCCCGGGTAACTACGCCAAGGCCGATCAAATCATTCCAGTAGTACTCACCTTCTGCCAGCGCCGGCAGCTGACTGCGGTCGACCGCAATGTCTGCACCCGCCAACTCCCGCGCTTGCTCGCGGTCGTCGATGTCCGCGAGCTTGGCTATCAAGCCTGAGCCGTGGACTTTGCCCTCCACCAGCACGTGGCTGCGCCATCCCGTACTCGACTCTATTTGCCAGGGCGAGTACTCGAGCAGCTGCTCCACGGGCTCGCAGTCCGAACGCACCTTGAGCCAGCCGCGCACCCCGAAAGCGCCGCTCACCCGACCCATTGTCACGCGCTCCGGCATTCCGCGCGCTCGCTCAGGCGCGCAGGCGGCGGCCTAAGCGCTCGCCGCGGCCCGAGCCTGATTCAAGAGCTTGGCGACGGCGCCGCTGGCCTTGGCGCCCTGAGACTTCCAATAGGCCACCCGCTCCTGGTCGATACGCAGCTTCTCCTCCTGCTCCGTGGCAATCGGGTTGTAGAACCCGACCCGTTCGATGAAACGCCCGTCGCGACTGGCGCGGCTGTCGGTCACCACCACGTGGTAGAAGGGACGCTTCTTGGCGCCGGTGCGGGCAAGTCGAATGCTAACCATGGCTTATGGGCTGTCCTCTGAGTGGCAGTATCATGCCGATGATCCCTTTACGGGCGGTAAAAACGGGTTATTTTACGCTTTTCCCTGTGGCGTTGTAAATTCGTTCTGGCGTGACCTAGCCCGGCATGCCCGGCGGCATACCACCCTTCATACCCTGCATGAGCCGCGCCAGGCCGCCCTTTTTCTTCATTCTCTTCATCATTTTCTGCATTTGGGCGAACTGCTTCAGCAGCCGGTTCACGTCCTGCACATGGTTCCCTGAGCCGGCAGCAATGCGCCGCTTTCTGGACCCCTTGATGATGGCCGGGTGGAGGCGCTCCTGGTGGGTCATGGAGCCGATGATGGCGTGCATGCGTTTGAGCTCGCGGTCGCCCATCTGGGCCTTGGCCCCCGGCGGCAGCGCCGCGCCCCCGGGAAGCTTGTCGAGCATCGCCGCCATGCCGCCCATTTCGCGCATCTGCGCGAGTTGCTCGGCAAAGTCCTCCAGGTCAAAGCCCCTGCCCTTTTTGAGCTTGTTGACGAGCTTCTCGGCCTTGTCTCTGTCGACCTTCTGCTCGGCTTCCTCGATGAGGCTCAGGACGTCGCCCATGCCCAGGATGCGCGAAGCCATGCGCTCGGGGTGGAATGCCTGGAGGGCATCGGTTTTCTCGCCGACACCGATAAATTTGAGCGGCTTGCCCGTTACCTCGCGCACCGACAGCGCCGCGCCACCGCGGGCATCCCCGTCGGTCTTGGTGAGAATGATGCCGGAAAGCGGCAGCGCTTCATCGAAGGCTTTTGCCACGGTGGCGGCGTCCTGGCCGCTCATGGCATCGACCACGAACAGCGTCTCTACCGGCGAGGCGGCAGCATGCACGCGACGCACCTCGGCCATCATTTCCTCGTCCACATGCAGACGCCCGGCGGTGTCGAGAATCAGCACCTCGTAGAACTGTCGCCGCGCCTCGGTGATGGCGGCCTCTACGATGGCGACCGGATCCTGAGACACGTCCGAGGGAAAGAAGATCGCGCCCACCTCCCCCGCCAGGGTTTCGAGCTGCTTAATGGCGGCCGGCCGGTGGACATCACAGCTCGCCAGCAGTACCGACTTGGTGCCGTTGTCCATCAACCAGCGCGCGAGCTTGGCCACTGTCGTGGTCTTGCCCGCCCCCTGCAGCCCGGCTACCAGCAGTACCGCCGGCGGAGCTACATGCAGGTCCAGCGACTCATTGGCTTCTCCCATGAGCCTGGTGAGTTCGTCACGGACGATGCGGATGACTTCCTGACCCGGCGACAGACTCTTGATAACGTCCTGGCCCACGGCGCGCTCGCGTACGCGCTCGATGAAATTCCGCACCACCGGCAAGGCCACGTCGGCTTCCAACAGCGCCATGCGCACTTCTCTCAGTGCTTCGGTGATATTGGCGTCAGTGAGCCGGCCGCGCCCACGCAGCTGCGCAAGGGTCTTCGACAGCCGATCTGTCAGATTTTCGAACACTTACCAGGCTCCTCTTGCAATTCCGGGGAAGCGGCCAAGTTTAGCAACCAAGGCGGGTGGGGAGAAATGCGCTATCCGGGCAGCTTTGTCCCAGGCGTCCTTTGCGTGGCTGCCGAATGTTGGCATCATTCCAGCATGCACTCCTGGACCCTGGCCCTGGCGCTCACGAGCGTGGCGCTTTATATCGCTGCCGCCGTGGTGTTGGGTCGGCGCCTGTCGACCTGGCGAGAATCCCAGCAGGAAGCCGCGCCGAAGCTGTCGATAATTGCATTTCTGGCGGTCGCGCTGCACGGCGCGCTGCTTTATGCGCTGGTCGTCACTGGCGACGGCCTGAGCCTGGGATTCTTCGACGTGGCGTCGCTGGTGGCCTGGGTGGCCGCCCTGCTGCTCATCATCGGCGCTTTACGCCGCCCCCTGGACAACCTTGGCCTGCTGGTGCTGCCGCTGGCGGCGCTGTTGATTCTGCCAAGCGTCATCTGGCCCGAATCCCGACCCATCGGCGTCGAGCGCAATCTCGGCACCGAGGTGCATGTGCTGGTGTCGGTGCTGGCCTTCGCACTGCTGACAATCGCCGCCTGCCAGTCGCTGCTGCTCGCCTACCAGGAACGCCGTTTGAGCCATAAGCGCCCCGGCGGCCTCATGCACATCCTGCCGCCTCTTAAAATCCAGGAAGAGCTGCTGTTTCAGCTCATTGCCCTGGGTTTTTTCCTGCTGACCCTGAGCCTCGCCACCGGCGTCGCATTTGTCGCCGATATGCTGGCCCAGCATCTGGCCCACAAAACGGTGCTGTCGGTAATCGCGTGGCTGATTTTTGCGGTGCTACTGTGGGGACGCTGGCGCCATGGCTGGCGGGGCCGCACTGCGGTGCGCCTCAGTCTCACGGGTTTCATCGTCCTCGGTCTCGCCTACTTCGGCAGCAAGCTCGTGTTGGAGATTTTTCTCCAGCGCCACTGGTTCCCCGGCTGAATGGGGAAAATCCGCCCCGGCGCAGCCTCGGCTGAAGCTGGCGAACCCCGACTATGGTTCCCCCTCGTCGCACCACCTCTTGTAGTCCTGCACGGTGCCTTCGTTGGGAGGATAAAGCCCCACGACACTCGCGCCCTCGGCGACCCGCCGCTGTACGAAGCGCTCGAAGCGTTCCTGCTCGACGCCGTCCTCGGCAACCTCGGCTGCCATGGCGACCGGAATGACGACAACACCGTCGTTGTCGCAGACCAGCACATCACCGGGACAAACCGCCACCCCGCCACAGCCAATGATTTCGTCGTAGCCGGCGAAGCTGAGCCCGACGATGCTCGGCGGTGGCGCAACGCCCGCGCACAGTACCGGCAGGGTGAGCCTGCGGATCTCATCGGCATCGCGCACCGGCGCGTCGGTAACAGCGGCCAGCACGCCCCTCTTGGCGAGCCTCGCCACGAGGATGTCGCCGAGCGTCGCACCCAGAGTGTTGCCACGTCCGTCGATGACAACCACCGAGCCCGCCGGAGCCGCTTCGATGGCGTCGCGGAAAGAGGGGGATTTTGCGTAACTTTCGGGCTGAGAAAGATCTTCACGCCCGGGTACGAAGCGAATGGTAAAGGCAGGGCCGACTATCCGACCGCCCATCATTGTCAGTGGCTCGACTCCGCGCAACCAGCTCGTACGTACCCCTCGTTTGAGCAGCACCATCGTCAGCGTCGCCGTGCTCACCTGCCGAAGTTGCTCTGCGACCGATGCATCGAGGGAGGTTGGGTCCGGCGCGGGACTGTTGCTCATGGGGGTATCTCCGGTCGAGTCGTCGTTGGCCTGCTATGGAAATGGGATCCTTGGGAATATACGCGGCGAGTTCAAGGAATTTCGTCCTGTTTCCTACACCCGAACCCCCGTACCCCCCTTGACAGGCTCACGGGCAGGCTCTACTAAGAGCTATAGTATTAGCTATGGTTTCCCCGCAGGTTTGACCCCCTATTGAGCGACCTTCCTCTGGCTGTCCTGTTCGGGGCACTCATCGTTCTCATTATTCTTTCGGCGTTTTTTTCCGGTTCCGAGACCGGCATGATGGCCTTGAACCGCTATCGCCTGCGCCATCTTGCCAAGGGTAAGCACAAAGGCGCAAAGCGCGCAGCGGAACTTCTGCAACGCCCGGACCGCCTGATCGGGTTGATCCTGTTCGGCAACAACTTCGTCAACATCGTCGCGTCGATGCTGGCGGCCTTCATCGCCTGGCGCATCATGGGCGAGCCCGGTCTCGCTCTGGCACCCTTTGTGCTCACCGTGGTGATTCTGGTGTTTGCCGAAGTAGCGCCAAAAACCCTGGCAGCCTTACACCCCGAACGTATTGCATTCCCGGCGGCAATCGTTCTCAAGCCGCTCCTGAAGATCTTTTATCCCGTTGTGGCGGCGATCAACTGGCTCGCCAATGGTGTGCTACGCCTGCTGCGGGTATTTCCCACCGACGTAGATTCCCAACAGCTCAGTACCGATGAGCTGCGCACGGTGGTGAACGAAGCCGGACCGCTGATTTCCCGCAAGTACCAAAGCATGCTGGTGAGTATCCTGGATTTGGAAAAGGTTACCGTGGACGACATCATGGTGCCGCGCGGCGAAATCAACGGCATCGATATCGACGACGAGATGGACGATATTGTCGATATGCTGGTGCACAGTCAGCACACGCGCTTACCCCTTTATCGCGGCGACATCGACAACGTTCTCGGCGTGTTGCATTTGCGCAAAATTCTCGAGCCACTGGAGCACACGGAGCTGGACAAGAACTGGTTAATGGAAAACGCCAGTGAACCGTACTTCGTGCCGCTGGGCACGCCGCTCAACACCCAGTTGCGGAATTTTCAACGCCAGCGCCAACGCATAGGACTGGTGGTCGACGAGTACGGAGATGTGGACGGGCTCGTGACGCTGGAGGATTTGCTCGAGGAGATCGTCGGCGAGTTCACCACCGACCCGGCCGATCACAGTCCCGACGTGCACCCCCAGGACGACGGCACCTATCTCATCGACGGTGGCGCAAACGTGCGCGACCTCAATCGCGGCATGCACTGGGAGTTGCCCACGGACGGGCCAAAGACCTTGAACGGACTGGTACTCGAGTATCTCGAATCGATCCCTGAGCCGGGAACCAGCCTGCTGATCGCAGGTTATCCGGTGGAGATCGTGCAGGTCAGTGGCAATGCGGTGAAAACGGCGCGCATCAAACCCGCCATGCGACGACCTGAACGTCGTCCGCAGGACGACGTTTCCTAGGTAGTGGGGAGGGCTGGGGCTGGT
>JAACFO010000074.1 GCA_009937425.1 Gammaproteobacteria bacterium
GACAGTGATGCTGGGCTTTTTGAGATACCCATCCTTCAACATGCCAACCACCAAATCCTGAAGGCCTTGGGGTGTGAGCCCCGCCACTTGCAGATCACCGAGCAATGGATAGGCGATCGTGCCATCGGCCTTCACACGCACATCGCTTATGCTCAGATCCGGCTCCTGATAAACCGTAATGGATACGCGGTCACCCGTGTCCACGCGATAGGCGGGAGCCGCTACGCGGGCACCCGCGGTGGTGGTCTGCTGCGACTCGATCTGTGCGTTCTGCGAAAGCCGCAGCAGACGGGACGAACCTGGTTCCGAAAAACCCGCCGCAAAGCTGTTCCCGGCCAGTAACAGCAGCCAGATTCCGGCGAGGATACTGGCAAGATAAGTATGGCTTGATTTCACAACATGCCTTTAACGCACTGAGCAACTGAAATTCGTGCTACCGCGGGGATCGCCAAGTGGTCCCTAGTAGCACTTTAGTCGAATTCTCCATATCTTAATCGGCAAAAATTGACGATCCCTGCTGTCTGACGAGGCAGTTGTCCTCGAGAATTTGGACTACAGACCGTGCTCCAATCCTGCCGTCAATTTCAGCAGAATCATATTGTCGTCATAGTTGATTCCCGGGATATTGGAGCGGCGGTTCAAGTATCGGTAATGTGCGCCAAAATCCAACCAGCGGACGAGTTTGTACGTGAGCCCGACTTGGAAGGCTAGATATCCGTCTTGCCGTCCCGTCGAATACTTTGCCAACGTATAATCGACGTTTGAATCCGTGACGAGGCGTTCGGTAAAAGCGTGCCGCCACCCAATTCCGAAAGTGTCCGCCAGGAAGTGCCCTACTCCTCCGGCGGCGTCTTCCTGAGTCCTCCTGCTGGTAAACAAGGTGACCTTGCTGTACGGCTTAGGCGCCCAGTGGACTCGCACGTCCCAATTAAAATGTGTGCTACTCGCCTCAGCTGGGTTATCGAACTCCTGAACGAGTGTACCTATCAGAATCTCCCCGGACGTCTTGGCGGTCGCTTCCCAACCGACACCTCCAAGCAGGGTAGCCTCGGTTCGGTCCAGGTCGTTATTTGGATCCAGGTGATCAACGGTCGCATACCCGCCTTCGGCGATGGCTGAGAGGCGCGGCGAGAATCGCCAGCGCCCGCGCAACCGATAATCCTGACGGTCGAAGTCACGGAATGATTGCCCGTTGTTATCGTACCGAATACCGGAGTATTCAATCCTGGGGGTAATCTGGGCGCGGGAAATCGCTCGGCCGATAACCAGGTCCGCGCCTACCCGATAGGCCCGCCATGTATCCGGGGTGGGCGAGCAGACCAGGCATGTGCCGATACCACCGCGTTGGTCGTGACCCCAGCGCAACTCCCCGATGAGGTTGAGATTGAGCTTACGCGTCAGATCCAGGGCTGCGTCGGCTAACACCCGTTGATCGGTGTAGTCCTGGTTATCGAATTCCGTGTATCTGATGAGGACGGCTTCGTAGCCCAGGCGAAACGCATGCCTGCCGAAGCCACTGTTGAGATAGACAGAGGGTCGAACGCTCCAGAAAAAATCATCTCTGGTGTTGCTCTCGGTGCGGAAGACATTGTCGTCGTATCCGATTCCGGCTGAGAGGGCAAGGGTTATACCCCGAAGCGGCCCCGACTCATTACCGACATCGTAGGCCACAACCTTTTCGCCGGCTCGCACTGTTTCCACGGCGCTCGGATTCGCGTTGTACTGCTCCGTAGCCTGCGTATCGACAGCCTGGGTTACCGGCTGCGTGGACTGCGCCCACGCGAAATCAGCCGACAATAGGGTAATAGCTACCGCAAGCCGGATTATACCCAGCAAAAATTTGGCGCTAATCGCCCACATTCGAGGCTTCAACAACTCTGAAGCATCATGGTCCTTTGGCTTCCGCTTCCGTGCGCTATCGGGCCGCGTTCGAAATCACTAAAACGGCTCAGTAGGCACTCGGCGGAATCGCCAAAGTCACCGACCGACCGGCGCACCCAGAGAACTCCTGGAACACCTTTCGGCAACCGATCAACTTCCTACGAAAAAGGTCCCTCCCGATTTAAAGCAAATTCTCCATTTCTCAAGGTATGTCATTGTCTTAACAGCAATATATATAGTACATGGCACCGGCAAATGACACGTATCGAGGGCTACACCGAGGTGGCGGAATCCGCCCCGGCGCTGGCTTATCGAGTTTCTGCTGGAAGGGTTGGTTTGGCAGCTTCCATGCTCCAGGGACAGGCGTCAGCTGGGGGTTGAGGTGAATCCCCCTCCTGAGCCGGTAACTGGTATCAGCGGGGGCGGTACGGTGAGTGTTGTTGGTGTGGGGATGGAGAGCATGTCCGGGGGGCCCGGCACCGCGAGGACTACCGGCGGCAACACCGGCGGTTCGGTGTCCGACGCCAGGCCTACGAGCGCATTACTGTCGGGTGGCAACATGCGCGGCACGATTGCCGCCTCAGGAATACCATCCGCTTCGGCGTAGCGTTTCAGCTCCTCGCAGCGGCACAAATAGCCGATGGGGCCCGGCGCTGAGGGGTAGGGAGCGTTGTCGCGCAGCCAACTCTGGACGCTCGCCGGCATCGGAATGGGCTGCATCACCACCGGTGTGCCGCCGGTGGCTGCCTCGTCGGCCAGGGCCCGGGACAGATCGATGATCTCACCCGGCCCCGCAGTACCGAGCGCTATCGGCTCGCCGCTACCGTCCGAGGGGTAACCGGCCACGTCCATACTACTTCTGAACCCGCACGCTACCCCACCCGGGTGGTCCTGAAACACCGTCACTTCCACCACTGTGGGTTCCGATTCGGCGCCGGCGCTTGGGGAATACACACCCCGGTTGGCCTCGATGCGGTATTTCGTGCCCGCGGCGAAGGCGAAACGACCGCCACCCCGGGAAATTCTAATGTGGTAGGCCCCGTCATCGGCACGGGTGACGCTCATTCGGGAATCGGGGCACATGTAGACACTGTTGTCTGCGTCCAGCCGCAAAACACTCATATCAGCGGGACCGCTACTGACCACCTCGCCGCCGAGATAGGCGTAACTGCCGTTTGCCACCGGGATGTTCACGCCATTCCAGTCCACTTGGGGCGTACCGGCGGTATACAGCACTCCTGCCAGGAGCGGAGCACCTGATTGATTGCCGCCTGGATTCGAGGTTCCACCGGCCGCTGCCGACCCGCCGTCACTGGTGGCCGCCAGCATCAGGGGAAGCTCGCTCCGGTCGCCGGACAGCAGGTAGGCGGCCACCGCCACCGGCCCGGTGAAAACCAGGGCCACCAGGGTCAGGCTGAGCAGCATGTCTCTGGCTTTGCTCATGAATTAATATTCTAACGCGGCCTGCTCCGGGAATTCGCGAAACGGGTCACGATTCCCGCCTCCAACCCAGGGAATTCGCCCATTCGAGCTGTGATTTCAAGAGCATAGCTGCGCCGGCGGGGATCTTCAGCCGCACTGGAGCAAGCCATCAGAGGAGGCTTTTCAGTTTCCCCCAGTCAAAATGGGGGCCGGGATCGGTCTTGCGGCCGGGGGCGATATCGCTGTGGCCCACCAGCTGCTCTGCGCCAATCCCCGGCCACACCGCCATCAAGCTGCGCACCAGACTCGCCAGGCACCGATACTGGGCATCCTCGAAGGGCTGCCAGTCACATCCTTCGAGCTCGATGCCGACGGAGAAGTCATTGCAGCACTCCCTCCCCTGGTGGCAGGAAACGCCTGCATGCCAGGCGCGCTTGGTAAACGGCACGAACTGAATGAGCTCACCATCGCGGCGGATGAGCGCGTGGGCGGACACCCGCAGCGGCGCAATGTCCGCGAACGAAGGGTGCGCGGCCACATCCAGACAATTGCAGAAAAGCGCCTCCACGTGGGGTGTTCCGAAATGGCCTTCCGGCAGGCTGATGCTGTGGATGACGATTAACTCGGGGTCGCCGGCCTGCGGACGCTCATCGCAGTTGGGCGACGGCACACGGCGCACGCCTTCCAGCCAGCCATTACCGGCATCCAATATCATGTGGTCGACGATGTTCTTCAGGGACTTACTCCACTGGCCGGCCGCGGCCTGTGACTCCGGCGGCAGTCGCAACGACTTGAATGCGCTAAGTTTGACGCCATGTTAGAGCTTAGCGCCACATCCATGGAGTATTTTGGCCCCTGGTCTCGCCGTGACTGATCCCGATACACATTCGCCCAACTCCGGGCGCGTCGGCGCCATCATGACCGTGCTCGCCTGGCTCGTGGTGCTGGGCCTTCTAGGCGCCTTTTTCGGCGGCTGGATGGAAAAGCTCGACAACCCCAACCAGAAGGTGGTCTCGGCGCTGCGCGCCGACGGCGTGCGCGAGGTGGTCCTGCAACAGAACCGCGCCGGGCACTACGTTGCCAACGGCGCTATCAACGGCCATCGGGTTACCTTCCTGCTGGATACCGGCGCGACCTCGGTGTCGGTGCCGGCCAGCATCGCCGGACCGTTGGGACTCAAGCGTGGCGCGCCATTGCGCGCCAACACCGCCAACGGCACCGTCACCACCTATGCCACGCGTCTCGACGAAGTCCAGCTCGGCAACATCAGTCTCGAAAATGTCCGCGCCGATATCAATCCTCACATGCAGGGCACCGAAGTGCTGCTCGGCATGAGTTTTCTGCGCAAGCTGGAGTTCACCCAGCGGGGCCGAGAGCTTACTATTCGCCAGTAACCCCGCTGCCGTCAGCGGCAAAAGAGACTTCCCCATGAGCAAGGAACAGGCGTCAGCGCTTCCCGATGACGTATCCGCCAGCGTACGCATAGCCCTGGACGAAGACATCGGCAGTGGCGACGTAACGGCGTCACTGGTGGCCCCCGGCGCCACCATCACCGCCTCGGTTTGGTGTCGTGAATGCGCAGTCCTGTGCGGTGTGAACTGGTTCGACGAGGTGTTCCGGCAACTCCACCCGGGCATCGTGGTCCAGTGGCGCGCCGGCGACGGAGACGGCGTGCAGGAAAATTCCATCGTCTGTACTGTCACCGGCCCGGCGGCGCCGATACTCACCGGCGAGCGCACCGCCATCAACTTCCTGCAGTTGCTGTCCGGCACCGCCACCACGGCCAGGCGCTACGCCAGTGTCCTCGCCGACAGTAGCACCCAGGTGCTCGATACACGCAAAACCCTGCCCGGGCTGCGCCGGGCGCAGAAATACGCCGTGCTATGCGGGGGTTGCCATAATCACCGCATCGGGTTATTCGACGCCGTTCTCATCAAAGATAACCACATCGCCAACGCCGGCTCCATCACCAAGGTGGTGGCCGCCGCGCGCAGCGGAAATCCAGACCTGACTATCGAAGTGGAAGTAAAAGATCTCGCCGAGCTGGACGAGGCGCTTTCCGCCGGCAGCGACGTGGTGATGTTGGATAACTTCCCGCGGACGGATATCGGCGAAGCGGTCGCGCGCTCCCGAGGCCGGGCAAAGCTGGAGATCTCCGGCAACGTTGCCCTCGAGGACCTGGCGGAGCTGGCCAGTACCGGCGTGGATTACATCTCCGTAGGCGCGCTGACGAAAAATGTGCGCGCAATCGATTTCTCCATGCGTTTCGACGACTGAGAAGTCGATTCAGCTTCGCCAGTTCGCTAGAAAATCCTCGTAGGCCAGACGTATGCCCTCCTCCAGGGGCCTTTTGTGGTGCCACCCCAGAGCGTGCATGGCCGATACGTCCAGAAGCTTGCGCGGTGTGCCGTCGGCACGCTCGCGCTCCCAGATCACCTCGCCGTCGAAGCCGACGACTTTTCTCACCACGTCCATGAGTTCGGCAATGCTCAAATCCTCCCCGGTGCCGATATTGATGAGGGGAGGCCTCTGTACGCTGAAATGCGCAGCCAGTTGGGCATCGTCGAGGCCTAATATAAAGACCACGGCGTCCGCCAGGTCGTCGCTGTAGAGCAGTTCTCTGCGGGGGGTGCCGCTACCCCAGGCGCGCACCGCCGATGCCCCGGAGACTTTCGCCTCGTGGCACTTGCGTATCAGCGCTGGCAACACATGGGAGCTTTCCAAGTCGTAATTGTCGCCTGGCCCGTAGAGGTTGGTGGGCATCAGCGCCAGATAGCGCGTGCCGTACTGGCGGTTGTAGGACCAGCACATCTCCACCCCGGCGATCTTGGCAATGGCATAGGGCCTGTTGCTGGCCTCCAGCGGGCCGGTGAGCAAATACTCTTCACGAATCGGCTGCGGACAGTCGCGGGGATAAATGCACGAGGAGCCCAGAAAAAGCAGACGCTGGACGCCGGACTGCCAGGCAGCGTGGATGACGTTCGACTGGATGGCCAGATTCTCATGGATGAATTCGGCGGGATAGTCGTTGTTGGCGGCAATACCCCCCACCTTGGCGGCACACAGGAGCACGATTTCCGGCTTCTCGGCGGCAAAAAACTCCTCCACCGCCCGCCTGTCGCCAAGCTCGAGGTCACTGTGGCTGCGGGTGATGAGCCGCTCGCAACCGCCCGTGTCCAGCGCCCTCAGCACGGCGGATCCCACCAATCCGCGGTGACCGGCAACGTAGATGGAGGTCTGGCGAATGGATTGCGGTAACGGCGTCATCGAAGGGCGGCGCCACTACTCATGGTGGTCGAAAGTCTTGAAGCCGTGGTCGCGGGAATGCTTGTCGCGCTGGGCCAGGGCCAGGTCTTCCCGGACCATCTCGGTCACCAGATCGGAGAAGCCTACCTGGGGCTGCCATCCCAGCTGTTCCCGGGCCTTGCTGGCATCACCCAGCAGGGTCTCG
The DNA here is from genome assembly GCA_009937425.1 of Gammaproteobacteria bacterium. Classification (GTDB taxonomy): domain Bacteria; phylum Pseudomonadota; class Gammaproteobacteria; order HK1; family HK1; genus JAABYT01. The sequence continues at coordinate 6,755 of JAACFO010000074.1, forward strand.
ACCTCCGTTGGCCGAAAATAACGGGGGTCCACCGACAGCACCTCCGCGCCAGGCGCACAGGCCGCCTTCAAGCCCTCGACCTCCTGCACCGACTCGACAATGGCTTTCTCATCGACGCCGCTGCCTTCGAATCGCAGGTCGATGCCGGCTCGCGCGAATGCAATCTTCACGAAGTCACGCACCGAGTGTTGCCGGCCGGTGGCAATGACGAAGTCGTCGGGTTGTTCCTGTTGCAGCATCAACCACTGGGCGGCGACGAAATCCCGCGCATGACCCCAGTCGCGAAGCGCATCCAGGTTTCCCAGGTAAACGCGCTCCTGCAGCCCCAGGGCGATGCGCGCCACCGCCCGGGTAATCTTACGGGTAACAAAGGTCTCGCCGCGGCTCGGAGATTCGTGATTGAAGAGAATACCGTTGCACGCGTACATGCCGTAGGCCTCGCGGTAGTTGACGGTAATCCAGTAGGCATACAGCTTCGCCACCGCATAGGGCGAACGTGGGTAAAAGGGCGTGCGTTCGGTTTGAGGCGACTCCTGGACCTTGCCGTAGAGTTCCGACGTCGATGCTTGATAAAAGCGCGCCGTCCCATCCATTCCCAGAATCCGAATTGCCTCCAGAATACGCAGGGTACCCAGGGCGTCGGCGTTGGCTGTGTACTCCGGTGTTTCAAACGACACCGCCACGTGGCTCTGAGCCGCGAGGTTGTAAATCTCGTCGGGCTTGACCGATTGGATGACCCGCAACAAATTCGTGGCGTCCGTGGTATCGCCATAGTGAAGAACGAAATCGCGGTTGGACTCGTGGGGATCCTGGTAGAGATGGTCGATTCTGTCGGTATTGAACAGCGAGGCGCGGCGCTTGATGCCGTGAACCTGGTAGTTTTTTTCCAACAGGAACTCGGCCAGATAAGCGCCATCCTGCCCGGTGACGCCGGTAATGAGTGCGGTTTTCGTCATGTCCCCTCGCTGCCCCACCAAAGCGGTGGCTGTTCCTCGATGTTACTTTAAGTTCTGATTATATTTTACTGTTATTTCATATAATCAATCAGTTATCTACTGTTCTGAAAGTAAATTCTCGAAATAGGTTATGGTTTTTCTCAAACCCTTGTCCAGGTCGATGCCTGGCGACCAACCCAGGCGCTCACGGGCCAGGGAAATATCCGGGCAACGCTGAGTGGGATCATCCCGGGGTGTCGGTCTGAAGACAATGGATGAGCGCGCACCGGTAATGGACAGGATTTGTTCGGCAAGCTCTCGAATAGTGATCTCATGCGGGTTGCCCAGATTCATCGGCCCGGTGAAGTCCGGCGCGCTCCCCATCAACCCCACGAGTCCATCGACAAGATCGTCGACGTAGCAGAAGGATCGCGTCTGAAGCCCTTCGCCAAAAATTGTAATGGGCTCGTTACTCAGTGCCTGAACGATAAAATTCGACACCACGCGCCCGTCATCGGGATGCATGCGCGGGCCATAGGTATTGAATATCCGCGCCACCTTGATCGCCAGATCGTGTTGACCGTAATAGTCGAAAAACAACGTCTCCGCGCAGCGTTTCCCCTCGTCGTAACAGGCCCTGGGGCCGATGGGATTCACCCTGCCCCAGTAAGCTTCCGTCTGGGGATGAATCTCGGGGTCGCCGTAAACTTCGCTGGTGGAGGCTTGTAGTATGGTTGCCCGCACACGCTTGGCGAGCCCGAGCATATTAATAGCGCCGTGAACGCTGGTCTTCGTGGTCTGCACCGGGTCGAACTGATAATGAACAGGCGATGCCGGGCAGGCCAGATTATAAATCTCGTCCACCTCGACATACAGGGGGAAGGTGATGTCATGGCGCATGAGCTCGAAATGCGGGCTGTCGAGCAGGTGGAGTACATTTTCCTTGGTGCCCGTGTAAAAATTGTCGACGCACAGGACCTCTTGGCCTGCGCCCAGCAGCCGCTCGCACAAATGAGAACCGAGAAACCCGGCACCGCCAGTGACCAGAATGCGCTTTCGCTGTCTTTTCATTCCTACTCCATGGGTAGCCTGGACTTGAAGGTGGGCCCGGGCGGCGTATCCACAAGCGTAGCACCGGCCCGGTGGGCGGGCGGACGTCTGGCCCCCTCCCCCTTTGCTGCCGGACCCTGTACTTTTGGGCCCGGCTTGCCGATAAGCTCAACGGGGATGGGCGAGTTCGGGGGTCGACTGCCCGCCCAGCGATCCACGAGGCGATGGACCACGCTGAACGCGGCAAGCCAACCGGCCAGCCCTGGACAGTTTCGTCCGCACCCCGGATCGGTAGAATGTAACCTCGCGAAAGCATAGAGCATTTATCCAGTTAGATGGCCCCTGCCACCGACCAGTTCGCCCATGCCGTTCGGGAGTTGATCCCGATCAACGGTCTTCCTGAGCAGCACCAGGAGGAGATTCTGAGCCATGGGAAGGTGATCAAGTATCGAAAAGGGCGCTACGTCTTCAAGCAGGGCGACAAGGACAACTCGACCTTCTTTATCCTCGAGGGAGAGCTCGAGCTGATTGCGGACGGTCAGCTGGTCAAACAAGTCGCTTCCGATACGCCGGATGCGCGCCACGCGCTGGCCCAGCTGCAACCGCGCCAGCTTTCAGCCCGGGCGAAAACACCGCTACAGGTATTCAAGATCGACCGCACCGTGCTCGATCGACTGCTTTCAGACGATCGCTTCGATGACGAAGCCAGTCAGGTGGAAGTATCCGAACTGGTGGACGATAGCGACGGGGATTGGATGACCCGCATGCTGGGTTCCGATCTGTTCAGCCGCCTGCCGGCCGCCAACATTCAAAGTGTCTTCACCAACATGGAGGCCATGGACGCCCGGGCCGGTGATGTCATCCTGGAGCAGGGGGCAACCGGTGAGTATTACTTCATCATTCAAACCGGGCGCTGTCTGGTGACGCGCAAGTCGGAGGCCAACGGCAAAATAACGAAGCTCGCCGAGCTCGGCGCAGGGGATTGCTTTGGTGAAGAAGCGTTGGTGTCGGAGTCCAAGCGCAACGCCACCGTGACCATGCTGACCCATGGTCAACTCATGCGTCTCGCAAAAAGAGACTTCAATGAGCTGATCAAGAAGCCGACTTTGAACTCGGTAACCTACAACCAGGCGGTCAAGCTGGCCAAGGAAGGTGCCGTCTGGCTGGACGTGCGTTTTGCCGATGAACACAAAGCAACCGGTATCGCCGACAGTACCAATCTTCCACTCAACATACTGCGCAGCAAGATGCGCAGGCTCGACGCGGAAAGACGCTACATTGTCTACTGCGACAGCGGCGGGCGCAGCTCCGCCGGCGCGTTTTTACTCGCGCAACGCGGCTTCGACGCCTGCTATCTGGCCGGGGGCTTGATTCACAGTCCCATGGGTGAGCCTGCCAAGAAGCCGGCGGCACGGGCCCCGGTCAAGAACAAAGCACCAGCTGCGCGCAAGCAGGCGATCACCGTCCCCAATCGCCGCAATCCGGTCGCGCCTTCCACTCGCCGGACTACCGAAGCACCCCGGGATCGCCGTGGCGGTGATCCCAACGCCAGTCAGGCGCAACAAATTGCCCGGGAACTCACCCAGGTCAAGCGTGAGCTGGAGACCATGCGCAAGCTCAAATCCGAATCGGACGCGGCGCGCGCGGCGGTCGAGCGCGCCATGGGGGAACGGTTGCGCAAGGAACGGGGGAAAATCGAGGCAGACGCACTTCGGGCAAAAACTGCCATCGAGGAAAGCCAGCGCCTGAAGAAAGAAATCTTCGAAATCAGGAAATCGGCCGAGAAGGACGGCGCGGACAAGGCCGGCAAAAGGCGCGCCCTGGATCGCAACGTCGCGGACTCCGAAAAGCGGCTGTTGGCGGAGAAGAAACGGCTGGAAACGGATTTTCAGAAAACCGCCCGGGAGCTTGCCGAGCTACAGCAAAAGCGCGACAAGGCCGAAACGCAGCTGCGCGAGGAGATGGCAGCGCTGGAAGGGCGAAGCCACGAAACCGAGCGCCGTCTGGCGGAAGCGCTGCGGCTCAAGGAAAAGGCGGAAGCGGCGCGCCGGGCTGCCGAAGAAGCCATGGAAGATTCGCTGCGCACGACCCGTGCGCAACTCGAAGCGGATGCAAAGCGCCACAAGGAAAGCGCCATCGAGCTGGAGCGGCTCAGAAAGGAAGTCGAAAATGCTCGCAAGGCGGTGGAAGCGGACCGCAGTCACAAACAGTCACGGGAAGACGCGCTGCAAGGTCTCAAGAGGGAAACCGAAACACGCTTGCGCGAGGAAGAGAAACAACTCAAGTCCGAACACGCACAGCTCCAGCAGGATCTCGCCGGGCTTCAAAAGATGAAGGAGCAGGCGGAGCAGGAAATTCGCGAGGAACGCGAGGCACTCAAGAGGGCTGCGGAAGACGCATCCAAACGTTTAACCCAGGCGCAACAGCTCGAGCAGGAGCTGGAAACCATCCGCCTTGAGACCGAACGCAGCGTGCAAGGCAAGCGCGAGGAATTGGTTGTCATCGAAAAGCGATTGCGCGCCGACGAGAAAACCATGAAGGAGCGTGTTCAGGAAACCCTGGCCGCCGAGCGCAAGAAGCTCGAAGCCGAGCTTGCCGGCAGCCGCGAGGCGCTGGCCAGAGCGCAACGGCAAGCGCGGGAGTCCGCCGAGGCCGAGCGGCGCGCCGCCGAAAGGGAAGCCGAGCGCGTCATTGCCGAGTACAAGAAGGCCCACGAGGCCGTACTCGCCGAAGAGCTCGACAAACTGAGGGTGGAACGCGGCCAGCTCGAGGGTGAGGCCGAGCGCGCCCAGCGCACCCTCGCGGAAGCCCAACGCATACAGCGCGAAGCGCTCAAGAGCCAACAATCCGTCCACGAGGAGCTGGACAAACTGCGCAGCGGCGAGAAGCGTGCGGGTCAGGAAAAGGCACAGCTGACCGCCAGGATTCAGGAGTTGGAGAAGCGCTCCCAGCAGGCAGCGGAAGAGCTGCAAGCCATGGATCGGGTGAGCCGGGTTGCCGAGGCGGCGCGTGACGCAACAGCCGCGGAGCTGGCAAAACAACAAAAAGAAGAAGACCGTCTGCTGGACGACAGGAATCGCATCATGAGCCCGGAAAAGCTCGCCGAACTCAAAAGCATGCGTGACAAGCTCGCCGGTGCGCCCACGGGGAGCGGGAAAGGAAGGAAAAAGGCCTGATGCTCGACCTTCTGGTTCGGCACGCCAACCTGCCAGACGGTCGACGCGAAATGGACATCGCCTGCCAGGACGGCCGAATCGTCGAGGTCGCGGCAGGCATCGACGCCCCCCGGGCAGCCCTCGAGATCGACGCCGGCGGCTGCCTGGTTACACCGCCCTTCGTCGACAGTCACTTTCACCTGGACTCGACACTCTCCTATGGGCGGCCGCGGGTGAACCAGTCCGGGACCCTGCTGGAAGGCATTGCGATCTGGGGGGAGTTCGCGGAAAACATTTCCGCCGATGACGTCAAAACACGGGCACGAACCCTCTGCCACTGGGCAATCGCCAGGGGCAACCTGGCCATCCGCAGCCATGTGGATGTCTCGAATCCGCAACTGATCGCCGCCGGCGCGTTGCTCGAGCTTCGCGAGGAGCTGAAACCCTACCTGGATTTGCAGTTGGTCGCTTTTCCCCAGGAAGGCTACCTACGCAACCCCGAGGCCCCCGCGGCACTCGCGGCAGCGCTGGATCTCGGCGTCGACGTTGTCGGCGGGATCCCGCACTTCGAGCGGACCATGGCGCAGGGCAGCCGCTCGGTAACAATGCTCTGCGAGCTTGCGGCGGAACGCGGTTTGCCCGTGGACCTGCACTGCGACGAGTCCGATGACCCGGCTTCCCGGCATATCGAAACTCTTGCCCGCGAAACAATACGCCTGGGGCTGCAGGGAAGAGTGACCGGCTCGCATTTGACCTCCATGCACGCCATGGACAACGACTACGTATCGAAACTGCTGCGGCTGATACTGGAAGCCCGGGTGCACGCGGTCGCCAATCCTCTCATCAACGTCACGCTACAGGGCCGTCACGACGACTACCCCAAGCGCCGTGGCATGACCCGGGTCAAAGAGATGCTGGATTGCGGCATCAACGTGTCTTTCGGCCACGACTGCATCATGGATCCCTGGTATGCGCTGGGCAGTCACGACATGCTGGAGGTGGCGCACATGGGGCTACACCTGGCACACATGACCGGTGTCCATGAGATGCGCGCCTGTTTCGACGCCGTAACGGCTAACGGCGCGCGCACCCTGGGGCTCGAATCCTACGGGCTGGAACCGGGCTGCCACGCGGATATGGTGGTGTTGCAGGCGTCCGACACCATCGAGGCTCTTCGCACCCGCCCGGCGCGCCTGCACGTTATCCGCCGGGGCCGGGTGATCGCCAGCACGCCGCGATCGACGACAACGTTAAGCCTCGGCGAGCGGCAAATCCAAGTGGATTTTACTGCGCCCGGCTAGTCCGCCGCCATGGCCGGCAAATCGCCAACGCGCTCGGCGTCGGCTTTCAGATCACGAATGGCCTCCTCCAGACTGAGACTCTTCTGGCCCTTCGCCCCAAGGCGCCGAATGGAGACGCTGCGCTCCTCTACCTCGCGTTTTCCCACCGCGATCAGCACCGGTACTTTCTGCAGGCTGTGCTCGCGGACCTTGTAGTTGATCTTCTCGTTGCGCAGGTCCAACTCCACGCGAAGACCGTTTTCCCGCAGTTGCTGCGCCACTTCCCGTGCGTAGTCGTCACCGTCGGAGGTGATCGTGGTGACCGCCACCTGCAGCGGCGCGAGCCACATGGGCAACTTGCCCGCGTAGTGCTCGATGAGGATGCCGGCGAAGCGCTCCAGGGATCCGAACAGCGCCCGGTGCAACATTACCGGCGTGTGCTTATGGCCGTCCTCGCCGATGTAGTGCGCACCCAGCCGCTCGGGCAGGTTCAAGTCGACCTGCAGCGTTCCGCACTGCCAATCGCGACCGATGGCGTCGCGCAGCACGAACTCCAGCTTCGGGCCGTAAAACGCGCCCTCACCGGGATTCAAAGTGTAATCCAGACCGCTGGATTCGATAGCGGCGCTCAGCGCGGCCTCCGACTTGTCCCAGATGTCGTCGGAGCCGACGCGGTTCTCGGGTCGGTCGGCAAACTTGATGTGCACGTCATCGAAGCCGAAATCCCGATAGATGCTCAGAATCAATTCACACACCGAGATGCACTCGCCGGTGATCTGCTCCGGCGTGCAGAAAATATGGGCGTCGTCCTGGGTAAAAGCACGCACACGCATTAGACCGTGCAGAGCTCCGGAAGGCTCGTAACGATGCACCTTGCCGAACTCCGCAATCCGGGCCGGTAGTTCCCGGTAACTGCGCAGGCCGTGCTTGAAAACCTGCACACCACCAGGGCAATTCATGGGTTTGACGGCGTAGATTCGATCGTCGGGGGTCTCCGTCGTGTACATATGCTCGCCGAAGCTTTCCCAGTGCCCGGATTTCTCCCACAGCCCGCGATCCATGATGTCCGGCGTATTGATCTCCACGTAGCCTGCGGCCTGCTGTCTGCGGCGCATGTAGTCAATGAGGCTCAGGAACAGCGACCAGCCCTTGGGATGCCAGAAAACCGCACCGGGCGCCTCTTCTTGGAAATGAAACAGATCCATCTCGCGCCCCAGACGCCGGTGATCCCGGCGCTCGGCTTCCTCGAGTTGATGAAGATAAACCCTGAGTTGCTTGTCCGTGGCCCAGGCCGTGCCGTAAATCCGCTGCAGCATGGCGTTACGGGAATCGCCCCGCCAATAAGCGCCAGCCACCTTGGTCAGCTTGAAGGCCGAACCAAGACGTCCGGTGGACGGTAAGTGGGGACCCCGGCACAAATCGATGAAGTCACCCTGCCGATAAAGCGTGATGGCCTCGCCGGAGGGGATATCCTCGATAATCTCGGCCTTGTATGCCTCGCCGAGCTCGCGGAAAAAAGCCACCGCTTCGTCGCGATCCCAGACTTCACGCTGAATGGGCTCGTCGCGCGCGACGATCTCGCGCATGCGCGCCTCGATGCCCTCCAGATCTTCAAGCGTGAAAGGCTGCTCCCGGGCGAAATCGTAGTAGAACCCGTTTTCGATGGCGGGACCGATGGTGACCTGGGTTTCCGGGTACAACTCTTTCACCGCCTCGGCCATGACATGGGCGGCATCGTGACGCAAGAGCTCGAGCCCCTCGGGCTGGGCTCCCGTGACGATGGCGATCTCGGCATCGGCTTCCAACAGGGTACCGAGATCGGTGAGCACGCCGTCGACACGCACGGCGAGCGCATCCCTGGCGAGGCCTTTTCCGATATCGGCAGCAATGTCGGCGCCGCTCACTGGCGCATCGTAACTGCGCACGGAACCGTCGGGCAGGCGAATGTCTGGCATTTAACTCTCTGGGTTGGCTTTTATCGGCGCTTGCGGGCACCGGAAAATCGAATAGGCAATGGTAAACGCTGGCAAAGGGCGACACAATTTGACCGCCGGGCCCAACAACCCGAAGTGTAGCCGTGTCCAGGAGTCGAACCCATGGAGCTTAGTGACAAAGTCATCATCATTACCGGAGCCGCCCGCGGCCTGGGGCAGACCTACGCACGCCGATTCGCCGAACTCGGCAATCGTATCGTCGTCTGCGACCAGCGAGACTGCGCGCAGACCGTGGCTCAATGCCAGGAGGCCGGCGCGGAGGCCATCGGATTCGAGACCGATGTCACCGATGCGGCAAGCGCCAAGGCCATGGCCGAGCGCGCCCTGGAGCAGTTCGGCCGCATCGACGTGCTGATCAATAACGCGGCGCTCTTCGGCAGCCTGAATTTCGCACCCTTCGACAAGTTGGACGAGACGGAATGGGATGCCACCATGAACGTCAACGTCAAAGGCATCTGGCACTGCTGCCGGGCCGTGGTACCCGCCATGCGCGAAGCCGGCGGCGGCGCGATTATCAACATCAGCTCGCTTGCGGCGGTCTACGGCATGCCCAACGGCCTCCACTACACCACGTCGAAGGCCGCCGTCATCGGTCTGACCCGCGGCCTGGCCCGCGAGATAGGCCGCTACAACATCCGCGTCAATGCGGTGGCGCCCAATGTGGTGGACACGGAAGCGGCCGGGGAATTCTTCGGCGACAAGAAAGACAAGCTGATGGAGGCCACCACCTCTCAGATGTCGCTGCGCCAGGCGGTATCGGCGGATGATCTGTTCGGCACGATGGTGTATTTAGCCGGTGAGCAGAGCGCCAGAACAACCGGTCAGACAATCATGGTCGACGGCGGCACTGTGTTCTTGTAGGCCTCCTGTGGTGCCGGAGTTGACCTGATTGCCTCAGGTCGTGCGGGCTAGTTCGATGTGCCAGTGTTCGTCGTCCTGGGTGTGGTCGGTAGTGTAGGACGCGTTGAAGTTTGCTTCGCCCCAGCTGCTGGCCAGGGTTTCGTCCATGAGAAAGTCACGGTGGGCGGCGACGGCGTTCTCGACGGACTTGCTTCCGGTTACGCGCAGGACGATGCGGTCCGACACTTCCAGACCGGCTTGCTTGCGCGCTTCCTGCACAGTGCGCACCAGTTCTCTCGCGAGACCTTCCTGGCGCAGGGCGTCGTCGAGGCGCGTGTCCAGGCCCACCAGATAGCCGCCCTCCTCGGCGCAGGCATAACCTTCCGCGGCAACGCTTTCCACGAGAACGTCCTCGGGCTCGAAGTCGATGGTCTCGTCGCCCACTGCCAGCGCGAAACTCTTACCGGCCGCTGCCAGTGAGGCGATGGGGCCGGCGTCGGCTTGCGCGAGCGCGGCCCGGATAGCGGGAATGCGCTTGCCGTAGCGCTTGCCGATACGCGGAAGATTGGGCTTGAGGCGATAACTGATCAGCTCGGCGTCTCCGGCAACGAGTTCCAGATCCTTGACGTTCAATTCCTCGAGAACTTGTCCGCGATGGCGCTTCACCGCTTCGCCTGCGGCGGCGTCGGGCACCCGCACCAGCAGGCGCTTGAGAGGCTGGCGTACGCGCAGGCGCGTGTCGTTGCGTGCCGAACGGCCGAGTCCGACGACCCGCTGCACCACATCGAATTGCTCGATGAGCGCCGGGTCTTGTTTGTCGGACTCGACCCGGGGCCAGTCTGCCATGTGCACGCTCACGGGCGCATCGGCGTCCACCGAGCGCACAAGATTCTGATAAATGGCCTCGGAAAGAAAAGGCATCAACGGCGCCATCAGCCGGTGCACAACGTGCAGGCACTCATAGAGCGTCAGGTATGCGGCCTGTTTGTCGTCACCCGCCGCGGCTTTCCAGAAGCGGCGGCGGTTACGCCGTACGTACCAGTTGCTCAGCTGGTCGACGAAGGATTCGATGGCGGCACCGGCGCCACGGGCGTCGTAGGCCTCCAGGGCGTCGGTGACGGTTTCGGTAGTGTGCTGCAGTAGCGCGAGAGCCCAACGGTCGATCTCGGGTCTTTTCGCCACGGGCACATCTTTGGAGAGATCCACCCCGTCGAGCCGCGCATAAAGAATGAAAAAGCTGTAGGTATTCCACAGCGTATTGATGAAGGTGCTGGCGACATCCGCCACGAGCTCAACAGAAATGCGCTTTTGCGCCTCCGGCGCGATGCGCGCGGCCAGATACCAGCGCAGGGCGTCGGCGCCCACCGTGTCGAACACGTCGTAGGGATTGACGATATTGCCCAGAGACTTGGACATCTTCTTACCGTCTTTGTCGACGATGTGGGCGAGGCACACGCAGTTTCGAAATGCGACGCTGTCGGAGACCAATGTCGCAATCGCGTGCAGGGTGTAAAACCAGCCGCGGGTTTGGTCGATGGCTTCGCAGATGTAATCCGCCGGGAAACGCTCGTCGAAGATTTCCTCGTTCTCGAAGGGATAGTGCCACTGGGCGTAGGACATGGCGCCGGAATCGAACCAGCAGTCGATGACTTCCGGCACCCGCCGGTAGGTGCGGCCGTTGTCCGGATGCTGAAAACTGATTTCGTCCACCGCCGGCCGGTGCAAATCCAGGTCACGCAGCGGGCGACCGGCGAGGGTCTCGAGCTCTTCCAGGGAGCCGATGCACATGAAGTCCCCTTCCCCGTCGCTCCACACGGGCAACGGCGTACCCCAGAAGCGTTCCCGCGAGAGCGCCCAGTCCACATTGTTTTCCAGCCAATTTCCGAAGCGGCCGTCGCGGATGGACTCGGGCACCCAGTTGATGGTCTTGTTGAGCGCGACCATGCGATCCCGGTAGTCCGTGGTGCGGATGTACCAGGCGTTTTTGGCGTAGTAGATCAGCGGATCGCCGGTGCGCCAACCGTGGGGATAGTTGTGGCGATGCATTTCTTCGCGGTACAGGAGCCCGCGATCGCGCAGCTCCCGCATGAGAATCGGATCGGCGTCTTTGAAAAACTTGCCCGCGACCGGCGTGACTTCCGGCAGAAAATAGCCGTCGAGCCCCACCCCGTGCACCACCGGCAGGCCGTGCTTCTGACCCAACGCCAGATCGTCGACACCGTAGGCAGGCGCAATGTGCACGATGCCCGTGCCGTCTTCCGTGGTCACGAAGTCCGCCGCGTGCACCCGGCAGATATCACCCTCGGCGGGCAGATAATCGAACAGACGCTGATAGCGCAAGCCCACGAGCTCGGCGCCCTTGACTACCTTCGTGACTTCGTAGGGCGCATCGCGCAACACGCTTTCAATCAGATCTTTCGCCAGAATCAGCTTCTCGCCGGCGCTTTCCACGTAGGCGTAATCCAGATCCGCGTGCACCGCCAGCGCCAGGTTCGAGGGCAGTGTCCACGGCGTCGTGGTCCATACCAGGAATGCCGTATCTTCATCGTCCTGCAATCGGAAGCGCACGGTGACTGAAGGATCATCGACCTCCTTGTAACCCTGGGCAACTTCGTGAGACGAGAGCGTGGCGCCGATGCGCGGATCATAGGGCACTACCTTGTAGCCCTGGTAGATAAGCCCCTTGTCCCAGATGACTTTCAACAAGTACCACACCGACTCGATGTAGTCGTTGTCGAGGGTGTAATAGGCATCCTGCATATTCACCCAGAAACCCATGCGCTCGGTCATGGCCTCCCAGTCGCCGATGTAGCGCATTACCGACTCGCGACAACGGCGCGTGAACTCGGCAATCCCGATCTCCTCCTCGATACGGCTCTTGTCGAAAATGCCGAGCTCTTTCTCCACCTCGTGCTCCACCGGCAGCCCGTGGGTATCCCAACCTGCCTTGCGCGGGCAGTGGAAACCCTGCATGTGCTTGAAGCGCGGAAACATGTCTTTGAAAGTGCGCGCCAACACGTGGTGAATGCCGGGCTTACCGTTGGCGGTGGGCGGACCCTCGTTCCAGGTATATAGCGGCTTGCCCTCGCTCTGCTGCAGGCTTTTCTCGAACACATCCTGCTCGCGCCACAAGGCCAGCACCCGCTGCTCCAACGCGGGCCCATCGTAACGGCCACCAACTTCCTCGAAACTCATCCACCGATCTCCACTG
>JAACFO010000227.1 GCA_009937425.1 Gammaproteobacteria bacterium
CCAGCATCATGCTGGTGGTCATGGGGCCGATCCTGGAAGTGCCGGTGACGGATCTGTTCGCGGCCGCGGTCGTCCCCGGATTCATGCTCGCGTTTCTCTACACCGGCTACGCGCTGGTACGCTGCCACTTGAATCCCTCCCTTGGCCCGGCACTGCCGGAGGAGCTTCGCGCGGAGAGCATGGGCCATATCTTCGCGGAGTTCTGCAAAGGGCTGATTCCTCCGGCGGCGTTGGTGTTCTCGGCGCTGGGCAGCATTCTCTTCGGCCTCGCGACGCCCACGGAAGGGGCCGGCATGGGGGCCGCCGGTGCCCTGCTGCTGTGCCTCGCCTACCGGAAGCTCACCTGGGCGGGGATGCAGGTTGCGCTCGTCAAGACCCTGGAGATATCGACCCTCATCCTGTTCCTGGTGGCGGCGTCGAATTTCTTCGGCGCGGTGTTCTCCCGGCTCGGCACGCCGACGATGCTGACGGAATACCTGCTGGCCATGGATCTGCCGCCCATGGCGGTCCTGTTTCTCATCATGGCGCTCATCTTCCTGCTCGGCTGGCCGCTGGAGTGGGTGCCCATCGTCCTCATCATCATCCCGATACTGCTGCCGCTGGTCGATCAGATGGGTTTCAATCTGACGTGGTTCGGAATTCTGGTCGCCGTCAATCTACAAACAGCATGGCTGTCGCCGCCTGTGGCCTTGTCAGCCTATTTTTTGAAAGGCGTCGTGCCTGAGTGGGACCTGAAAGATATTTACCTGGGCATGATGCAATTCATGGTCATTCAGATGATCGGGCTCCTGTTAATTATCTTCTTTCCGCAGATCGCGCTGTGGCTTCCCGGTGTGATTTACGGAAACTGACCCTCATGCAGTATCTGAAAAAGGCAGCGATGACTCCCGCGTCGGGAGAAGACGATACCCGCACCACCGTCGCTGGTATGCTCCGTGATATCGAGGAGGGTGGAGAGGCTCGCGCGCTCCATTTTGCGGAAAGCCTGGATGGTTGGAAGGGCGACGTCGTCGTATCGAAAGCTGATATTGCCGCTGCGGCCGCGTCGGTGCCGGAGCAGATCAAACGCGACATTCAGTTCGCCTATGACCGTGTCAGAGGCTTCGCCGAGGCGCAGCTGTCCAGCATGGTGGAGTTCGAGACCGAGCTCTCGCCGGGTCTGATCGCAGGTCAGCGGCTCATTCCCGTCGACGCCGCCGGCTGTTATGTGCCTGGCGGGCGTTACGCGCACATCGCTTCGGCAATTATGAGTGTTGCAACCGCCAAGGTTGCCGGAGTCAGCAATGTCATCGCTTGCTCGCCACCGCGCAAAGAAGGCGGTGTGCATCCCGCCATTCTCTACGCCGCTGATCTTGCGGGTGCGGATACCATCCTCAGCCTCGGCGGCGTACAGGGGATCGCTGCCCTGGCTTTTGGATTGTTCACCGGTCACAAGGCCGACATTCTCGTTGGGCCGGGTAATCGATTCGTGGCCGAAGCGAAGCGGCTACTTTTCGGCAGAGTGGGGATCGATTTGTTTGCGGGCCCGACAGAGATACTCGTAATAGCCGACGATACGGCAGATGCCGATATCGTCGCTTCGGATCTGATCGGCCAGGCCGAGCACGGGCCGGATTCGCCCGCCTGGCTGGTTACCACATCGCGCAGACTGGCCGACGAGGCGCAGGCGAGAATTCCCGGCTGCATCGGCCGATTGGAAGAGCCCAACCGTAGCGCCGCGGAAAATGCGTGGCGAGACTACGGTGAGGTCGTGCTGGTGGATGATCGGGACGAAGCCGTGCGTGTGAGTGACGCGTACGCCCCGGAGCATTTGGAAGTACAGGCGGCGGATTTGGATTGGTGGCTGCAAAATCTTCGCAACTACGGCTCACTGTTTCTCGGCGAAGAGACGACGGTCGCCTACGGTGACAAGGCATCGGGCCCCAACCACATTCTGCCCACCAAGGGCGCGGCGCGTTACACGGGCGGCCTGAGCGTGGGTAAATTCATCAAGACCGTGACCTGGCAGCGTATGACCCGGGACGCCAACCGTGATGTGGGAGCCGCGAGCGCACGCATCTCCCGCGCGGAAGGCATGTTGGGCCACGCGTTGACCGGAGACGACCGCCTCCACAAGTACTTCCGCGAGGAAGAGTTCGATCTCGAGGTCTAACGGTTGGTGAGCGCTTCCGCGAGAGTGCAGGAGTTGTTTGATCTTTCCGGTCGAGTGGCCGTCGTAACCGGTGCGAGTTCCGGAATCGGCCGTGCCATGGCCGGAGCATTGGCAGAGGCCGGCGCCGCGGTGGTTCTGGTGGCACGGCGGGAAGCCGAGCTTGCGTGCGCGGCGCAGCAGATTCGCGATCGCAACGGCGAAGCAATTTCCATCTCCGCCGATTTGAGCGCTCGGGATCAACTCCCGGACATCGCCGAACGCTGCCGGCAGGCCTTCGGTCCCGTGGCAATCGTGGTGAATGCCGCCGGCATCAATTTGCGCGAGCCGGCGGAGGAAATATCACCGGCAAGCTGGGATCGCACCATCGATCTCAATCTCGCCGTACCGTTCTTCTTCGCACGCGAGTTCATTACCGAAATGCGCTCTCGAGCATACGGACGCATCATCAACATTGCTTCACTGCAGTCTTCGCGGGCTTTTCCCAATGGACTCGTCTACGGCGCATCCAAAGGCGGCGTTTGTCAGCTCACCCGCGCCATGGCGGAGGCGTGGTCTGCTCATGGCGTCATGTGCAATGCGATAGCGCCCGGCTTCTTTCCCACCGAGCTGACGGAACCGGTCTTCTCCAATCCGGAAGCAGAATCGAAACTCGCACGGCAGACAGCAGTCGGAAGAAACGGTCGCCTGGAAGACCTGTGCGGAGTCACCGTGTTCTTTGCCGGCGCAGCGTCGAATTACATTACCGGTCAGACCTTGCATATAGACGGAGGATTCACCGCCAAGTAGTCGCCGATAATGATTCTGGATAGTCAGAATTCTGCGACTACCTGATTGAAATGCACCAATGAAAGCACTGGTCTATACAGCCGAAAAAGAAGTCCGCTTCCAGGATGAGCCGACGCCCGAGCCGGGCCCCGGAGAGGTCGTCGTCAGCATCGACGCCGTCGGCATATGCGGATCGGATATGCACGCCTACCTCGGTCACGATGCGCGGCGTGTGCCACCGCTGATCCTCGGCCACGAAGCGGTGGGCCGAGTCGTGGACGGCTCGGCTGCCGGCGACCTGGTCGTCATCAATCCATTGATTACCTGCGGGCACTGCGACGAATGCCTGGGAGGGCGCGCGAACCTTTGCAAGCAGCGGGACATCATCGGCATGTATCGCCCGGGTGCTCTCGCCGAACGCGTCGCTGTCCCTGCAGGAAATCTGATAGAGATACCCGAGGATATGGACCCCGCCCACGCGGCACTCACCGAGCCCGCCGCGACGGCGTTGCATGCGGTAAACCTTGCAGCGAAGGCCGCCTATCGGACTGTCAGTGAATCCCGCGCGCTGGTAATCGGGGGGGGATCAGTGGGCTTGTTCGCAGCGATGGCCCTGAAGGACCAGGGCGCATCAGATATTCAGTTGGCAGAGACCAACCCACTGCGGCGAAGGACCGTTGAAAGCACGGGTGTCTGTCGTGTGATCGATCCCCTCTCCGAGCCGGCGCGGGAATCGAGCTTCGAAATCGTGGTCGACGCTGTTGGTGGAAAGCTTTCGCGGCAAGCGGCGATCGCGGCCGTGCGCCCGGGCGGAATCGTCATGCACATCGGGCTGCTCGATAATGACGACGGCATCGATATACGCCGGATGACGCTTCAGGAAATTACTTTAATCGGGACTTATACTTACACCCCCGTCGACCTGCGTGCCACGGTCAAGAAGCTCTACTCCGGCGCCTTCGGCGATTTGGGCTGGGTCGAGCAACGTTCCTTGAGCGATGGCGCGGGAGCCTTCGACGATTTGCTGCATGGACGTACCGGGGCGCCTAAGATCGTCCTGTGTCCTTGATGCAGCAGTAGTGCTCACCCGTCTCCTTATTCGTAGACTGTTATTCAACGAGGTCGAAGAACTATCGATATTTCGGTCGCCGAATTAAGCGCGCTGTTTCAGGTCATATTTGTTGATCTGGTCCTGGCCGGAGACAATGCCATCGTCGTCGGCATGGTGGCCGCCGGATTACCCGCTGCCGATCGGCGACGGGTCATTATCATCGGCATCGCCGCCGCCACCGTGATGCGCATATTGTTTGCCGCGGTCACCGTGCAGTTGATGCAGGTCGTTGGTTTGGTACTGGCTGGCGGTTTGCTTCTGCTCTGGGTGTCCTGGAAGCTGTGGCGCGAGATCGAGGAGCGCCGTAAAGAAGCGGCTGCCGCGAAGGCTGTGGCCGAAGCGACATTGATGGCGACACCTGATGAGGAGTCCGAAGCCTCAACTGAATCGGCAACCGAAGCACCCCCCCGAACGACTCTGCGCCAGGCAGTTGTGCAGATCGTCATCGCAGACTTGTCCATGTCCCTGGACAACGTGCTGGCCGTGGCCGGTATTGCACGAGCACATACATGGATACTGGTCACGGGTCTTGTATTCTCCGTCGCATTCATGGGTCTAGCGGCAGCCTACATTGCACGCCTGCTCGAGCGGCATCATTGGATCGCGTATGTCGGTCTTGCGGTGATCTTTTACGTAGCCATCGAGATGATCGTCGGTGGCGCACAGGATGTTGCCCTGATCTCCCAGTAGTGTTGTCGTTGAACGCCTTCCAGGTCCCCGGAACAGGAATCCCGTTCCTCTCGCCCCGCCGACGTCGATAGCGTCGGCTGCTGTCTCCGACTGCTTCTTGTGCGAGGTCACGAGTGCCTTCACCTGGCTCCCACGATCACGGGACCGCCGATCTCTCTAAGCCTACCGTTTGTCCGTACGAGTGAGGGGTGAGTCACAGATCTATTACATATGTCCTCATGTGCAGGGCCGTGGGGTACGAAACTAGAGTAGGGCCCCAGATCTCCAGGTTGGGTCGCGCTGGCGTTGCGCCTCCGAATTGTGCGTGCCGGACGCGGCGCCTGGTGAATACAAGGATGGTTCCCAGGTTGGTCGCCAACGCCGTTCGTGCCCGCCAGGAATCGAATCGAGAGTAGGTCACAGTGACTGTGAAGAAGAAGCCATCGACAACGCCGGTACGCCGGGCTCTCATGGAAGAGCTCGAGCCGCGTCTGCTGTTCTCGGCAGATCTGCCCGGCGTGCTCGCCCAGTCGGGGCTCCTCGGTGGCGATGTCCTTCCCACTCCTCCTGCAATCACCGCCCTGGTCGATACCCCCTCGGTGGGTGTCGCCATCGGCCATAGCGAGCGGCCTTCC
>JAACFO010000075.1 GCA_009937425.1 Gammaproteobacteria bacterium
CACCAGTTAGGCGAGTCTTTGCGTTTGTAGAGTGACATACTGATTCCTCCGTACTGTCACCCTGCAACGCCCGCGAGGCGTAGTGTGACCGTACGTACTCCATCAAATCAACCTCGAGGAATACCCACCGTTTGCCGAGCTTGGCACCGGGAATCTCCCCTGAGCGGGCCTTGGCGCCAAGGGTCGTCGGGTGTAGCTGCAGAAACCGCGCGGCTTCTTCGAGTGTGAACGTTGCGCTCATGTTAGCCCGTCGCAATTGACGTCACAGTTCGCGAGCAATAATTGTGCGAAAAATGACTGCCCGAACTTCTCTCCCGAAATATCGAGCGCGAAACAGTCGCCGAAAACAGCGAGCGCTTTTTTCAGGCGAGAAATTGTGTGTCACTTGCATCGCTCCAAAACACGATTCAACAAGTGCGTTTCAGGAGGGCATAAAAAAAAGCGAACCCGCGAGAAGCGCACAACCAAGGCCGTACAAAACACTGTACGGCTATCGTTGTGCCGCCCTCGCCGCGTTCACTTTTCTCCAGTATTGAACGACGGCTGGACTGCCGATTTTCATCGGCAGCTAGACAGCGGAATCAAAGTCGTCTGGTGCAGACGATAACGACTCCAATTCAGGATGAAAGTATTCGCCAACCCAACACCGACGTCAATAGCTTATCGCCTTATGCACACCGAGCGTTGTGTTGATCGCGAAATTTCTTCAAATACCTTCCGCGTACACCTTGAAATCTCTTATAGATCTGTTGTCGGCCTCTTGTAGATCTCTTGTAGTTTTCTTGTATGTTTCTTATTGGTTTTTGAAGGTTGCTCGAACGTTGCTCAACGGTTGCTTGCGGGTTGGTCGAGCGTCGCCTGGGGGTTGCTCGGGGGTTGCTCAAGGGTCGATCGGTGGTCGGTCTGTAGCGGGAACCTAAGTCTGGTCGACCATAATCAGTTCGCTGGTGTCGAAGCCGAGCTGACCGGCTTTGTCGATGAACCGCCGCACCAGGTCGTCACTGACCCTCGGTGTTCTGGAGAGAAACCAGAGATAGGATTTGTCGGGACCCGCCACGAAAGCATAGCTGTAGTTCTCCTCGTCGAGCTCGAATATCACATACGAGCCATAGAACGGCCCGAAGAACGATACCTTCAGATACCCTTCGTCGCTGTCCCGGACGAAGTACGCTTTTCCCTCAGCCTCGTCCCATTCGGCCGCCTTCCTGGAATAACCGCGGTTGATGACCCTCACCCCGCCGTCATCCCGTATCGAGTACTCCGCGGTCACCTTGCCGAGGCCTCTTTCGAAGGAATGATCGAGCCGGGCGATTTCATACCACTTGCCAAGATAGCGATCGAGCTCGAACCCCTCGACCGGGTCGACCCCGTCTGGCAGGCTTGTGCAGCCAGTCGTGATAAGCGCCAAGGCCACTGACAAGAACGTCCGCATATTATTCTCCAATTCCAGTTGGGCACAGGTGCCCAGGTGTCGCCTCCATGGAGGCACGTCATTGCTATAAACTTTGCACCCAAAGCACGTAGCGCTCGATGTCGAACTTCCGCTCCAACCCCGCGGCGTTCATGTATCGGATATTTCCGAATACCTGGCGCTCGGTCCAAGGTCGATCATGAAGCCCAAATAGCCAGGCGACACTCGCATACGAATTCGGATCCCGCCCGTCGATGAAATACTTGTTGTTCAACCGCAAAATCGTACGATAGGCGCGCTGCGGCGATGCGCTCCATTCGATTATCTTCTTTCCCCAGTACATGCGCATGTAGTTATGCATGAATCCAGTCTTCAACATCTCCAGCATGGCCGCGTTCCAGTAGGGATCGTGGGTCTCTGCCGCCTCGAGCGTGGCAAGTGTATAAGTGTAGGGTCGTGGGTCCTTTTCGTGATTCCGCAAAGACCCACGGGCCCAGTCGGGCACCGCCGAGAACTGATCATATCGGCGTTGATGCAGGACAAAGTTAATCGACAGCTCTCGACGAACGATGAGTTGTTCGAGAAAGGCCTCTCGGTCAGCCAAAGAGCAGTTCTCCGTGCCATGGATCCTCACAAATACCTCTACCGGCGAGATTTGCCCGAAATGTAAATAGGGGCCCAGGGTCGAGCAGCGAGAGTCCGCTGGGTCGTTTCGTGCAACTGCATACTCCACGAGTCCTTTGCTCGCAAATCGCCTGAGACGTCTGCGTGCTTCCGTCGTGCCGCCTTTGAAACAGGCGACTCGATCGACGCTACGATCGACACCCAACCCCGCTAACGTGCCTTCAATATCAAGTGGATCCAGGTCACCCGCCATTGGCGCCGAATCTAACCGCCTTTTGAGTCGTGATCTGGGAAGGCGACGGAGGAAGCGGTCACGCACCCGCAGGATCTTCGGACGGATGGTTCGTGCCGCATACTCTGCATGGTCGGAAACGAGATCCACCGGCACGACGACATCCCCCTCCACCTGGAATACGGGACAGTCCACTTCCTGGGCGATCCGCGTGCGCCAGGCTCGCTGGTGTCTGAGGTACCCGCGGTCACAGACGAGCGTGGACGCCTTGCGTGCGAGTTCGGGGACGACGTCGACAGCGTCGCCCCGGCGCAGAACAAAAGGCACGCCTCGTTTTGAAAGCGATATCGCCACCTCGCGCAAACCCTGGAGCATGAACGCGAAGTGCCGCTCGTTGGCCTCTGGGTATTGCTCCGTCAGAACGAATAGCACGACTACCGCCTGATTCAGGCGATTGGCACTCTGAATTGCGTACTCGAGGGCTGGATTGTGAGACTCCCGTTGAGACTGCTGCATCCAGTAGAGTACGTAGTGGCCGTTGGTAACTGGAAGGCGATCGTTTAGTGTTTGAACTCTCTCTGCTTCAATCATCCGAATAGGGGCCCGTCGTACCGGTACACGCGGATGTACTGATCCTTGCCGCGAATCTGAACATCGTCCACAAACACTATCGGTACCGGTAGTGTCAACCGATCGACGGTTGCCTCATCGACTAGCAGGTATGTTCCAAATTGCTTGTTGAGCCCTTCGAGGCGAGCGGCGAGATTCACGGCATCCCCATGCACCGT
Source organism: Gammaproteobacteria bacterium (assembly GCA_009937425.1). Taxonomy (GTDB): domain Bacteria; phylum Pseudomonadota; class Gammaproteobacteria; order HK1; family HK1; genus JAABYT01. The sequence continues at coordinate 3,056 of JAACFO010000075.1, forward strand.
ATAGGAAATTCGGCTATCGGACCCGACATTTCCCGCCGTGACTGATCCGGTCGCCACGCCGATGCGCACCCGCAGTGTGATGCCGGCGAATTTACGCTCACCGCACAGCCGTTCGATGGCCAGACCCGCTCGGATTGCGGAATCCGCGTGGAACTCGTCATCAACGGGGAGGTTGAACGTCACCAGCATGGCATCGCCTTGGAACTGCGTGACGACGCCGTTGTTCTTCTCGATGATCTCGACAGTCGCGGAGAAATACTCGTTCAGCATCTCGACTACCTGTTCCGGCGAAATCCTCTCCGCAATCGAGGTGAACCCTTCGATGTCCGCATAGAGAATTGTGGCAGTAGCCGATACTGGTTTGATATCGCCTCCGCTGGAAAGGATCGTAGACGCGACGCGCTTGGGGATGTAGCGGCCGAAAGTCTGCCGGATCAACGCGCGCTCCCTCAGTCCGTGCACCATGCGGTTGAAGCTGCTGGCGAGTTGCCCTGTCTCGTCATTACTCAGTACGGGTACTGTTACGCTCAGATCGTTTCGCCGTACGCGGGCGACCGCGTTTTCCAAAGATCGTATGGGACCAACCAGGCTTCGAGCGACAAAAACAAGGGTGACGCAAAACCCCAGCGTGCTGGCGAAGACATCCTCGATCAACAGATGGCGCTCCAAGGTTATGTCGCGCTCAAACGCATGCAGCACGATGAGGCTCATGGGTAACACTGACATCACTCCGAAGGCCGCTAGCAGTCTGAGCAGGAGGTGGCCCCGTGCCGCGGGGATCAACTTTCCCCGTTGTCGAAAAATATGCGCTCGCAGCACCGCCTCGTAATCGATCATGACGAAGTAGATGAGCGCGGAGTAGTAAAGGGTATGCAGAATGGGCAACCACAATTGCTCGTTTCGCGTGAGCAGCGCGTCCATATCGAATTCGAGTACGATGGGGAGAACGAGAAATTTTGCGACCGCCAAAACACTGATAACGATCGTCATGTAGATTGTGCATACGCGCCCCAGCGTTGCGATTCTTCGAATGGGCGGTCTTGTTCCCCTGGCACACGCTAAGTAGTCGCGAATTGGTCGAAAGATGATATGCCCGCCCAGCAACGTAAGCAGAACGAGGAGCAACGCGGTCGGAATGAATCGATTGAAGGGGATGCCGTAGATAAACGCGAAGCAGGAGTCGACGGCGACCACCGCAAGCATCGAAGCGTAGAAACGGAAAACGAGCCGCCTATCCTCCCGCCCGATTGAAGTCGAAGAATGAAGTTGTGTCACGTAAGCGCCGCAGCGTTCCCCATTGGACAGAGTCGATATCGTGCAGGAGTCCATGGCGATAATGACAGTTCTGTCGATCCGGAGAATTGCCCCCTGATGCCAGGGGGCATATCCACATCACCAGACTAGGGCCCGTAGCTCGCCATGTAGGACCAATGCTCCCACATGCACTCGGACCGCGCCACCGTCTCGTTCGGCTTGAGCGCTCCGTCCGAGAGGCACTGCTGGTACCGAGCCCTCTCTGGCGAGCCGGCCCGCGCAATCTGCGGAGCTGCCATTCCTGCGACCACGAGGACTGCAAAAACGGTGGCCAGTATCGTTGACTTTCTGATCATAGATTTCACTCCACTTCCAGTTGATCGATGTCTTGTTCGAGAAATGTCTAACGTCCTTCTTCCCCGATGAGTGCACCTTATCGACCCACGCGTCAACGCGGCGTGAAACGGCCGTGAAGACCGCGTGAAGTGCCCCACGCCACTGTTATGTAGACGGAATTGCGTCGCCAGACTCGGCCTGGGCACGGGTCGGGCTCGGAAACTCGATCCTCACGTCAAAATTCTCACCCTCCCCGTTGCGGATGTTCGAGATGCCCTCGTATCTCAGTAGCGAGCGCGTGCGGGAATCGTAGTGAACCAGCACGGGTTGTACGAACATCTGCAGAAACATCGATTTGATACGCAGCTCGAACGCATAATTGTCGAGACCCTCGATCTTTGCGCGCTCGACCTCGAAGGTATAGAAATCGAGTTGACTGGGAATGAGGAACTCTCTCTCGATGACATCGCCGGCCACGAGGGAATCCCAGTGCAGCTCGATGAATCGGTCGAATCCCGCATCGATGATGCCGTTTTGCGGCGTCGCTACGGATGCCGCGCGCACGTCGCTATCCGACAGCTGACGGAAGTGCACATCGAGCAGTTCGTCAGCACCGCGCGCGCCCTCCACATGTCCATTCTCCGCATTCACCAATTGAAAATCGGGCATGGTCAGGCTTCGCTGGAAATCGATGTGCTTCTCCGCGAAGACCTTACCGGCATCGTCTCTGTAAGAGACGGTATTCGTGACAAGCTGACCGTCTTTTTGCACTTCCCGGTGGGTCTCCGAGTACAGGAATGCGCCGGTCTGCTTATCGTAAGCGTAACCTACGCGTTCACTGACCTCTGCCTGGGCGGAGCCGAATGCGATGTACGCGAAAACGGCAATAACCATGGGACGGACGGAGATGTACTTATTCATGCTTAATGATCTCTTGATTGAATTGATTGAAACACGTGGTCGGATCCATGCCAGAAATGGGTGATACTTCCTCGACTCGATCGCAGCGCAATCAGCACGTAGATGGCGGAGACGAGGTTTCCACCGAGTGCAATCAGGACTACCCAGATGACCGCCCTGGTGACGCGGGTCTCGCGCCACACTACCCAGCAGGAGAAAAGAGCGAATCCCACGTAAACGTCGACCACTGTCGCAAAGCCCCAGGGATTCTCCAGGAGCCTGCTGCCGTCGGTATGGAAGTTTCCTGCCGCCAGCGCATAGCAGAGCGCCCCTGACATGGCGAGGAGCCCGACCCAGGCGACTGCGGTGATGTAGCGTAGATTCACGACGGTTAGCGGTCCTTTCTCAGTCCGACGAACCGGGCCGCTCGAAGCAATAGTGGGCCACCCACCATTGCTGGCCATTCTGATAGCCGAAGAGTTCTGCACAAGCCATGAAGAATACCCGCCAACGCATCCACCATTGCATGGCGTTCTCCTCGCCGTAAGTATCCGAGAGGATTGACCACACCTTGTCGCGCCTCAGATCCATGTTCTTCAGCCACGCGTTCGCGGTCTTTTCGTAGTGCTCACCGCTCCAACGCCAGGTATTCCTGATCTTGAGATGGTCCTGAAACCTGAGGGGGAGGTCTTCGCTGGGCATGATGCCCCCCGAGAAGAAGTGGCGGCTCATCCAGTCGTCATCACCCGCTTCCACGAACTCGTACGGCGTCGTCCGATGGCAGAAGATGTGCATGAAGAAGCGTCCATCCGGCAACAACCAGTCATGCACTCTGCGAAAAAGCTCGCGGTAGTTGCGCATGTGTTCGAACATTTCCACCGATACCACGCGATGAAAGCGTTTGTCGATGGAAAAGACGTTCATGTCGGCGGTAATCACCTCGATATTGGTGATGCCTCTTCTCAGCACCTCTCTTGCAATGTGCGTTCTCTGGGAACTCGAGTTCGAAACAGCGGTGATATTAGCGTTCGGGTAGTTCTCCGCCATCCACAAGGTAAGCGATCCCCAGCCGCAACCGAGCTCGAGTATGCGCATACCGTCCTCCAGGCCCGCTCTCTCGCAGGTTACGCGGAGCGCGTCCGCTTCCGCGTCGTCGAGACTTGTCGTCCCGGGCGCCCAATAGCAACTGCTGTACTTTCCGTGTCGTCCGAGGACCTCCGAGAAGAAAGCGGCGGGCACCTCGTAGTGCTGCTCGTTCGCCTTATCCGGCACCGGGGCGATCTCCGCGTCGTTCAGCTGCTCGACGAACTTTTCACAGTTGACTGCCATCTTCTCGCAGTCGCCGGCGGCGATGTCGTACAGGCGCCTCTTCAACAACATGCGGATCCCCCGGCGTATTAGCACGTCGGGTATCCATCCTTTTTCTGTCCAGTCTACGGCGAGGTTCGTGGCCGAGTTCATGTGGGTTGCTCCTCTGAAATCTTGGAAGGTGAAAATGGGAAAAAGACGTTCGTGCTTTCCTGATAGCGCCTGTATGCGTCGCCACGGCTCCGGATCGCCTGTTGCTCGGTATACGGAATGCCGGTCACGCGGGTCAGGAAGACGTACATGACGACGACGCTGGCGACGGTCACCCACCACCAGGGCGAGGCGATGCCAATGAGCACGTATGCCCACCAGTGCAGCCATTCGAAGAAGTAGTTCGGGTGGCGCGAATAGCGCCACAGCCCGACTTGACAGACCTTTCCCTTGTTCGCCGGGTCGCGGCGGAACTGGTTGAGTTGCCGGTCGGACACGACCTCGCCGGTGAAAGCGAACAGCCAGATGCCTATACCGAGCCAGTCGTGCCAGGCGATAGCGGGGGTCGTCGACTGGGCGGCAGCCCACATAGGCAGCGCGAACATAAGCCCCCAGAGAGCCTGCACCTGGAAGAACAGGAACATCACGGGTTGCGTCCACTTCCCCAGGGCGTTACGCATATGGTGATAACGTCCGTCCTCGCTCTCCCGGAGGACCCGCGACGCCAGGTAAAAGCCGAGCCGGGCACCCCAGATGCCGACCATGGTGGCGATGATGACGCCGCGGGTCGCATCGCCAGAGGCAACACCGAGTGCAAACCAGACACCCAGTACGCCGGTGCCGAAGGCCCACGCGACGTCGACGATGCCGGCGTTGCGCGTGGCCCACTGAATCAGCCACAGGATCGCCATTATCACGGCGAGGGCGGCCCAGCCGGCCAGGAGTATGTTGATCTCAGCCACTACCATATCTCCTGGCAAGCGCCCTGGGTCGAGGCGCGCTCGTCACGTTCCAGACGACTGACGAGCAGGAGCAGCAGTGGCATGGCAACCATCCACTCCACACCGACCATCAACAGAGACGGTAGGGTGTCGGCGAGCATGACGGCGCCGAGTTTCGAGCCGCTCCAGTAGGCGAACGGGCCGGCGATCGCTCCAAGCAATGCGGCCAACAGGTAACGGCCCCGCATCCAGCCGAGCACGTGTCGCAGGGTCGCGGCGAAGCCCAGCCAGAGAGTGACCATCCAGAGAGTCGTCGGCGCGCCGAGTTGTGCCTGGGGCGGGAAACTCATGCCACCCGAAAGGACGATAACGGAATCGAGCACGTATCCGAGTGCACCGGCCGCCAGAATAAGTTTGGTCTCCACTACCATGAATGCGCGGGTTGCCCGGATGTGTATCGGCAACCAGAGCGCCGCGAACAGAGGGCCGAGCCATGGCATCCCGGCGGCCGCGCCGAGAACAGCGGCCAGCCAACAGCACTGGAACGCGACTAGATTAACTAGAGCACGGTTCATGCTGCCTCCCTCTTTTCTCCGACTGGCGGAAGATGCGGCAGGAGCGGCTGCTGCCGGCAAGCAGCTTTGTGCAGTAGCATCTGCAGATCGCCGAGATAGCGCTCCTCGAATCCCGCCTCGCAGTAGCTGAGGTAGAAATTCCACATGCGCACGAAGCGCTCCGGGTATCCCAAATCGCGGACCTCATCCAAGCGAGCATTGAAGCGCTCGCGCCACAAGCGCAGGGTCGTTGCGTAATGGGGACCGATGTCCTCAATTTGAACAGGCTTCAGATCCGATTCCTCACCCATGGCGGTCACCAGAGCGCCCATCGACGGAACGCAACTTCCCGGAAATATGTAGCGGCGAATAAAGTCACTGCTGCGCAGGTACTGATCGTAGCGCTGGTCCGGCATCGTGATGGCCTGCAGTAACATCGCACCGTCTTCCTTGAGAAGTTCCGCGCACTTCTTGAAATATCCCGGCAGAAACTCATGGCCGACGGCCTCCACCATCTCTATGGATACGACTTTGTCGTAACGCCCGGAAAGATTACGGTAATCTTCTAATAAGATTTCGATGCGGTCGGCGAGACCGGCGCGAGCGATTCGCTCGACGGCGAGCTCGTATTGTTCCCGTGAGATCGTCGTAGTCGTCACACGGCACCCGTAGTTGCTTGCCGCGTGCATGGCGAAACTGCCCCACCCGGAACCAATCTCTAGAACGTGATCATCGGGCCCCAGGTCGAGCTTTCTGCAAATGCGATCGAGCTTCGCTACGGACGCATCGAATAGGGTGCTGGAAGCGTTTTCGAAGATGCCCGCCGAATAGGTCATGGTCTCGTCGAGAAATAGCGCGAAGAGGTCGTTACCGAGATCGTAGTGCTCGTGAATGTTCCGGCGGCTCCCCAAGTGCGTGTTCGCCCGGAGCCTGTGGTGAAGCCTCGCGATCCCGTTGGCTACGCGCGCGAAACCCGTCTCGACGCCGTCGACCACCGACATGTTGCGAATGAAAAGCCGCAGCAGGCCGGTGAGGTCGCTGCTGGACCACTTGCCGTCCATATAGGCGCTCGCGGCACCGAGGCTGCCGCCGGTCAGGATCGCCAGATACGCGGCGGGGTCTTCGACGTTCAGCACGATGCGCTCGCTCGCGCTTTCGCCGACCCTCCATTCGCCCCAGGGGTCCCGCACGCTGAGCAGCCCACCGGAAAGCGCGGAGAGCCGCCCCTTTATCAGGCCTCGGGCCAGGTAGGCCGGCCCGAAATGCCGGGCGGGCTTGCGGAGTTCTCCTGAAAAGTCGACAGTCGGATTGCGCGTGGTCATCGGCGAACCTCTTTCGGTAATCGGTGTTTTGGGTGTGTTAGGAACGGCACGCGCTTGCGCCAGAGCTGCAGCGCCTGCCAGTAGATGGCCAGAACTACGCGGCCGGTCATCAGCGGATAGCAGTACAGGACTCTCGCGAGCGCCCGACCGGTAACGGGTACCGCATCGAGGCGCATGGTCGCGTCGAATACCTTGCTTCCCGCCTCGTAATTCTCCATGTGCACCGAGAGCGCGTCGACCGGCAGGGAGAAGCTCCACCGATAGTCCTGTTCCAGGTCCATGAACGGCGATACATGGAATTCCTTCTTGAAGGTGAAGTGGAGCCGACCGACTTGCTGGGATCCCGCGTCCAGCACGTAGCAGTGCCTCTCACCCCAGGGGGTATTGTTCACTTCGGCGACGACGACCTCGACCCTGTCGCCCCCCTCGTTCCAGCAGTAATAGAAGCTCACGGGATTCATGCAATACCCGAAGTAGCGCAGGTGCGTGAGAAGGGCGATGCGTCCCGTCGGCCGCCGGCCGGTCTCCCGCTCCACCAGGGCTCGGACTTCGTCGTCGAGGGGGCGCGACGGATCACCCATGTGATCCCGGCGATCGAAGCGGGCGATGGCCGGCTTGCGGGCGGACCACAGCCAGCGTCCTGCGAATACGCTGTCGAGCTCCGCGAGATCCAGATACATCAAAAACATGCGATAGCGAAAATCGTGCTGCGTGGGCACGTTGCGTCGGTGGCGGACCCATCCTTCGTAGATGCGACTGTTCATGCGGCCAGACTCACGTCGAACGCCTCGCCGACGGCAAGCGCGCTACGCACACCGTCCTCGTGAAAACCGAAGCCCCAGTAGGCACCGCAATAGGATATGCCCCGGCGCCTGATGAGCGCCCCATGACTGGCCTGCGCCTGGTCACGGCCCGGGGTGAAGAGAGGATGCTCGTAGTCGATGCGGCGTATCACTCGGGACGGATCGATGTATCGAGTCTGATTGAGTGAAACGCAGTAGGTCCTGGGGCTCTCGATACCCTGCAGCATATTCATGTTGTAGGTAACCGTCCCATGCTCTGCGTCAAGGATCGGTATCCGGTAATTCCAGCTCGCCCATGCCGATCTGCGCTCGGGTAGCAGCCTGGTGTCCGTATGCAGGACGGCTTCGTTCACCTGGTACGGGAAGTGCCCGAGGATTTCGCGCTCGTCGCGGTCCATATCGATGACCAGCTTGCGGCTCTGGTCGGCATGGCAGGCCAGTACGACCTCGTCGAAACGCTCCCGCTGACCGCCAACCAGCGTGAGCTCGACGCCGGTCGCTCGGCGGCGAACCGCGGTGACCGGGGTATTGACACGAATGCGGTCACGGAACGGCGCCACCAGCGGTGCCACGTACTGATTCGATCCGCCGGCGACGGTCTTCCACTGGGGACGTCCATTCACCTGAAGCATCTGGTGGTTGTGGAGAAACTCGATGACGAAGCGCATGGGAAACCGCCGGAAGCGCCGCGCGTCGCAAGACCAGAGAGAAGCTCCCAGGGGCGCGAGATAGTGGTCTACGAATCGCTCGCCGTGACCGTTCGACCGTACGTAGTCCTCCACGCTGATTGAGTCGTCCATGCCCGCCGCGAGCTGCTCGGGTGCCTCGCGATTGAAACGGACGATCTCGGCGAGCATGCCCCAGAAGCGCGGGCTCACCAGATTGCGTCTCTGGGCGAACAGCGCGTTGAAATCTGTGCCGTTGTACTCGATCCCGGTCTTGTCGCAGTGCACGCTGAAGCTCATGTCGGAGTCGCGGGACTGAACGCCCAGCTCGTCGAACAATCTGCACAGATTCGGGTAGGTGGTCTCGTTAAAAACGATGAAGCCGGTGTCGACCGCCAGCTCTCTGGCGCCTTCATTTACCCGAATCGTGTTCGTGTGGCCACCGATGTAGCTTCCGGACTCGAAAACGGTAATGTCATTTCTGCGGCTTAGAATCCGGGCCGCCGTCATGCCGGCGATGCCGGTTCCCACGATTGCTATCTTCATAACGAGGTCCCCGACTCACCACCGGCTCGTGCGAGGACCTGCGCCGGCACCGGGCGCAGACTGCCTATGAGGCCGATCCCGTTGAGCAGCTTCAGGCCGAGGTAACTGATGTCCAGTTCCCACCACCGGAACCCCTGGCGAGCGGAATTTGGATAGAAGTGATGGTTGTTGTGCCAGCCCTCGCCGAGCGTGATCACGGCGAGCCAGAAGTTGTTCCGGCTTTGATCGTTAGTGGGAAATCGGCGCTTGCCGAAGCGATGCGCGATCGAGTTGATGGTATATGTCGCGTGGTAGAGAACGACCGTCGATACGAAGAATCCCCATACGAACATCTGCGCACCGCTGGTCCCGAGATGGGGATAACGCGCCTCGAGGAAAGCGCCGAGGCCGTAGCAGCCGGCCCCCAGGAGCAAGAACGGCAGCCAGTCGAGCTTTTCGACGATGCGCAGCTCCCGATACCGCAGCCAGTCCCGCACGCGCCGCTCGTGAATCGGGAAGCTGCCCCGTGTCAGAAACCAGACGGTGTGACTGAAGAGTACGCCCTTGTAGGCCGGCGCATGGGGATCCTCGGCGGTGTCGGCCGTGAGGTGGTGCTCGCGATGGTGAGCCGCCCACCAGATGGGGCCGCGCTGACCGGCAGTGCACCCCAGTATCGCCATGACGAGGCGGGCAATCCGCCCAGCCTCGAAGGCGCGGTGGGAAAAGTAACGATGGTAAAACGCCGTGACAAAAAACATCCGAGACACGTAAAGAGCAACGGCCAGGGCCACAGCTGCAGCGCTCACGCCGACTTGGAGGACCAGCAGGCAACCAAGGTGCAGCCCGATGAAGGGTACGACCCGCAGCCAGTCGAGGTCGTCCCTGCGGGCAGGATCCAGGGCCCGCTGATGGCGTGCGTCGTTGGTGAGCCACCACCAGAAAATATGCACGACAGAGGGTGTCGATTCGGAACCAGCATTGTCGGCGGGCAGCACCATTTGCTTCATTTCATTCCTTCACCAGTGGCAGCCGCGACGGAGTCGCAACTGATTCGATGGGACGCATTATGCGGCGAGGGGCGTGAAGCCGGAATCGAGGGGATGTGAAAGTCGCGTGAAAACTCAGGGTACGCTCTGGTCGATTTGGTTCTGCATGCCGTCAGCCGACTCGATTTCGGTGCAAGTTGCCTCGGGAAACTCCACGACGACGCGGGTCCCGACTCCGAGGGTGCTCTCGAAGCGAATCGGCCAGCCGAAGCGATCCGAGAGGCGCTTCACGATTGTGAGCCCTACCCCGTGTCCCCCGCGTGCCTTGGATCCGCCCCGAAAGAAGGGTTTGAAGACTTGCTCGACCTCCTCACTCGGCATGCCGATCCCGCTGTCCTCGATGGTCAGCGAATTTCCGGAGATGTGGACCCTGACGGTACCCTCGTCGGTGTAACTGCAGGCGTTCCGAATAAGGTTACCGACGAGAACCGACAAGACCTTCTCGGATGCCGGCGTGAGAAGCAGGCACTCCGCGTCGAATGCGACAGTGACGGGCTTGTCGTCCAGGAGGTGGCGCGCCCGGTCGAGCTCGTATTCAGCAATCTCGTTGATGCAGGCGGGCTCCCCGGCAAACTTCTGGTCGACCTCCCTCGCCAGCAGGAGGAATGCCTCGGTGAGTTCCTCCATGTCCCTGGCCGAGCGCTTGATCCTGAGCACCGAGTTACGCGCGTGGCGATCGAGCTCCTGCTCGCTCAACAGCATGTCTGCCGCGATCTTGATCACCGTCAACGGACTCCTGAGCTCGTGACTCGCGTCCCGGGTGAAGTTGCGCTCACGCTCGACAAATTCGTCGACGCGACGCGTCAGCGTCGACAACGCCTCGGACAGCGCAAGAACCTCCCGGTCGGGATTTCCCGGCAAGCTGCTCGGCGAGAAGGATGGGCGTTTGTCGGAGTCTGGATCGAATTTCTGCACTTCTTTCGCAAGCCACACAATCGGTGAGATTGCCTTGCCCGTCAACCGGTAAGCGAGCCAGGCGATCAGATACAGAACGATGAGGATACCGGCGAGGGGGACCAGGCCGAAATAAAGCGCGAGCTGGCCCACGCTCTCACCGTCGAAGACAAGATACAGCCGTTGCGCGCCATGGTCGGTGACGTAGACGACAGAGAAGTCCGCCTGACTCGGTAGCTGATGAAAACCCGGCGAGAGGGCTCGCAGCGGCTCGGGCAGGCCGTCAACATCGGCCTGTAGCGCGAGATAGCCGGTCAGGTTGCGGGTATCGGGGATCGGAAAATCTGCGTTCCTGTCGTAACGATCCCAGAAATAGCTTGCCTCTTCCTCCAGTGCGCGCTTGACCAGGACCTCTTCGATGGCGAATGCGGCGGCGTAGACACCGATGACCGCGGCGATACTGATGAGTACCGCCTGGAGCAGGAAGGCGCGTCCGAGACGCTGGCGTAGTCCGCGCCTGTTATCCATCAAGCTCGCACAGTCGGTAGCCGGCGCTCTGCACCGTGTGCAGGAGGGGTTTCGGGTATGGCTTGTCGATCGTCTTGCGCAGATTGTAGAGGTGACTGCGCAACGTATCGCTGTCGGGAAGCACATCGCCCCACACTTCGCGCTCGATGTCCCCGCGGCTAACGACCCGGGGAGAGGCGCGCATCAGCACCGTCAGGATCCTCAGGCAAATCGGCGTGAGATTCAGGGTCTCACCCCCACGGGTTACGGTGAGCGTCCCCGTATCCAGCGTCAGATCGCCGACGTGCAGCGCCTCGGACGCCATCTGCCCTCGCTGGCGGCGAATCATCGCCCGTATGCGCGCCTCGAGCTCTTGAATCTCAAACGGCTTCACCAGGTAGTCGTCCGCGCCCGCATCCAACCCGACCAGCTTGTCATCGAGGGTGTCCCTCGCGGTGAGCATCAACACGGGCGTATCGCGTTGTGCGTCGTCACGCAGCTTGCGGCACAAGTCGATGCCGTCCATGCCCGGTAGCATGAGGTCCAGGATGATGACGTCGTATGTATTTGTAACGGCCAGGTGCAACCCGGTTACACCGTCTGCGGCATAGTCCAGCTCGTAGCCGCGGCGTTCGAGGAACGCGTACACCATCTCGGCGATATCCTGGTTATCCTCAACCAGAAGTACGCTTCCGGACTTCGTCTGGGCCATTTCAGAGAATCTCCGCCTATTCAGGCTTACTACTAGAGAGGGTAGATTCTACTCCCACTCCCAGTGAAATCCGTGTGAAAATGGCCGCCGCCGCGCAGCGACCCTAAAAGGAGACAGCCGAATCCACCATGAACGAAAATACCTACGGCGGGGGCGCGGCGGGCCGGATGCTGACGATCTGCCTGCTGCTGCTGCTCCTGTCGGCCTGCGGGAATAACAACGTGACAACGGGAGTCGTCGACGGTCACCTCACGCCCTGCCCGGAGAGCCCCAATTGCGTTTCCAGCGACGCTTTGGACGAGCTCCATCGGGTCGAGCCCTACCGGTTAAAGGTGGCCCCGGAACAAGCTTGGCGGGGCTTGAGGGACATCGTCGAAGCCCAGGAGCGGGTCACGGTGATGAGTGCGGACGACACCTATCTCCACGTCGAAGTCCGCAGCGCGATATTCCGCTTTGTCGACGATGTTGAGTTCCAGCTCCGTGGGCAAGACGGGATTATCGCGGTACGTTCCGCGGCACGCATCGGCCACGGTGATATGGGCGTCAACAGGCAGCGGGTCGAGACGATTCGGGAAGCGCTCCGTGCGGGGAATCTGATCGAGTAGCGCGCCCTCAGGTGGCGCCTGCGCCTTCGAGTACCGCCCCATAGCCGTCCCGGTAGCTCGGGTAGAGAAAGCGGTATCCGGTCGCCAACAGTCGTGCATTCCGGCAGCGTTTGCCGCCCTTCCCGTGGTCGTCGACCGCCGCCGTCCTGGGTGACGGTGGGAGCCCAAGCTCTGCCGAGATCCAGTCCATCACCGCACACTGGGCCGCGGGCTCGCTGTCGACGCCGAGATAGATCCGCTGTGGGTCGTCCAGGTTCAACAGGTGATGGAGCACCGACACGCAATCATCGCGATGTATGCGATTGGTGTAGAGGGGGGGCGCCTCCTGGCATGGGGACCCATCGCGAACCCGTTTCACCAGACGACCTTCACCTCTGCCGTAGATACCGCCGAATCGCACCACGGTGCCGGGGATGGGTCCGCCGAGCACGGCCTCCTCCCCCTGCAGCAACCGCTTTCCGGCAAATGACCGGGGATCGGTAGGCGACGCCTCGTCGACCCATTCGCCCTGGCTCTGCCCGTAGACGCTCGTGCTCGATACGAAGATCAGTCGGCCCGGCCTCGCACCTTCCGAGCACAACGCGCGCAACAGATTCTCCGTTCCGCACACGAATGCCGATGCATAGGCCGCGTCCTCGTAGGTGTCCGGCGTCACGATGTAGAAAACGGTGTCGAACCCAACCGGCAGGTTATCGAGCGCCGCCGGATTCGTCACATCCATCCGCAGCGCGGTCATGCCAGCGGGCAGTGCGGCGGCGCTCCGCCGCAGGCCCCACACATCGTGGCCCTCGGCCAGGAGTCGCGTACCGAGAGCCGAACCAATGTCACCGCATCCGGCTATAAGAACTCTGGACATACTGCTTTCTCTGCACCCGCCGCCGCACCATCGCGCACTGCGCCGACGCGCAGCGGGAATCTGCCTTCCGAGTCATCTCGAGAAATCCGACGATTCGTTTCCACGTGTCCTCCCCGGCGACCGCATCATAATGATGGCCGAATCCGCGGATCACCGCCGGATTGATATCATAGCCGTATTCACGCGGCCTTCACGTCCCGTTCACGTCTCCTGAATGCCTTCGATGCGATGGTGCCCGGCATATTCAGACGCAAGGTGGCCGACATGTTCGATAGACTGAGACACGCGCTAGTGCTCGTACCCCTCGCCCTGGTGGTCGGTTGTGCGACCACTTCGGTACCCGACCAGCCCGCCAACGGCCGCTCCTACGACGTGACGATGGGCGGTGACTTTGATGGCTACGAGCGCACCTACCGCGTGCATGTACCGGCCGATTACCGCGAGAATGAGCCCACTGCCCTCGTCGTCGTCCTGCACGGCGCCTTCTCGACCTCGGCGGAGATAGAGAAGCGCTCCGGTTTCAGTGCGCTCGGCGATCGGGAAGGCTTCGCCGTCGTCTATCCCGACGGCATCGGCATTCTCGGGTTCCTGCAACACTGGAACGCCGGACACTGCTGCGGCAAGGCAGCCGCGGACGACGTCGATGATGTGGGCTTCGTGGCGAACGTCATCGACGATGTGAAGGGCTACCTCAACATCGATTCCGGCCGCGTCTACATGGTGGGCTTTTCCAACGGCGCGATGTTGACCCATCGATTCGCCGCGGAGCGGCCTGGCATGTTAGCCGCGGCGGCGCCCCTCGCCGGCGCGATCGACAGCCGGGTAGATGGGAAGGCGCCCGACTGGCAGATGCCCACACCCAACGCCAGTGTGCCCGTCATCATGTTCCACGGAGAGGATGACCAGCGGATTCCCTACGGCGATGCAGGCGGAACCGATACCCGCGGGCGTGACTACGCGACCGTGGATGCATCATCCCGCTTCTGGTGGTCGAACAACGACTGCGAGAGCCACCGCCGTGAGCAGAGCCCGTCGTTCCGTGGTGTGACGATCGATACGTGGTCCGATTGCGAACAGAATGCCGAGGTCCAGCTGTTCACGCTGGGCGAGTGGGGACACCGGTGGCCCGGACCTTACTTCACTCAGCGGGCCAGACCACAGGGCGCGCTGTATCATTTCGATGCATCAGAAATTATCTGGGCGTTTTTCAAAGATCGCAGGCGCGCGCAGGATGGCGCCCACTCTTCGTAACCACCAATGGCCATGACGACTTCCAGCGCTGAATCGCGCATCCAAATAGGGATCAGCAGTTGCCTGCTGGGAGAGTCCGTACGCTTTGATTCCGGACACAAGCGCGATGCATACATCAATGATGATCTCGCAAAGTATTTTGAGTACGTCTCCTTCTGCCCTGAAGTCGGGATCGGGATGGGGATACCCAGGCCTCCGATTCGACTTGTCGGCGATCCAGCCCAGCCGCGCGCCGTAGGCGTTAGAGTCGAGGGAATCGACGTCACGGAGAAGTTGATCGACTACGCACACGCGGTCGTCGCCGACCTTCCTCCGATTAGTGGCTATCTCTTCAAGCGGGGTTCGCCATCTTGCGGAATGGAGCGCGTGAAGATCTATACGGACAAGGGAATGCCCAACGGGTCGACATCGGGTCTCTACGCAAGCATCGTCATGCGCGGGCTGCCGAATCTGCCCGTAGAGGAAGAAGGACGCCTTAACGACCCCGTGCTACGCGAAAATTTCGTGGAACGTGTGTATGTATTCGATAGGTGGCAGCGTCTGTGCAAAGACGAATTGACCCCAGCCAAACTCATCGCGTTTCATACACGCCATAAATTCTTGCTTCTCTCACACAGCGAGACCCATTATCGCCGCCTCGGCCGACTGGTGGCAGATGCGGGGACGCGCGATATGCGAGAACTTTCCCGGGAGTATGTCTCAACTCTGATGGATGGACTCAAGCGACGCGCGACCCGCCGGCGCCACAGTAACGTTCTGCAACACATCATGGGTTACCTTAAACGATCGATCGATACCGGCGACAAGGCCGAACTCAATCGTGTCATCGCCGAGTACAAAGAAGGCACAGTGCCGCTCATCGTGCCGATGAAGCTCATCGAGCATCACTTCCGTCGCCATCCAGATGACTACATGGCGTTGCAGATATATTTGGCTCCACATCCAACGGACTTGGGGCTGCGCAATCACCTTTGAGTTCGGCCGACTCAACCCCTGGTGGAATAGCCAACTATTCATGGCTCATTCCGTTCAACGATGGGAGACTCCGGACTCCTCCGGACGGCTCAGTTTCGCTTCATGAAGCGGATTTGGGTGGGCAAGCACGTAGCTAGATCGTAACTTCGTGACGCTCTTTTGGGCTAGGTTACGCATTACATGGCGCAGATTGGGTGTACGCGGGCGTTGCAAGGCATTGATTTAATTGAAACCCTAAACTGACCTTCTGTCTTCGAACCAGGTGGTCGGGGGTTCGAGTCCCTCCGGGCGCGCCATCGTTTCAATGGCTTAGCGTTCCCTTACCTCCTCACCACCTTCGTCGTGTGCCAAATTTGTGCCACCGACTGCCCGGGGACGAGACAAACGCTCCGCAAAT
>JAACFO010000076.1 GCA_009937425.1 Gammaproteobacteria bacterium
CCCCCTCCCATCGAGGGAGGGGGGGACCCTTCGTTTAAAGATGTGGCGGAGACCAATAAGGCAAGACCGGAGGGAATAGGTACCGGGTACCTATTCCCTCCGGTCTTGCCTTATTGGGGTTAGTGTTCTTTGAGGATTCTTTGTTTTTGGCGTTGCCAGTCGCGGTCTTTTTCGGTGGCGCGTTTGTCTTGCTTGCGCTTGCCTTTGGCCAGGCCGATTTCCAGTTTCACGCGGCCTCGGACCCAGTACATGCGTGTTGGCACGACGGTGAATCCGCGTCTTTCCACGGCGCCGATGAGGCGGTCGATTTGCTCGCGGTGCAGGAGCAGTTTGCGGCTGCGGGTGGGTTCGGCCGTGATGTGGGTGGAAGCGCTGAGGAGCGGGGTGATGTGGGCGCCGATGAGCCAGGCTTCGTTGTCCTTCAGCACCACGTAAGCCTCGCGCAGCTGGGCGCGGCCCTCGCGCACGCTTTTGACCTCCCAGCCTTGCAGGGCCAGGCCGGCCTCGAAGGTATCTTCGATAAAGTAGTCGTGGCGCGCCTTCTTATTTTGAACAATGGTGTTGGTGCCTGCGCCTTTGCGTTTCTTTTTCTTTCCCATGGCAATTCCAGAGCTTGCGGATTGTTTCACAACCCGGGCGGCGCCGGTAGACGCCTGTGATAACATCCCGCCGTTGCGGTGGTCCAGATGCGTCAAACAGTCAGCAGAAGTGCCCTAGTTCCCTACGCGGCCAGCAAGATGTATGCGCTGGTGGCGGACGTGGAGAAATACCCGGGCTTTCTCCCCTGGTGCCGCAACGCGCGCGTGCGCGCCCCCGGCGAGGAGACCGTCGAAGCGAGCCTCGAAATCGGCCGTGGTCCGATCCGCAAAACCTTCACCACCCGCAACGTCATGACCAGGGACTCGCGCATCGACATCGGCTTGATCGATGGGCCGTTCAAGCATCTGCAGGGTTGCTGGCAGTTCATGACCCTGGACGGGGAGGGCAGTCGCATCGTTCTGGATCTCGAATTCGAGTTTTCCAATGCCCTGCTGCGGCGAACTCTGGGCCCACTGTTCAGCGAAATTGCGAATACCATGGTCGAGGCTTTCTGCCGGCGGGCGAAACAGCTGTATGGTTGAGGTCCATGTTATCGACGTCGAGGTGGCCTACGCAGAGGCGGACAAACAGGTGATCGTGCCCTTGCAGGTGCCGGTGGGAACCAGCGCGGGGGAAGCGGTGCGGCGCTCGGGGCTGGCGGAACAGTTTCCGGACATGGACCCGAACACCGCCGCCATCGGCGTCTTCGGAATTCCGGTGTCACCCTGCGCGCCGTTGGCGCAAGGAGATCGGGTGGAGATCTACCGCCCCTTGCAGGTCGATCCGAAAGAGGCCAGGCGCCAACGCGCAGCCCGTTCCCGGGTTCGTCGGAAAAACGGAGCCTGAGACCTGCTCAGTCCCTGGTGGTCCCCGTGAGAATGCTCGATCTGACGACGCTCGGTTCAGAGATCGCTTCAGGGGCGGGCGCCACCGCTGGTGCCGGGCCGGCACCGAAATCGCCGAACAGCTCTTCCAGGTACCTGGCCTGACTCCTGGTCTCGGCGGAGATCGTCTCGATGGTGTCGCCAGCCGGCGTCGACCAGGCGCCGGCTGTGTTGAATTCAGCGGACGAATTGGGCGCATAGACTTCGCTCGGTGTTGTCACGCTGCCCAGACCGGGTCCAATTATGGCCGGCGCCGCAAGCGCGGGATCCAGCGCTTCGCCGGTCTCTTCGCTGGCCGCGGCCACCTCGGATCCGGGTTGCGGCTCGTTGAAGCCGCTATCCAGAGATCTGGCGATCTCGTCCTGCTTGATCTCCTCTTCCTCTTTTGCCACGAAGGCCGGCGTCAATGCTGCGAAGAAACCGCCCTTTTTCTTCTTTGGAACGATGAGCACATTGTCGCTTGCCTTCGTGACGGTGTGGAATTCAAGCTGAGAATTGATGTTGGCATCGATGCGTGTAAGACGATCTTCCTCGAAAAACAACGACGCAGTTTGTTGTTCGCGGGCACCGCTGCCGGGTTCGTAGCTGTAAAAGTAGTCCCAGCGGTTCAGGTGGAAGGCGTCGGTGACCAACGGCGTGCCGAGTATGAAGCTGACCTTGCGTTTGTCCATGCCGAGCTCGAGCTGTTGCAGCATCTCGACGGTGATGACGTTGCCCTGCTGAATAGGGATGCGATATATGCCCGGAAATTTCCCGGAGCACGCCGAGACGCCCAGGCAGGCAATCAGGGCGAGTATTGGCCAGGGGTTTTTACGGGAGTTGACAGGCATGCTGTGGGGTCGTCACCGACGCTGATGAAAGCGAATATTATAACGCCACAAACCGAATCGTCTGCGTCAGGTGCGTTCCAGCATTTCCCGTGCGTGTGCCAGGGCCTGGTCGGTGATGGTCACCCCGCCCAGCATGCGGGCGATCTCCTCCACCCGCCCTTCGCCGCTCAAGCTGCGTAAATCCGTGTGCGTCTTGCGCCGCTTGCTGTGCTTTTGCACCTGCACGTGCTGTTGCGCCAGCGACGCCACCTGGGGCAGATGAGTGACGCACAGCACCTGTCGATTGTTCGCCAACGCGCGTAGCTCACGGCCGACGATCTCTGCCACCCGCCCGCCGATTCCCGCATCCACCTCATCGAATATCAACGTGGGCACGCCGCTGGTTTGCGTGGCGATGACCTGGATGGCGAGGCTGATGCGGGAAAGCTCGCCCCCGGATGCCACCTTCGCCAGCGGCAGCATCGGTTGACCGGGATTCACCGCTACTTGAAACGCCACCGAGTCCGCCCCGGTTCTCGAAGGCGGTGCGTCGAAGTTCGCCTCGATGCCGATGTGTAGTTGCCCCTGGGGCATGCCCAGGGCGCGCACGTTCGCGCTGATGGCTTCGGAGAGGGTTTCGGCGGCGCGGACACGGCTTTGGTGCAATTCCCCGGCGGCCTCGGCGTAACTTTGCAAACACTCCTGCAGTGCGCTTTCAAGCTCCGTGAGGCGCAAGCTGGCGCCTTCCAGTTGCGCAATTTCATCGCCCAGGCTGCGCCGCAGCGCAGGCAGCTCGCGAGCCTCTACCTGATGCTTGCGGGCGGTGTCGTGAATGGCCGTGAGGCGCTCATTCATGCTCTGCAGGCGCGCCGGGTCGATGTCGATGGTATCCCGGTAGTGACGCAACTCCGCGGCCGCTTCACTGAGTTGAATCCCGGCGCCGTCGAGCAGGCTGCGGATGTTTTCCACGCCGGGGTCGATGACGGCCATCTCCTCCAGTGCGCCCAGCACCGCGGCAAGCCGCGTGGTGAGCGCCATCTCACCGTCGCCGTCGATGTCGTCGACACTGCGCGCACAGTTGCCGAGCAACTCGCTGGCGTGACTGAGGCGCCGGTGCTCTCTGTCCAGGGTCTCGATCTCACCGCTCTGAATATCGAGGCTGTCGAGTTCGTCGAGTTGATAACGGAGATAGTCGAGGCGCTGCAAGCGTTGCTCGGGCCCGCCGGCGAGTTGTTCAAGGGCCGCGCGGGTCGTCTGCCATTGATCGTGTAGCGCCGCCACCCGTGCGAGCGCCTCGCCGTGGCCGGCGTATTCGTCGAGTATGCGGCGTTGCACGGCGCCTTTGAGCAGCGACTGGTGTTCGTGCTGACCGTGGATGTCGACGAGTAAATCGCCGAGCTCGCGCAATGTCTGCAAGGGCACCGGCCGGCCGTTGACGTGGGCCCGGGAACGGCCGTCACTGCCGATGATGCGCCGCAGGATACACTCGTCGTCGGCGCTGGCGAGATCCTGCTCGGCGAGATAGCGGCTTGCGTCGCTGTCCTGTGAAAGCTCGAACACCGCCACTACTTCGGCCCGCTCGGCGCCGCTTCTTACCACCTTGGTGCTCGCCCGCTCCCCGAGGGTAAGCCCCAGGGCATCGATGAGGATGGATTTTCCGGCGCCTGTTTCCCCCGTGAGCACGGTCATGCCGGCGTGCAACTCCAGATCCAGACCCTCGACGATGGCGAAATCGCGGACACTGAGGTGAGCCAGCACCTACAACTCCCTGGCCCAGTGCAGCTTGGCGCGCAGGGTCGCGAAGTAGTCGTGGCCCCGCGGGTGCACCAGGCGCAAGCGGTTCTTTTTCTGACGGATGATGATGCGATCCGCTGGGGCGAGCTCCAGGGTCATTTGTCCGTCACAGGTCAGCTGGGCTTCGGGCTGCGTGCCGCTGTGGATCATACGAATTTCAATTTCGCTGTCCGCCGACACAACCAACGGGCGGCTGCTCAAGGTATGCGGACAGATGGGCACCAGAACCACGGCATCGAGGCCCGGGTGCAGAATTGGACCGCCACCCGACAGTGCGTAGGCGGTGGAACCGGTGGGTGTCGCCACGATCAACCCGTCGGAGCGCTGGGTATTGACCAGACGGTCATTGATATAAGTCTCGAAGTTGATGAGCCGTGCAATATGCCACTTGTGCGCCACGACTTCGTTGAGCGCCGCGCCCTGTAAGACGTCCCGGCCGTCGCGAACGACCCGTGCGTCGAGCAGAAAACGGCTTTCTTCGTCGTAGTCGCCGGCCAGCACGTCCTTGAGTCTATCGGTCATCTCCGCGGGCATGACGTCGGCGAGGAAACCCAGACGGCCGAGGTTAACACCCAGCAGCGGTACGTCGAGATCCACCAGAGAGCGTGCCGCGTTCAAAAAAGTGCCGTCGCCGGCCACCACGATCACCAGATCCGAGCGCGTTCCCAGGGTCTGGCGGTCCACCACCGGCAGTCCGAAGCTCGGCAGATTTCTAGCGCTCTCCGCATCGAAGAGCACTTCTGCCCTGGCGCCGCGCAGAAGGGCGATCAGTTGTTCCAGCGTCCGGGCGACACTCTCGTCTCCATGCTTGCCGATAAGGCCTATGGTGTGGAATTTGTCAGCCATCGGGACGGCTTGCTCCTCGCAGGTTGTGCCGGCAATTCAAGGGACGGGGAATGCCGTTAGCGCCCGGAAAGTTAGCACGCTGCCGGTTGGCGAGGCCAACATCCGCGCGGGGATGTATTGGCAGACACGCTGGGAGAGTGCTAAATTTCCCGAGTCAAGGTGCTTATGCCGGAGTTCAGCACGTGTCGGCCGATTCCAATGATGCCCGTCTCAACGAGCGCGCCCAATTCCTGTTCAAGGCGTTGGTGGAGCGCTATATCCGCGACGGTCAGCCGGTGGGTTCGCGCACCCTGTCACGGGATTCGGCCCTGAATTTGAGCCCGGCGACGGTGCGTAATGTGATGGCGGACCTGGAAGAATTCGGCCTGCTGCGCTCCCCCCATACCTCCGCCGGGCGCGTACCCACCGACCAGGGCTACCGTTTCTTCGTCGATACCCTGTTGCGCATCGAACCTCTGGAGGGCGCCCAGGTGGCGATGCTCAAAGAGCAGTTGGACCCGGCCCAGAACCGCGGCGCCCTGATGGAGTCCGCCTCTTCGCTGCTCTCGGACATCACGCATCTGGCGGGCGTTATCATGCTGCCGCGCCAGGAGCAGGTGACCCTGCGCCAGGTGGAGTTTCTGTCCCTGTCCGAGGATCAGGTGCTGGTCATCCTGGTGGTCAATGAGCGCGAAGTGCAAAACCGCGTCATACGCACCGGGCGCCTCTATGGTCCTTCGGAGTTGCAGCAGGCGGCCAATTATCTGAACAGCCTGTGCGCGGGAAAGGACCTGAAGACGGTACGCGATGAGATCCTGGCCGAGCTTCGCGACGCCCGCGAGAGCATGAATGCGATGATGCTGGCGGCGGTGGAGATGGCCGAGAAGGCCCTGGTCACGGAGCCAGACGCCGACGAGGTCATGGTGGCCGGGCAGACGAATTTGATGGATGCTGGCGAACTCGGCGACATGGACAAGTTGCGGCGGCTATTCGAGGCGTTCAATGAGAAGCGCGATTTGCTGCACCTGCTCGATCAGTCGCTGCATGCCACCGGCATGCAAATCTTCATCGGCGAGGAGTCTGGTTACAACGCCCTGGACGAGTGCAGCGTGATCACGGCCCCCTACGGTTCAGACGAGGAAGTCCTCGGCGTGCTCGGTGTCATCGGGCCGACGCGCATGGCCTACGAGCGCGTCATACCGATTGTCGATATCACCGCCCGTCTGCTCAGCGCGGCCTTGAATAAGCAGCACTGATCCCCATATTTTGGCTGATCCCGCGGCATCGGCAGCGTTTGCCGCTGTCGCACCGGACCCCGGCGTGCAAACGTCAGCCGGGATAAATGGAGTCTTAATTCATGGTCAAGCGAAAGTACCCCGAGCGCGGCAACGGCAGCAGCGATGGAACGGCGGCCTCCACCGAGGCACATTCCAGCGCCGACGTGGACACGATGACCGAGGAGCCCGGGTCGGCCAAGGGTGGGGATTCCGAGGCGCTGCCCGCGCCGGATTTGGAAATGGAGCTGCAAGAAGCCCGAGACGAGGCGGCATCGCACCTGGACGATTTTCTCAGGGCCAGGGCGGAGCTGGAGAATCTCGGCAAACGCGCGGCGCGGGATATCGAAAAAGCGCACAAGTTCGGCCTCGAGCGCTTCATGACCGAGCTCCTGCCCGTCAAGGACAGCATCGAGCTGGGTTTGAACGCCGCCGAGGACAAAGAGACGGACGCGGACAAGCTGCGCGAGGGGCTCGAGCTCACGTTGAAGCTTTTCAGTGCCGCCATCGATAAGTTCGGGCTCCAGGAAGTGAATCCCGAGGGCCAGAGCTTCGACCCGGAGTATCACCAGGCAATGTCCATCCAGGAGGCGGTGGGCGTGGAGGCCGGCACCGTCGTCACGGTGGTGCAGAAGGGCTATTTATTGAACGACCGGCTTTTGCGCCCGGCCATGGTCATCGTCGCCCAGTGAGGATCCCTCGCGAAGAGACCTGTTCAGGGCAAGGGCAGGCTTGATTTCCGGCCAGGCGGCCATATATCTACGGGAGTCGAAATCGGAATTGGCGACCAGTCAACGGAGAACGCAAAAATGGGCAAAATAATCGGCATCGACCTCGGCACCACGAATTCGTGCGTGGCTGTCATGGAGGGTGAGAAGCCGCGCGTGATCGAGAACAGCGAGGGTGATAGAACCACGCCGTCGATTGTCGCGTACACCAAGGATGACGAGGTGCTGGTCGGTCAGTCCGCCAAGCGCCAGGCAGTCACCAATCCGCACAACACCGTATACGCGGTCAAGCGTCTCATCGGCCGGCGTTTCGAAGACAAGGTGGTGAAGCGCGATATGGATATGGTGCCGTACAAGATCGTCGGCGCGGAGAACGGTGACGCCTGGGTAGAGGTGAAAGGCAGCGCCAAGGCTCCGCCGGAGATTTCCGCCCGCGTGCTCATGAAGATGAAGAAAACCGCCGAGGACTTTCTCGGTGAGCCGGTGACCGAGGCCGTGGTCACGGTGCCGGCCTATTTCAACGATTCCCAGCGCCAGGCCACCAAGGATGCCGGCCGTATCGCCGGACTCGAGGTCAAGCGGATCATCAACGAGCCGACGGCGGCAGCGCTCGCCTATGGTATGGACAAGCGGCGCGGTGACTCCAAGATTGCGGTCTACGATCTGGGCGGCGGCACCTTTGATGTCTCCATCATCGAGATCGCGGAAGTCGACGGCGAGCACCAGTTCGAGGTGTTGTCCACCAACGGTGACACCTTCCTCGGTGGCGAAGACTTCGATATGCGCATCATCGATTACGTGGCCGACGAGTTCAAAAAGGAATCGGGTATCGATCTGCAAAACGATCCTCTGGCCCTGCAGCGTCTCAAAGAAACTGCGGAGAAGGCCAAGATCGAGCTCTCTTCGAGCCAGCAAACCGAGATCAATCTGCCCTACGTAACGGCGGATGCCAGCGGACCGAAGCACCTCAACATGACGCTGACGCGGGCAAAGCTCGAGTCGCTCATCGAGGATCTCATCCAGCGCACCGTCGAGCCTTGCAGAGTGGCATTGAAGGATGCGGGCCTCAGCGGTTCGGATATCTCCGACGTCATCCTGGTGGGCGGACAGACACGCATGCCCAAGGTTCAGGAGATGGTCCAGGGCATCTTCGGCCAGGAGCCGCGCAAGGATGTCAATCCCGACGAAGCGGTCGCGGTGGGCGCCGCTATTCAGGCCGGCGTGCTCGCCGGCGACGTCAAGGACGTACTGTTGCTCGACGTGACGCCGCTATCGCTGGGTATCGAGACCCTTGGCGGTGTGATGACCAAGCTCATCGAGAAGAACACGACGATCCCCACCAAGGCGTCGCAGGTTTTCTCGACGGCCGAGGACAATCAGGGCGCCGTTACCGTGCACGTGCTCCAGGGCGAGCGCGACGTGGCCACTGCGAACAAGTCGCTTGGCCGATTCGACCTCGCCGACATTCCCGCGGCGCCGCGCGGTATGCCGCAAATCGACGTTGCTTTCGACATCGATGCCAACGGCATTCTCAACGTGTCGGCGAAAGACAAGGCGACGGGCAAGGAGCAGTCGATTGTCATTCGCGCATCCAGCGGACTGGCGGACGAAGAGATCGATCGCATGGTTCAGGATGCCGAGGCGCACGCAGCCGAGGACAAGAAGTTCCACGAGCTCGTGAATGCGCGTAACCAGGCGGACAATCTGGCGCACGCCACCAGGAAGACCCTGACGGAGCTCGGTGAGAAGGTCGAGGCCCAGGAGAAGACCGATATCGAGGCGGCTATCGTGGCTCTGGAAGAGGCGATCAAAACCGACGATCAGAGCGATATCGAAGCCAAGGCGCAAACCCTGGCGGAACTCTCGGGCAAGCTTACCGAACGGGTTCACCAGCAGGATGCGGCGCAAGCCTCCCCGGAAGCCGGCGCCGAAGCCGAAGCCGGTGGCGCTCAGGCAGGCGACGACGTGGTCGACGCCGAGTTCGAGGAAGTCAACGAAGACAACAAGTAAGTTGCCTTGAGTTAAATTGCGTTCGTAAATCGTAAGTTACTGATGGCGCGGGGTCGCTGGACTCCGCGCCTTTTTCGCATGTAGGTCATGTCGAAGCGGGATTATTACGAAGTTCTGGGTGTGTCGCGCAATGCGAGCGACGCTGAATTGAAGGGCTCCTACCGGCGCCTTGCAATGAAATACCATCCGGATCGCAATCCCGACTCCGAAGAAGCAGAAACGCACTTCAAGGAAGCGAAAGAGGCCTACGAAGTTTTATCCGATCCGCGCAAGCGCGCCGCATTCGATCAGTTCGGCCATGCAGGCGTGGACCCCTCGGCTGGTGCCGGCGCCGGTGCCGGGTTCCGCGACATCTTCGACGAAGTGTTTGGCGATATCTTCGGTGGGCGTGGAGGCGAACGCGTTTATCGCGGCGCCGATTTGAAATACGATCTGACCCTCGATCTTGAAGAGGCCGTATTCGGCACCACTTCGAAAATCCGCGTGCCGAGCAGAACCGAGTGTGAAGATTGCTCCGGCAGCGGCGCTACTCCCGGCACCAGTCCGGAAAGCTGCGCCACCTGCAACGGCCAGGGTCAGGTGCGCGTTCAACAGGGATTTTTCTCCATCCAGCAGACCTGTCCGCGATGCCGTGGTACCGGCAAGGTCATCAGCGATCCCTGTAAGACCTGCCGCGGAGAAGGCCGCGTGCACGAGTACAAGACCCTGTCGGTGAAGGTGCCCCCTGGAGTCGACAACGGCGATCGCATCCGGCTTACCGGAGAGGGTGAGAGCGGGGAGCGGGGCGGGCCCCCGGGGGATTTGTACGTCGAAGTTAATGTGTGCGAGCATCCCATATTCATTCGCGACGGTGCCAATCTGTTCTGCGAGGTTCCAATTAGCTTTGTTACCGCAAGTCTAGGTGGCGAGCTGGAGGTGCCGACGCTCAACGGCCGCGTGAATCTGAAGATTCCGACAGAAACTCAGACCGAAAAGTTGTTCCGCTTGCGTGGCAAAGGCGTCAAGCCGGTACGCGGCGGTGGGCCTGGTGATCTCATCTGCAAAGTGGTCGTTGAAACACCGGTTAATTTGACCGCCAAGCAGAAGGACATGCTGCGTGGATTCGATAGTTCTATTCGCGAAAGCAAACGCACCCACGACCCGCGCGCATCCACCTGGCTGGATAGCGTAAAGACGTTTTTTGAAAACTTGACCTCGTGAGCACTCCGATCCGAATCGCCATTACCGGCGCCGCCGGCCGCATGGGGCGAACCCTGGTCAGCGCGAGCCAGGATTTCGATGGTGTGCGTTTGGCGGGGGCCGTCGAGGTGCCCGGTAATCCCTTCGTGGGTCAGGACGCGGGCTTACTCTCCGGAATAGGGGAGATCGGTGTGCCGGTGGGTGATTCACTGCAAGCCATCGGCAACGACTTCGACGTATTAGTCGATTTCACTGTTGCCGAGGCAAGCACCGAGAACATCCACATCTGCCGCGCTGCTGGTAAGCGCGCGGTGGTCGGCACCACGGGATTCACGGTGGCGCAGCGTGCCAGCGTGGCGGCGGATGCCGAGCATATTGCAGTCGTGCTGGCGCCGAACATGAGCGTCGGGGTCAATCTTTGCTTCAAGCTGCTGGAGGTCGCGGCGCGGGCATTGGGCGACGAGGTCGATGTGGAAATCATCGAAGCACATCATCGCCACAAGGTGGATGCACCTTCGGGTACAGCGGTGCGTATGGGTGAGGTGGTTGCCGAGGCGCTCGGCCGTGACCTGGCGGATTGCGCGGTGTATGGCAGGGAAGGCCACACCGGCGAGCGGGACCGCCGCACCATCGGATTTGAAACCGTGCGCGCCGGCGATATCGTCGGCGAGCACACGGTAATGTTCGCCGGCACCGGTGAGCGCGTGGAGATTACGCACCGTGCATCGAGCCGTGTGAATTTTGCCCATGGCGCACTACGCGCCGCGCGCTGGATCATGGACAAGGATGCGGGCATATACGACATGCAGGACGTGCTCGGCCTGTGATCTGCCTCTGCTCCCTCTCCCGCTTGCGGGAGAGGGCCGGGGTGAGGGAAATTCCTCGATCCCCCCTCACCCCAACCCTCTCCCAGAGGGAGAGGGAGCAGAGCTGTGATGGACAATCTGGCTACTCCTACTTTATGATCCTTTTGTTACACGCGGCGCATTCAGGACAGCAAGCAGCGGTGTCAGACGAATCCGAGACGGGGGCGGCTTTTGAAGGCGCTCCCGTCTTTTTATGTGCGCAGGGCGAAAAGCGGAAAAGGGGGACAGAGTGACAAGCCCGGCCCTTCTGATTCTGGAGGACGGCAGCCGGTTTCGAGGCGATTCCATCGGCGTGCCCGGCCGGGTCGTGGGCGAGGCCGTTTTCAACACCGCCATGACCGGCTACCAGGAGATCTTGAGCGATCCTTCCTATTGCCGGCAGATCATCACCCTGACCTATCCCCACATCGGCAATGTGGGCACCAACCCCCAGGACGACGAGGCCGCGCGTGTGCATGCCAGCGGGCTGGTGGTACGCGATGTTCCCGCGACCTTCAACAGCTGGCGGGCCGCGGGCGGACTGCGGGAAATGCTCCACACTCAAAAGGTCGTCGCCATGTCGGGCATCGATACCCGGCGCCTGACACGCATTCTGCGTGACAAGGGTGCTCAGAATGCTTGCCTGGTGGCCGCCGATACGGGTTCCGCTATCGACGAGGAAGCCGCCCTGGCGGCAGCGCGCGCATTCCCGGGACTGGAGGGCATGGATCTGGCCCGGGAAGTTTCCACGCGGCAAAACTATGACTGGGACGAGGGCACCTGGCGCCTCGATGGGGGATACGAGGCGCTGGCGTTGGAACGGCGGCCATTGCGGGTGGTGGCCTACGATTTCGGCGTCAAGCGCAATATTCTGCGCATTCTCAGCGAGGGCGGCTGTCAACTGACCGTGGTCCCGGCGACCACCTCCAGCGAGGACGTTCTGGCCCTGTCCCCCGACGGCATATTTTTGTCAAACGGACCCGGAGATCCCGAGCCCTGCGACTACGCCATCGGCGCGGTGCGTGCGCTATTGGATACCGGGATCCCTATTTTCGGCATTTGCCTGGGTCACCAGATTCTGGCGCTGGCCGGCGGTGCGCGCACGGCGAAAATGAAATTCGGGCACCACGGCGCCAACCATCCGGTGCAGGACCTGGACACGGGGAATGTGCTGATTACCAGTCAGAACCATGGCTTCGCAGTGGATGAGGCGAGCCTTCCCGGGAACATCCGCGCAACCCATCGATCGTTGTTCGACGGCTCACTGCAGGGCGTGCACTTCACGGAACACCCCGCATTCGGTTTTCAGGGCCATCCGGAAGCAAGCCCCGGTCCCCACGACATCAAAGGCCTGTTCAATCATTTCATCGAATTGATGAATACGCGGCGCGTGACCTCGCCGGCGGCAGTGGAAGCGTAGACGTGCCCAAGCGCAGCGACATCGAAAGCGTACTCATCATCGGCGCCGGCCCCATCGTTATCGGTCAGGCCTGCGAGTTCGATTATTCCGGCGCGCAAGCGTGCAAGGCACTGCGCGAAGAGGGCTATCGGGTCGTTCTCGCCAACTCCAATCCAGCGACCATCATGACCGACCCGGGGATGGCCGACGCCACCTATATCGAGCCGATTCACTGGCAGGCGTTGGCACAGATTATCGAGAAAGAGCGCCCCCAGGCGTTGCTGCCCACCATGGGTGGCCAAACCGCGTTGAATTGCGCCCTGGATCTGGATCGAGAAGGCGTACTGTCGGCCTTCGGAGTGGAAATGATCGGAGCGTCGCGCAAATCCATCGACATGGCGGAAGATCGCGAACAGTTTCGCGAAGCCATGACGCGTATCGGCCTCGACGTGCCGCGGGCGGTGATGGTACGGGATCTGGATGCCGCCCGCGTGGCCCAGGCCGACATCGGCTTTCCCACTATCGTGCGCCCCTCCTTCACCCTGGGGGGCAGCGGCGGTGGTATCGCCTACAACCGTGAGGAGTTCCTGGATATTTGCGAACGGGGACTGGAAGCGTCCCCGACCCACGAGGTTCTGCTCGAGGAATCCGTGATCGGCTGGAAGGAATTCGAGATGGAGGTGGTGCGCGACTGCAAGGACAACTGCATCATCATCTGCTCCATCGAGAACTTCGACGCCATGGGAGTGCATACCGGTGATTCCATCACCGTCGCGCCGGCACAGACTCTCACCGATAAGGAGTACCAGCTGCTGCGCGACGCCTCAATCGCGGTGTTGCGCGAGATCGGTGTCGATACCGGTGGTTCCAACGTGCAGTTCGCTGTTAATCCCGCCGACGGGCACCTGGTCATTATCGAAATGAATCCGCGGGTGTCGCGCTCCTCGGCGCTGGCTTCCAAGGCCACCGGTTTTCCCATTGCCCGGGTGGCCGCCAAACTCGCCGTTGGCTACACCCTGGACGAACTCGACAACGAAATTACCGGTGGCGCGACGCCGGCGTCCTTCGAGCCGACTATCGACTACGTGGTGACGAAAGTGCCACGGTTCAATTTCGAAAAGTTTCCCCAGGCTGATCCGCGCCTGGGCACGCAGATGAAATCCGTCGGTGAGGCCATGGCAATCGGCCGTACCTTCCAGGAATCCTTGCAAAAGGCGTTGCGCAGCCTGGAGAACGATCTCTCGGGTCTCGATGAGATCGTTCTCACTGAAGATGGTTATGGTCAGGGTGACAGCGCCGACATCGCCCGCGCGCAAATCAAGGCCGAGCTGCGCAACCCCGGCCCCGAGCGTCTGCGCTACCTGGCCGATGGCTTACGTCTCGGCCTGAGTGGCGCGGAAATCCATGAGTACTCCGGGGTGGACCCGTGGTTCGTCGCCCAGATCCAGGAACTGGTGGCCGAGGAGCAAGCCCTCACGAGTTGTGCCTTGAGGGATCTCGATTTCCAGCGTTTGATGGGGCTCAAGCGCAAAGGCTTCTCGGATCAGCGCCTGGCGCACTTGCTCGGTGTGAGTGAAAGCGAGATGCGCCAGCACCGCTACGGGTTGGGTGTGCGTCCGGTGTTCAAGCGCGTAGATTCCTGCGCTGCGGAGTTCGAAGCCTCTACCGCTTACATGTACTCGACCTATGAGGAGGAGTGCGAGGCGCAGCCAACGTCGCGGCGTAAGATCATGGTGCTCGGCGGCGGACCGAATCGCATCGGCCAGGGTATCGAGTTCGACTACTGTTGCGTGCAGGCGGCGCTGGCGGTGCGTGATTCCGGCTGCGAGGCGATCATGGTCAATTGCAATCCCGAGACCGTCTCCACCGACTACGACACCTCCGACCGGCTCTACTTCGAGCCGCTGACCCTGGAGGACGTGCTGGAGATCATTCACGTGGAGCGCCCCGACGGGATCATCGTCCAGTACGGCGGGCAGACGCCCTTGAAGCTCGCACGGGATCTGGAAGCGGCCGGTGCACCGATCATCGGCACCAGCCCCGAGTCCATCGACCTGGCGGAAGATCGCGAGCGTTTTCAAAAACTTATCGAAGAGCTCGGCCTGCATCAACCGCCTAATTGCACCGCCAGAACAATCGATGAGGCGGTGCGCCTGGCGGGCGAATTAGGTTATCCGCTGGTGGTGCGGCCGTCCTATGTTCTCGGTGGCAGGGCCATGGAGATCGTCTACGGTCAAGACGATCTGGAGGCATACATGCGTAACGCCGTGGCGGTGTCGCATTCTGCGCCGGTGCTGTTGGACCGTTTCCTGGATGATGCCATTGAGGTGGATGTGGACGCGCTGTGCGATGGTCGAGACGTGCTGATCGGCGGCGTCATGGAGCATATCGAACAGGCGGGTGTGCATTCCGGCGATTCCGCCTGCTCGTTGCCGCCGTGCAGTTTATCCGCGGCGATTCAAGACGAAATTCGCGTACAGACCCGAGCGCTCGCGTTGCGTCTCAATGTTGTGGGATTGATGAACATTCAGTTCGCCATTCAGCGCGACCGCATCTACATCCTCGAGGTGAATCCGCGCGCGTCGCGCACGGTGCCGTTCGTATCCAAGGCCACCGGCGTATCCCTTGCGCGCGTCGCGACCCGCTGCATGCTGGGTGAGTCCCTGGTGGATCAGAATGCGACCGTCGAATCCGTGCCGAAGTACTTTTCTGTCAAAGAAGCGGTATTTCCCTTCGCGAAGTTTCCCGGGGTCGATACACTGCTGGGCCCGGAGATGAAATCCACCGGCGAGGTCATGGGGGTGGGGCGCAATTTTGGTGAAGCCTTCGCTAAAGCCTTGCTGGCGGCGGGGGACGTCCTGCCCACGGGGGGCAGTGCATTTATCAGCGTCAAGGACGGGGACAAGGCGCAATGCGTGGAAATCGCACGGGATTTGGTCGCCGCCGGCTTCCAGGTGGTTGCCACCAGCGGAACCCGTGGGGCATTGTCCGAAGCGGGGGTCGTCTGCACCCATGTGAACAAGGTGCTGGAAGGTAGACCCCACGTGGTCGATTTGTTGAAGAATGGCGGCGTCGACTTTATCGTGAACACCACCGAAGGGCGACAAGCCATTGCGGACTCTTTCACCATCCGCCGCTCGGCCGTGCAGCACAAGGTGCCGTACACGACCACCATGGCCGGGGCCAAGGCCATTGTGATGGCCATCCGGGAACTCGATGCCACGGATGTCAACCGATTGCAGGATCTCCACCGGGAGGTGGCAGCGTGAGGAGAACACCATTAACTACCCAGGGCGCGCAGAAGTTGCGCGCCGAGGTGCAAAAGCTGAAATCCGTGGATCGGCCGCGCATCATCAATGCCATCGCCGAAGCCCGTGCCCACGGCGATTTGAAAGAAAACGCGGAGTACCACGCGGCCAAGGAAGAGCAGGGCTTCACCGAAGGCCGTATTGCGGCCATCGAACAATGCCTGGGCGAGGCGGAGATTATCGACGTCAGCCGCTTGAGTACCGAGGGCCGGGTCGTGTTCGGGGCGACCCTGGAGCTCTATGACATGAGCGCGGAGGCGGAGGTGACCTACCAGATAGTGGGAGAGATGGAGGCCGATATCAGCATCGGGCTGATCTCCATTTCCTCGCCTATTGCACGCGCCTTGATCGGGAAATTCGAGGGCGATGAGATAAGCTTCGACGCCCCGGGAGGAGCCAGAGACTACGAAATTATTTCGGTGAAATACGTTTAATGGTGGCGGGTGGTTCCACCTCGGGACGTTCTCTGTAGAGCACGGCAGTGTGCCCAATACGTTGTATGAGTTCGGCATTTGCCCGCCGGCACAAGGTGTCGATCAACTCTTTCCGTTGTGCTCGGTCATCAGCGCTAATGCGCAGCTTGACCAGCTCGTGTCCGTCGAGGGCCACATCGAGCTCGGCGAGCACGCCGTCGCTGAGCCCGGCGGCGCCGACGCTCACCACCGGATTGAGATGGTGGGCCCTGGCGCGCAGGGCGCGGCGCTGTTTTCCCGATAGTTTTTCTGGCAATGGCACTGTTGCGTGTGTCTCGGTTGGCGGCGTTCCGGGTCCGGCTCGGGGGACATGGGCGCCGATCATAGCAGCTTCAGGGAGCGCCCCGGAGTGAGCCGCGGGAGAAAAACGGCCCGCTGGTTGCAGGAGCATCGCAACGATGAATTCGTGAAGCGCGCAGTCCGGGAGGGCTACCGTTCCCGTGCCGCGTACAAGCTCGCCGAAATCGACGATCGCGACAGTATTTTCGGCCCCGGGCAGGTGGTGGTGGATTTGGGTGCCGCGCCTGGGGGGTGGTCACAGCTGGCAGCCGAGCGAATACGTCCCGGGGGCCGGGTAATCGCCATGGATATCCTCCCCATGGAGCCATTGCCCTCGGTGGAGGTCATTCCAGGGGATTTTCGCGAGCCAGAGACCCTGGGCCGCCTGGAGACGGCCCTGGCAGGCAGGGCAGCAGACCTTGTTTTGTCCGATATGGCCCCCAACATGACTGGTATACGGGTCAGCGATCAAGCGCGCGCCATGGCGCTCGCGGAGTTGGCCCTGGACTTTGCGGACAGGCACCTGGTAGCGGGCGGATCCCTGCTGATAAAAGTGTTTCAGGGTGCCGATTATCCGGCGTTTCTCGAGGCGATGAAGGCTCGTTGCCGGGAAACGAAGGTTCGCAAGCCCGACGCGTCGAAGCGAAAATCGACGGAGCATTATCTGCTGGGGCGAGGTTTTGGCATATAGTCGTGTAACATTACCGTTGAGCACTGGAGCACACTTCCCGCATAGACATTTATGCGGGGAAAACGGACAATTCTGCTTAACTGAGGTCATGGAAGGCACATTGTGCTGATCGCGCGTCCCGAAAGGCCCATCTCACAGGAGTCGATCGAGGCGTGCTTCGTCGGATGATTTTTGAGAATATGCAAGGCCCCCCCGTTCCGGGCCGTTTGATACCCCCGTTCACATAAGCATTTAATTCCATATGGCTAAGAATCTAATTCTCTGGGTAGTCATCGCGCTGGTGCTGATGTCCGTGTTCAACAACTTTGGACAACGGCGCACATCCAGTCACGAAGTCGATTACTCGCAGTTCATCGCCGACGTCAAAAACGGGCGCGTGCAGAAGGTGCTCATCGAGGATCGCCATATCCAGGGCGTCATGCAGAACGGCGATCGGTTCAGCACCTATACGCCGGAGACCGACAACAGCGCCCTGGTGGGCGATCTGCTCGATAACGGCGTTGTCATCGATGCGCAAGCGCCGGAGCAGCAGGGTCTGCTCATGCAGATCTTCATTTCCTGGTTCCCGATGCTGCTGCTCATCGGCGTGTGGATATTCTTTATGCGTCAGATGCAGGGTGGCGGCGGCGGCCGCGGTGCGCTGTCCTTCGGCAAGAGCCGCGCGCGATTGCTGGGTGAGGATCAGGTGAAAGTAACTTTCGCCGACGTCGCTGGTGTCGATGAAGCCAAGGAAGAAGTTTCAGAGTTGGTGGATTTCCTCAAGGATCCGGCGAAGTTCCAGAAGCTTGGCGGAAAGATCCCGCGGGGCGTGTTAATGGTCGGCGCACCCGGCACCGGCAAGACGCTGCTCGCCCGCGCCATTGCCGGCGAGGCCAAGGTTCCCTTCTTCACGATTTCCGGCTCGGACTTTGTCGAAATGTTCGTCGGCGTTGGTGCGTCGCGGGTGCGTGACATGTTCGAGCAGGCCAAGAAGCACGCGCCGTGCATTATCTTCATCGATGAAATCGATGCCGTCGGGCGCCATCGCGGCGCCGGCCTCGGCGGTGGACACGATGAGCGCGAGCAGACCTTGAATCAATTGCTGGTGGAAATGGATGGTTTCGAGGGCAACGAAGGTGTCATCGTCATCGCCGCTACCAACCGTCCCGACGTGCTGGATCCCGCGTTGCTGCGCCCCGGCCGATTCGACCGCCAGGTGGTTGTGCCATTGCCTGACATTCGCGGCCGCGAGCAAATCCTCAAAGTTCACATGCGCAAGGTGCCGCTGGACAAGGACGTGAATCCCAGCATTATCGCCAGGGGCACTCCCGGATTTTCCGGCGCCGATCTCGCCAATCTCATCAACGAGGCCGCGCTGTTCGCCGCCCGCGCCAATCAACGCTCGGTGGACATGGAGAATTTCGAGAAAGCCAAGGATAAAATCATGATGGGCGCCGAGCGCAAGTCCATGGTGATGAGTGAGTCCGAGAAAAAACTCACGGCCTATCACGAAGCCGGCCACGCCATCGTAGGCTTGCTCGTGCCGTCTCATGATCCAGTCTACAAGGTGAGCATCATCCCGCGCGGGCGCGCGCTTGGTGTCACGATGTTTCTTCCGGAGGAAGATCGCTACAGCTACAGTAAGGAGCGTCTGGAAAGCTCAATTTCGAGTCTCTTCGGCGGCCGTATCGCCGA